>CAZWDH010000035.1:0-15214 GCA_964632865.1 uncultured Nitrospiraceae bacterium
ACCGGCGTGGAGCCGGCGCGGGTGGTGAACGAGATCATCGCGTGATGGAATAGGACGGATAGGACCTATAAGACGAATAGGACGTGAAAGGCGGCCGGAGACCAGCACCACCACTGATCTCACACTTTCGATGGAGCCTATCCCTCGCCCGTGGCGCTCGGAAACTGAAACAGGACTTCGCCTTCGTCAAGTATCAACAACTCATTACCCTCAGGGGATCCTTCCTCAGCCTTTTCAATCTTCATCGTGATTCCACGGGTGAGTTCAATGACATACGATTCTCGTGACTCCAAATCCAAGGCAATCAGCGTATCGTTGGTGTTCACGATCATCAGGCGCCCGTTCTCTTTATCAAGAAAGATGCCTTCCACATATTCCCAGACTGCATCGGGTTCCAGAAGCGGCTTTTTGAAATGGTCGTATAGTCGCTTCTCCCAGAGGAGTTCTCCTGTCTTAGCGTCTAACGCTTGCAGAATCCCAGCGCGTGTCTCTACCGGCTCATACATCACGCCGTCGTAGGTGAGCTTTGGTATAGGAGCCAGACGAACAATCCTGGCTGTTGTGAGAGGTAGTGCCGCAAGGATGAGCAAGAATAGTACGATGATTCGGACTCGCATTTTCAGCCTCCTACCCTTCTGTCTACGTCGTAGCTAGGCATAGGCTTCGGCGCTCTAGCCTGCGATACCTAGCCGGAAATCTCTGCCGCCCCTCCTATTGTATCTCTGATCCTCGGACCAAGTTGCATTAACTCTTGCGTTGGCATAGCTTCTTTCACCGAGACGTCAGAACCCGCTACAATCCGTCCTTGATGGACATATACACCCTTGAAAACGACCGACTCCAGGTGCAGTTTGCCAGAACGAACGGCGCGCTGGCCCGCCTCGTCTTCAAGGACACCGGGTGGCAAGTCCAGCGCCGGGCGGAGTTGGGGCAGGCGTTTGGGCTGCTGGTGCCGGTGCCCGGCAAACGTAACAATCGGGTCATTGGCCGGAATCAAACCTTAGCGGATGCATCCCTCGATGGAGATACGCTTCGGCTTACATGGTCGGATCTCCGCAGCGAGCGGGATGAGGCGCTAGAGGTTACGTTCACCGGCACAGTCACGCTGCGCGACAACCGGCTCGAATTTAGCGCCACTATCGAAAACCGTAGCGACCACGTCGTCGAAGCATGCATCTGGCCTTGGCTGGGCGACCTTTCTCGTCCCTCCAACACGTCCGAGTTCTACCACCTGCATTCAACGTATGGCGACTGGGTGAACGAATCACTGTATCCGCGCTTTGAAAGCCACCGCGGCTGTTTTGGGGTGGAACATCCCATGCAGTTGTCGCCGACGCCGAGCACGCCGTTTGTGCTTGCACACAACGGTTCCGAAGGGCTGTACGCCGGTTACCACGACACGTCCTGCGATCACCTCGTCCAATTCCGGTTTGAACAGTTCCCCGGCTTCGAGTTTGCCGAAGCCTTCGAGGCGGGTACCGTGCCGAAGGAAGACCGCATCGGCGGCGCGCCGGTTCACCTCGAATGCGGGGTGATCCATTTTCCATTCGCGGGCGTCGGCACCACGGCATTGCGTCCCGTCGTACTCGCTCCGTATCAAGGCACCTGGCACACCGGCGCGGATATCTACAATGACTGGAAGAAGACCTGGTACACGCCGCCGCGCAAACCGGCGTGGTTGAAGCAGGTCCATTCGTGGCAACAGATTCATGTGAACTCGCCGGAGGAAGAGTACGCGGTGCCGTACCGCGAGCTGCGTACCATAGCCGACGACTGCGCTGCGCAGGGCGTGGGCGCCGTACAGATCACGGGGTGGGCGTCGGGCGGCCAGGACCGCAACAACCCATCGCACGACACGGAACCAGGGCTCGGCACGTGGGAGGAACTGCGGGATGCGATTGCGTATATGGAATCGCGCGGCGTTCACGCGGTCCTCTTCAGCAAATTCACGTGGTCGGATCGCAGCACCGAACGGTATCGCGCAGACCTGCACCGGCTCGCCATGAAGGACCCCTACGGCGACGCGTACTACTACCCAGGCTACATGTACATGACCGAAACGCAACTCGCGAATATCAACACGCGCCGGTTTATCCCCATGTGCATGCAGAGCGCGGAGTGGCGCAACGTGGCGGTGTCGGAATTCAAAAAGGTGGTCGCATTGAATCCGTCGGGCACCTTGTACGACGAGTGCCAGCACCACGGAGGCGCGAACTATTGCTTCGACGACAGCCACGGCCATCCGGTCCCCGCGCACGTGTTCGCGGGCGACGCCCCACTTGCGGAGGCTTTTCAGAAGGCCAGCGGTCCGCGCGACGAACCGTTCCTGCTGGCGGGAGAGGACTGTTACGATCTGCAACTGCGCCACTACCAGCTTTCCTACTTCCGCATCGGGAAGAACCATATGCCCGTGCACCGCTATATCGCGGCCGACTCGGAAATGATGGTTGCCGTGCTCGGATACAACAACCGGACCGTTATCAATCAGGCCCTGTTGTACCGGTACATCCTCAGCTATGAGCCGCGGGGCTTCAAAGGACGCTTGCCGGAGTTTCCGCTGACGCTGGAATATGGCAAGCGGGTCGATGCCCTTCGCGCGCGATACAGCGAGTATCTCTGGGACGCGGAATTCTGCGATACGCAGGGCGCGGCATTGAAGATCACCGAAGGACCCGATACCGTGCGGCATTCTGTTTTCGTCAGTCGTGCGACAGGGAAGTGGGCGGTCGTAGTTGTTAATACGGGGTATGACAGACCGGTCCACGTGGCGATTCGTTTCACGCCTGCCGTGAAAACGATGGTGCTCGCGACGCCGGAGAATCCCGAACCGGTACCGACCGATGGGCGCGTCACGCTGGACGCTGTGTCGGCAGCCGTTTTGTTGGAAGTCTGACCAGCTTGTCTCGACCTTCCTGATTTCGTTAGGGTCTGGATAGTAACCGGAGGGCCGTAGCGTATGCCATCAATCGAACTGGAACGCAGGCAGTTTCTCGCGCGCAGCGCGGCGGGGTTGACGGCCGCGGCGATGGCTGGGGAAATGGCAATCGGCGCGGAGGAGAACGCCCATCCAAACATCCTCTGGTTGCTGGGCGACCAGCATCGCGCGCAGGCCCTGAGCTGTATGGGCGATCCCAATCTTTCCACGCCGCACATCGACGGGCTCGCGGGCGGTGTCGGCGTTACGGCCGTCGCGGGGTGCCCGTTGTGCACGCCGTTCCGCGGGTCGTTGCTTACGAGCCGCTATCCCCACGAATGCACGCCCGGTCACGATCACGCCATGCCGGACGGGATGCCCACGGTTGCCGCGCCGTTCAACGACGCGGGCTATCGCACGGCCTACTTCGGCAAGTGGCACGTGGATGGCCGCGACAACCGTGCCCAGGACGAGCGGTCCGGGAAACAATTCGTGCGGCCCGAACGTCGCGGTGGGTTCGAGATGTGGCTGGGGTACGAAAACAACAACGCCCAGTACGATTGCTGGCTGCACGGACACGATGCTTCGGGCGAGTCCATCGAACTGTTCCAACTTCCCAAGTACGAAACCGACGCCATCACCGATCATTTCATCGATTACCTGAAAGATCGCGGCCGCGAGCGGGATTCCGGCGATGCCCGCCCCTTCTTCGCCGTCATGTCGGTGCAGCCGCCCCACTCGCCGTACGTCGCACCTGAAGAATGGACCGCGCGCCATCGTCCAGAAGACGTGAAACTGCGCCCCAACGTGCCGCCCGTCAAGCAAATCATGGATGACGCGCGCCGCGACCTGGCGGGGTACTACGCCATGATCGAGAACCTGGATTGGAATGTTGGGCGGATTGTCGAGACCCTCGATCAGACCGGACAACTGGACAACACGTACATCGTGTTCTTCTCCGACCACGGCGACATGCACGGATCGCACGCGCGGATTCTCAAGTGCGTGCCGTGGGAAGAATCGATTCGTGTGCCGTTCATCGTGTCGAAGGGCGGCAAGCCGTGCATGCCGCGCGCAACGCCATCGCCGGTGCACACGCCCATCAATCATGTGGACATCGCACCGACCTCGCTGGGGCTATGCGGCCTCGACGTGCCGGAATGGATGCGGGGCGCCGACATGTCGAGTCTCGTCGACGCCACGCGGTCGAGTACGAACCCGATGCCCGATTCCGCGTTCTTGCAGCTCGTCGACCCCGGGTACAAGTACGGATTTGCCTCGGATCGGGAACGTCCCTGGCGCGGCGTGGTGACCGCAGACGGTTGGAAATATGCCGTCCTCGAAGGTCAACCCTGGCTGCTGTATAACCTCAATGAGGATCCCTACGAACTCGCCAACCACGCGCTCGACGGGCGCTATAAAGCCGAGCGCCGCAAGTTGCAGGAGCGTCTGGCAACCTGGATGAGCGACTTGGGGGATGAATTTGAGTTGCCCGAGATTAGCTGAGGACGCGCACCGGATGGCGTCGTCGATGTCGTCCTTCTCAAGGAGACCTCCAATGAATCGCCGCACATTCCTTCGTCGCGCCGGCGGGTCACTGGCGCTCGGAGCTCTTGGGGCCCGCGCACAAGGCAACCAGGCCGGCGCTCGCAGTCCCAACGTCATCTTGATCATGACGGACAACCAGGGCGCATGGACCCTCGGGTGCTACGGAAATCCTGACATCCGAACTCCAAACATCGACCGCCTCGCATACGAGGGGGTCCGGTTCACGCGTGCCTTCTGCAACAATGCCGTGTGTTCCCCGACCCGGGCGACGTATCTGACTGGGCTGATGCCGTCGCAACACGGCGTGCACAAGTACATCAACAACGACGTCATGCTTGGCCCGAACGCATACAGCACCATCGAAGAATTCGATACGCTGCCGGAGATTCTCCACGAATCCGGGTACACCTGCGGGCTGGTCGGCAAGTGGCATCTCGGCGACCACCTTCGTCCGCAGGAAGGATTCAGCACCTGGGTCGTCAAACCGGAGGGACACACGTCCAGTTTTCACACCCAGAAGTACATCGAGAACGGTGAGGCCCACGAGATTCCCGGGCACCAGACGGCGTTCTGGACCCGACGCGCCTGCGAGTTTATCGAGCAGAACCAGAACAATCCGTTCTTCCTCTTCCTCGCCTACAACGGCCCCTATGGACTCGGCAAGAGCATGCTCTCCGAGCCCGATAATCCGCATGCCGCGGATTATGCGAACAGCGAGTTTGCGTCCTTCCCGAGGGAAGCGCCGCACCCATGGCTTCACAACAACCGCGACATGATCAACAACCCGACCTCCATGCGAACGTATGCATCGGAGTTGAGTTTCGTCGACGACGGGGTAGGCGAGGTCATGGCGACGTTGGAGCGGCTCGGGCTTGAGGAAGACACCCTGATCATCTTCACGGCGGACCAGGGTTGGTCCGGTGGCCACGGCGGATTCTGGGGCATGGGCGATCACACGCGCCCCTTGACGGCCTACGACCCGATGATGCACATCCCGCTCATTTACCGGCAGCCGGGCCGTGTCGCGCAAGACGTTGACGCCGACCCGATGGTGAGCAACTACGACCTGCTGCCCAGCGTTCTCCACTATCTCGGGCTGGAAGAACGGATTCCGGCCAGTCCACCCTTGCCCGGACGCGACTACTCCCCCTTCCTGCGCGGCGAGCGTATCGAATGGGACAACGTCGTCTACTACGAGTTCGAGAACCTCCGGGCCGTAAGGGCGGAACAGTGGAAGTATATCGAACGAATTGGCGACGCCCCGGACGAACTCTATGATTTGCAGGAGGATCCTGATGAGGCGGTCAATCTGATTGCGAGCGCGAACCATCAGGCAACGGTCCAGAATCTGCGCCTTCGACTGTACGCCTTCTTTGAGGGGCACGCCGTGGCTCAGTATGACTTGTGGAACGGCGGCGTCGCCAAGGGCGGGTTATTGCTGGGAACAGATCCGTATGAGGGCGTCGCGAAGTTGAACGAATGACGAAAGAAGGTTACGTTGTTAGGCGGTTCTTTGTGGAAACATTTTAGACGACTACTGCTTCGCGAGAGCGAAGAGACAAGAGAGGTAGAACATGATCAGGAAAACGCTCGTAGTTTCAGGGATCGCGTTGGCGGTTGCGTTCAGCGCCGCAGCGGCCGAAGGTGAATGGGTAACGTTGTTTGACGGTAAATCCCTGGACGGGTGGATCCAGAAGAACGGCACGGCCACGTACCGCGTGGAAGACGGGACCATTGTGGGCCAGACGACGCCGGGGAGCCCTAACTCATTTCTCTGCTCGGAGAAGGATTACGGCGACTTCGAGTTGGAATTCGAAGTGAAACTCATGGACAACGAGTTGAATTCGGGCGTACAGATCCGCTCGACCACGGCCGAGCCGGAGGACGGCGCGGAGTTCGGCCGCGTCAATGGGCCTCAGGTCGAGATCGAAGCCAGCGGAGCCGAGGGCGCGCAGGCCGGCCTCGTCTACGGCGAAGCCTGCGGCGGCTGGATGTCCGAAAACGCCGAGGAACGGAAGTACACGGCATTCAAAGATGGCGAGTGGAATTCCTATCGCATTGTTGCCCAAGGACCGCGCATTCAGACCTGGATCAACGGCGAACCCGTCGAAGACCTCGTCGACGAAGAAAAGTTTCAATCCCACCCGAAGGGCTTCATCGGTCTGCAGGTCCACGGTGTAGGCGACAAGGGACCCTTCGAGGTTGCGTGGCGCAACATTCGGGTCAAGGAACTTGGTTCCGATGAGGAGCCGCGGGAGCGAGGCGGGCGCCGCGATTAACCTGCGATCAACAAACAAGGACGAGAACTATGCCTGTACTGATTGCCCTTGTGATTGGGACACAAACGGCGCTCGCCGCAGCGGCGGATGCCGGTCCCACCTTTGAATTGCACCGGATCGGGACCTACCGCGGGGAATCCTGTGGCGTCGCCGACTTCAACAACGACGGCGCGCTGGATATCGTCGCGCTTCCCTACGTCTATCACGCACCCGATTTTGCGCCAACGAAGATCTGTGAGGTGGAAGGCGAGGTCGATGAACAGGGCAACGGCTATCGTTGGGACTTCATGAACGCGCCGATCGACGTCGACGGCGACGGTTGGCTCGACATTGCCACGTGCTCGTGGTTCGGCATGAAGGCGGAATGGCTCAAGAACCCTGGCGAAGCAGGCGGCATGTGGCCCCGCACGCTCATCGAAGAGAACGGAAACTACGAATGCGGGGAAGCGGTCGACCTGGATGGTGATGGAAACCACCACGAAATTCTCCCCGCCGTGAAGCCGACGGTTTGGTATGAAGCGGGAACACTTCCGGACGGATCGAGCGGCATGATCGTTCATACCGTCTCAACGGAAGAGATGGAGTTCGGCACCGGTTGCTGCGATGTGAATGGGGACGGACGGCCCGATATTCTGCGGCCCGATGCGTGGTTTGAAGCGCCGGCGGATCCGCGCGCCGGGGAGTGGGTCAAGCATCCCCTTGCCGTAGGCGGCCGCGAAGAAGGCAAAGCCGGCCACACGCCGCAGATCCTCGTGTACGACGTGAATGAGGATGGTCTTGCGGATTTGGTCACGAGCATGGCCCACGACTACGGGATCTTCTGGTACGAACAGCAGCGCAACGGAGATGCCGTGACGTGGAAACGCCACCTCATCGATGATTCCTGGTCGCAGGCGCACAGCCTGTTCCTGGCCGATCTCGACGAGGATGGTGACCTGGACCTTGTTACCGGCAAGCGTTACAAGGCCCACAACGGGAACGATCCCGGCGGCAACGATCCGCCGGGGGTGTATTGGTATGAACTGGACCGCGGTCCTGACCCGGCGTGGACGAAACACGTCCTGTCGTACGACGAAGGCATCGGTTCGGGGCTTAACCTCGTGGTCATCGATCTGGATGCCGACACCGATCTCGACATCGTCGTAACCGGCAAATGGGGCGGCCCGGCCTGGTTTGAGAACAAGCTGAAGTAGATGCCGGTTTAATCGTCTCCCGCGAGGATTTGTACAGGCCCGATCAGCCCTGAAGGCAGCAGGGGGCTATCGGGCTTGTACGGGTTCCAGGTGGTCCAGGAGATGCGCTCTTCTTCCGGCAGGGCGCTGTCCCCAATGAGCCGGTTGGGCCACAGATTCGCCACGTCGATATGAAGAGCGTTCTCCCCTGGCTTAAGATGGCGCGTGATTTCGACGCGCCACGGCGCACACCACACCACGCCCAAGTCGTTCCCGTTCAGCCGCACCCGCGCCATGCTGTGGACGACGCCCAAGTCGACGTACACCGACCGCGGTAGCGCGTAGTCTGCTTCGGCATAGGTGAACGTTGTTCGATACGTCGCGATCCCCGAATAGTGCTTGATGCCAGGTTCGGGGCGGGTGCTCCAGTCGACCAGCATGTCGAATTGGATTTGCCCCGGTCCACCCAATTTGGGATCGAAGGCAACATCCCATGGACCTTCCACATTCGCAACGAGGGTTTCGCTCGGGCAGTTGCCAGGGAGCGCGGCATCTTCCGGCCCCGCCGAATTGTCGCGAAAAACGATAAAGAAACTCTGGTACGGGGCAAAACAGAGCGGCAGTGTAGTTCCCCAGCCTTCCTCGGAGAAGTCGGGCAAATCTCGAAGCGCTCCGGTGACCGGATTCCAACTTTGCGGAATCCGGCCGGTGACACGAAACGTGCATCGCGTGTTGACCGTTTCCCCACTGCGGTTGGCGACGAAATAGATCTCGTCATCCCCTGCGCGCCGGTGGGTATAGCGAATGGGGCCGTCAGATTCAAAGTCTGGCGAGACGCCCATGGCAAGAAGAACCTCGGCGGTCGCTTCATAATCGGGGTACAGCGGCGGAAACGTCTCGGGGTCCGCCGTCCGTTTGAAATCCTCACCCCAGATGACGCGACCAGCGCCCACGTTGCGTATGGCAGGTTCTTCTGGAACCTCCGAGGAATCCCAAATCTCAAGCGCCAACGCCTGTATGTCGCCATCGCACTGCGGATACCCGGAGAGGCTCGGAGATTTTTCGGGCGGGTTGCCGATGATGGATGCGCCAGACTCTACCAAGCTCTTGATTTTGCGGAGCAACGCAGGGGTCATAGTGTCGATCGTGGGAAGCACGAGCACGGCATAGGCTGCGCCGCCGGGGAAGACGATCTTCCCGTCTTGGACCGTTGCGTGGTCAATCAAGGTTTGCGGCGTGCAGCCGTCGAAGTTATAGCCGCGCCGGTCGCGCAGTTCGCCTTCCAGGGCATCCGCCGGGGGACGAAACACATGGGGCGCGCCTTCAGGAACGAGGTAGCAGATGTCCGCGACCGGCGCGCCCTGGCGCAACATGAACTGACAGCGGGCAACGTATTCGTGATACGCGGAAACCATGGGCCACCAGGTCTGTGTGCGGTCCCAATGCACACCATACGGTCCCATGGTCATGCCCGGCCGCCGGTCGAGCCAAGGCTGGTGCGCATAGCGGTGAAAAACGAGCCGGTTAATTCCCGTGGCGAAAGCCCAATCGCCCTGGTTCTTCATCGCGCCCGGATACAGTTGCCACGCCTCGTCCGACCCTGCGGTGAACGCTTCCGCCGCGACGATGGGCCGCCCGAGGGTATGGCCGATGGACGTGGATTCAATGCAGGAGAAGGTCGAATCGAAACCGAAGCCCTGCGACCAGAACTCGCACATGGGCACGTCCGCGACGCCACCCAGGGCCATGTCGGAGGTGGGGTTCATGTCGTAGGGTTCGATGGACAGGCCAAAGCCATGTTTGCGGCCGAGTGCCTTTAAGTGCTCCGCGTGGTTCTCGAGTACGAGTTCCTGCGCGGTCAGCCGGAGATCCCAGAGGAATCGCTCGGACACCTCCAGGCTCTCCACGACGCGGCCCGTCATCACGGGCAGGTACGGCATCGGGTCGTATCCACGGCGTGCACGGAACTCTTTCTCGAAACCGTCGGTCCAGTTCTGCGAGCCCATCTCCCAACTGTCGATGTGCAACATGGTCCACCCGGTCGTGCGATCTTTGGGCCGCGGACCCACCGCGTCGAGGAGCCGGCCCACAAAGGCATCAAAATGCGCTTCCAACGCGGCGGGGTCGAACTTATCGCTCTCAAACCCGAGACCCGGTTCGGGCGCGGGGCGCGTGTTGGCGCCCGTGTTGCGCCGTCCGAAACGCAGGATGGTCCACTCGCCTTCGGGGACATCCCAGGTCAAACGTCCGTCGGGTTGAAGGCGATTGGTAAGATCGACAACACCGGCTTCGGGAATGATTGCGTCGTCCGGTAAGGCGTCGTAGGAAGCGGGTGCGGGCAGGTACGGTTTTACCCCGGGTTTCGATGTATACGGTTCACGTACGTACAGCGCCTTTTCGTCGATATCCTTTATGCGCGCGCTCGCGCGCGGGACAGCCAATACGACCACGTCGGCGTAAAACGCTTCGCGCGCTTCCTTGATCCATTCTGGCAATCCCGCCTCGCCGAAATACGGGGGACGGGGTTCCGGGCGCGGCAGAACACCATCGAACTGCTCGGGACCAGTTACCTCCACTTCGGAGGCAACGAGATGCTGCATGGACTGTTCCGCTTTGACCCAGGGACCGCCGCTGCCGGTCCAGCCGGGACCCGCGTTGAGCGTGATGGCCAATCCCAGGCGCTCGGCTTCCCTCACGGCGTGGGCGAACAGTTCGCACCATTCGTCGCTCATAAACTCGACAGAACCGCGCGGGATGCCGACGTTCACTTCCATGAGCACCATCCCGCCGATGCCCGCTTGTTTCATAGCCTCGAAGTCCGCCGTGATACCCTCGCGGCTGAGATTGCCGTCCATGATGAACCAGTAGACCCAGGGCCGTGCGGATTCCGGGGGTTGGATGAAGCCATTGGTAAGTTCGTCCGCGGCCGACGGCCCACTAATGAGAATCGCCCCTAATACGAATACGGCAAGTATGGCGTGTAACTTCATTGGTCCCCCTCCTCCCCGTAATCGTAATCAATTTCGCGCCCACAATCGAGCCGTTCATCGGCAGGCAGACTTCGTGTGACACACCGCCCAAAAGTGGCGTATGATGGCTGGACGCATCCTTCGGGCGCGAAACCTTGCGGGGCCGGTGCAATTGAAACCCCGCATTTGAGAAGGGGGAAATAGAAATGGCATACGAACCACTATCACGACGGAGCTTTCTGGCCACGTCCGGGCTTGCCCTGGGCGCGAGCATGATGAGCCAGGCGGCGGCGGGTCCGAACGAGCGGATCCGGATCGGTCTTATCGGAACGGGGAGCCGCTGCCGGGCGCACATGGACAGTCTCACGCGGTTGCGCGAGTCACACAACGTCGAAGTTGGCGCGGTCTGCGACGTGTGGCGGCCGAACCGGGAATCCGCCGCGGCGATCATCGAGAAGACCTTTGGAGCGCGTCCCTTCGAGACCTCCCGCTTTGGCGAGGTGCTCGTGCGGGACGATATCGACGCGGTGGTCATCGCCACGCCGGACTTCGGGCATACGCCCATCATGATCGAAGCATTGAAGACCGGCAAAGACGTGTACGTCGAGAAACCCATGGCCCTTTCCATCGAAAACGCGAACGAAGCCGTCGACCTGGCGCGTCAGAACGAGCGGATCGTCCAGGTGGGTACGCAGCGCCGCAGTGAAGGACGCTGGAGTGCCGCGCACGACTTTATCGCGTCCGGTAGACTCGGCCACGTGAGCCGGATCTCCGCCGGGAACCATTTCAATCATGCCCGCTGGGCGCGCGACTACGACGACTGCAAGGAAGAGGACGTGGATTGGGATGCCTACCTGTTCAACCGGCCCATGGTTCCCTTCGACCCCAAGCTGTTGCGGCGCTGGCACCTGTATCGCATGTGTACGAACGGTATTTCAGGATTGTGGATGGCCCATCTCATCGACGCGGCCCACATGGTCATGGGATCGACGTATCCGGACAGCGCGGTGGCGCATGGCGGACTCTACGTGTGGAAGGACGGGCGCGAACATACGGACGTGTTCCACGCGTTGCTCGCGTATCCCGAAGGCTACCTCTTCAACTGGTCCATGAGCTTGACGAACTCGGCGGGAACGCACTATACCGTTCACGGGCGATATGGCACGCTCGACCTGGAAGCCAATACCTATTCGGGCGTGGGCGGCGAGGAAGGCAAGGCCATCGGTGAAGGCAAGCTCGACATGCCGCCGGACAGCGATCACATGGCGAACTGGCTGGAATGCATGCGCTCGCGCGAACTTCCGATTGCGGACATCGCCTATGGGCATCAGCACTCGGTGGCCACGATTATGGCCGCCGCCGCGCTGGAATCGGGGCAGCGGATGAAGTATGACCGAAATGAACGGAAGATGTACGCCGGGTGACGCGGAACGTCGCCGGCATGCGGAACATATGGAATAGAGGTGAGATACATGATCGCTCGAATTGGAACTGTGGCTAAGGTAGGACTTCTCGTTATGGCAACTGCGGCTTTGTCATCCGGCGCGAACGGCGAGGACATTCGCGTTGGGATTATTGGACTCGACACGTCCCATGTGATCGCTTTTACCAAACTACTGAACAATGCGGACGATCCGAAGCACGTCCCCGGCGCGAAGGTGGTGGCCGCGTACAAGGGTGGCAGCGACGATATCGAGTCCAGCTACTCGCGGGTCGATGGGTATACGCAGCAGTTGCAGGACGAGTTCGGCGTGAAGATTGTGCCGACCATCGAGGAATTGTGCACCTTGGTCGACGCGGTGCTGCTGGAAAGCGTGGATGGACGTCCCCATCTGGAGCAGGTGAAGCCGGTATTCGCCGCGGGCAAGCCGGTGTTTATCGATAAGCCGCTGGCCGGGTCGCTCGCCGACGCCATTCAGATCTACAAGCTTGGCAAGGAGCACAACGTGCCGTGGTTCAGTTCCTCCTCGTATCGCTATTACGAAAGCATGACCGCGCTCATGCAACAGAACGTGGGCGAGATCAAGGGCGCCATATCTTTCGGCCCCGCCCACCTCGAGGAGCACCACCCGGACCTCTTCTGGTACGGCGTGCATCCTACGGAAGCCCTGTTCACGGCCCTCGGCACGGGGTGTGAAAGCGTTGTTCGCACCTCTACCCCAGACACCGATGTCGTCACGGGCATCTGGTCGGGCGGCCGGGTCGGCACCTTGCGCGGTCTGCGCAATCAGGCGACACCCCACAAAGTCATTCTCTTCGGAACGGACGCCGTGGCCGAGCAGGACGGCGGCGGCGACTATGCGCCACTCGTCGTCGAGATTGTGAAGTTCTTCCAGACCGGCGTCGTCCCGATTGAGCCGGAGGAGACCATTGAGATCTTCGCGTTCATGGAGGCCGCCGACGAGAGC
Source organism: uncultured Nitrospiraceae bacterium (assembly GCA_964632865.1). GTDB lineage: Bacteria > Hydrogenedentota > Hydrogenedentia > Hydrogenedentales > SLHB01 > JAHDWY01. The sequence goes on from CAZWDH010000035.1 coordinate 13,291, forward strand.
AAACGCCGCGATGGAGCGCCGGTGACGATTGCGGAAGTGATTGAGAAAGCCGGCGGCATGCCGTAAACCGCGACCATGCGACTTCTCACGTTTGTAGCATTCTTGCTGGCCGCCGTCCCCGCGTTCGGGACGGCGGCCACCGCGTTTAACATCCGCGATTTTGGCGCCATCGGCGACAAGACTGCGAAGGACACCGCATCGATTCAGTCCGCCATCGATGCCGCCTATGCGGCGGGCGGCGGCACGGTGCTCTTCCCACCCGGTGCGTATCTCTCGGGCGCGCTTACGGTCCGCAGCAACGTCACGCTCTTCCTGGAGAACGGCGCCACGCTCTACGCGAGCCGCGACAAAACCGACTATCCCGAAGGGCGGAGCGAGCTGCTCTTCGCGGAAGACTCGGAGAACATCGTCATTTGCGGCCCCGGCAGAATTCACGGTCAGGCCACCGAGGATTTGCGCCGGAAACCGCCTATCGAGGAACCATGGCCGGAGTTCCGCACGCGCATTCTGCTGTTTCGCAATTGCCGGAACGTCCATATCCGCGACGTGACCATACTGTACAGCGATTCGTGGACGCTGCATCTTCAGCGTTGCGACACGGTCTTCATTGACGGCGTGACGATTCGCAACAATTACTTTCGCACCAACTCCGACGGCATCGATCCCAATTCCTGCCGCAACGTCCACATCTCGAACTGCCACATCGTCGCGGGCGACGATTGCATCGTGTTGAAAGCGACGGAAGACGCGCCCTGCGAAAACATTGTGGTTACGAACTGCACGCTGGAGACGATCGCGACGGCGTTGAAACTGGGCACGGAATCCGTGGGGGATTTCCGCGATGTTCGATTCTCGAACTGTGTCATCCGGAAATCGCCGGTCGGCATCGGGTTCTTTATGAAAGACGGTGGGACCATGGAGCGGGTGTCCTTTGACAATATCACCATCGAGACAGCCGACCCGGAAGAAATCGCTTACGCGCGCAACAGCGTCTTCCCCATCTTCATGGACATCGAGAAACGGCATGCGGATTCGCCCGTCGGCGTGATTCGCGATGTAACATTCAGCAATCTCGACATTCAGACTGTCGGGAGTTCCGTCATCCAGGGTATGCCCGAGGGCGCTATTGAGAACCTGACCCTGCGGGACGTGACCGTGCGCGTGAACGGCGTCATGGATTTCAGCGAGCGCAAGAAGAAGGTGGGCGGCCGCCGCTCGCTCGGCAATCAGCGCGACACGGAATACGTCCGCAAGCCCGCCTACTTTGCCATCGCGAATGTGGACGGCCTCACGGTGGACAACCTGAAAGTATTCATTGGAGACGAAGTGCGCACAGCGTTTCCGAGATCGGCACTTTTTTGCGACAACGTTTCAGATGGCATCATACGCGGAGTTCGATTCCGACCCGCCGACGACGAGACGCCAGTCGTGCAACTCAAGAATGCGCGGAACATCATGGTGGAAGAGTACCCGGATCCCGCGAGTCCCGGCACCTACCTGAAAGTCACTGGAGAAGGTGGAGACAAGTCGGTGCTGTCGCCCCGCGGGACGAAGTAGCCGCCGCCCCGTTCGACGTCCTGACACACCGCACCTAACACAACGCAGGTTGGGAAGTTAAATAAGATGGCGTACCCGGAGGGACTCGAACCCCCAACCTCTTGGTCCGTAGCCAAGCACTCTATCCAATTGAGCTACGGGTACGCATTTGCAGGTCGGCTGCGGAGAGGAATGGTAGCATTTGGCGGGAGCTGGATGCAACTTTCACTTTGACGATTGAGATTGGGGGAGCCGCAGGGGACAAGCGACAGGACCTATAGGACGAATGGGACGAATAGGACATTCTTTCATGGGTTGCGTAATCAGCTTCCGCGCAGGTACGAGGCAGGGTTTGCCCATTTTGGTTGGTCAATGACTTGTCCTATTG
>CAZWDH010000035.1:15224-33620 GCA_964632865.1 uncultured Nitrospiraceae bacterium
GTATTCGTCCGATAAGTCCTATTCTGCTCTCTTCTAGCCCCCGGGGCGCTACTCCCCTACCAGGTGCTCCAGATCCTCCCGCGAAATGGTGAACAGGTCCATATCGTTGGTGATGGCACCGAGGCTGACGAGGCATTCGGTGAAGAGTTCGCGGGTGCGGAGTTCGAGTTCCTGGCTGCCGAGGTTTGTCATGCAGCGTAGGATGTGTTGCCCCTTCTTGACGTGGGTCCGTTCGTCGGAGCGGATAAAATCGGCGATGTGGGCGAGCACGGTGTCGTTTTCTTCGCGGGCTTTGTCGATGAGGCTGTTGATGGTCTTGAGCACGCCGACCTCGCCGAAGAGGTTGATCTCGGCCATGGCGAAGGCGGGTTCCATGGGCCCGCGGCAGGTAGACCCGGTCAGGCGGTTCGGGAGTTCGTAGGGGTCGTAGCCGGAGGCCATCATGGCGCGATGGCCGATCTCCGTGTGGCGCGCCTCGTCCCAGGTAATCCGCGCGAGATCGTACTCGGCTTTGAAATCCAGGAAGCGGATATCCCAAAGGAAGGTGCCGAAGGCTTCGATGGCATCGACCTCGTCGCGCTGGGTGCGGATGAAGCGCAGGCGCATGTTTTCGTAGGCGTCTTTCGGGAAACGCTCTTTACCGTCGGCCACGTCGTAGTCGCCGGTATGGTGGAAGGTGGTAAACCGCGAATCTCGTTGCGGCACGGTGTTGCGTTCGTAGGGCTTGTCATCGATACGCAGTTTGGACGGCGGCGCGGCGGGCGTGTCGGCGCCGGAAACACCTCCAATACTTGTCAGTAGTTGCTGCAAGTGCCAGCGCCACGCAGTCAGGCGGCTTTCGGGGATACCGCCATCGATGTACGCGGCGATCGCTTGTTCGGCCCATTCGAGCATGGGTTCGTAGTCGAGGAGCACCCGTTGCATGGCGCGAATCGTGGGCGCGTCCGTGATGCTGTCGGTGTTGTCGATGTGGTGACGGTATTCGATGGTCAGGGCGCTGCCCGCGACTTGATGCACGCCCACCAGCAGCTCCGGCGTATCCGCTGCGGAAAGCATCTCGTCGATGAAACGGTCGATGTCGTCGTTGCGGAAGGCATCGATGGTCTTGAGGCTCTTTTCCTGCTCCGTCAGGCGCGTGCGGAGCGTGTTGGCGGCGTCGGCGTGGTAGAAGATGTGGCGTCCGGTCTCGAGTTTGACCTCGAATTCCGGGATGGCAAGGGTCCACGAGCCGAGCGCCTGCGCAAGCCGCCGCTCGAAGTAGAAGAACCGAAGCAGGCGACGGGCGTTTTCCTCCACGGTGAACCGGCCGCCCATGTTCCGCCGGTCGCGGGGGAACCGGTAGGGAAAGGCGCGACGCCGTTCGGCGGCCGCCTCGCGGCTTTCATCAAAGGAAACGACCGGATACCGCGTGGTTGGCGGTACGGACGGATTGGAATTGCCATTGCCCGACATGGTTGAACCCTCCACACTCGACTGGTTGCTGACACCTTGCGCTTGCAGCTTTGGCGCGTTCCGATCAGCATAGAACGAATCCAAGGTACGGCGCAATGGACACGTGCGCGCCCGGGAAGGCACTATAACGCCACTTGATACGGTGCCACCCCATCGGAAGGAGGGATCGCCATGCGCAAGTGCTTCTGTTTCATCCTCATTGGCTCGCTCGTCTATCTGTTTCCGGCTACCGCTTCCGCAGAGGAGAAGGCCGTTCTTTGGCCGGAACGCATCCAGGCAACCTACGCGCCGAAGCCGGACCCCACGGAACTGGGTCCCGAGGAAGCGGCCGCCAAAGAGCTGGCGGAGAAGCTGGACACCCACGACCTGCTCTATACGGGAAAGGTGGTTGTCGACAAAAGCCGGGACATGCTTCAACCGGTGGAACGCGTCGCGATGCACAACGGCTCGAAGTACGTCGTCGCAACGACGCCGCCGGAGATTGAGTTCGGCGTGGTCCCAGCGACGCCGCATTGGTTTCCCGAACCGATCGACGACCACCACCGCGCCATGTGGGCGAACTGGGGGCAATCTGCGTACTACCCGGTGACCGACAAATTCTACTGCTCCATCGGCGACAACGGGAGCTACAACGCGCACCTCTACATCGTCGAGTACGATCCCAAGACGAGGACCATGACGATGTCGCCGGAAGTCAATGAAGTGCTGGGACGTTCCGATGAGGTTTTTGGCGAAGGGAAAATCCACGGCAACCTGGAGTTTATGGACGGACCCAACCTGTGGTTCTGCACCTACTGGTCGAAGTATCCCGAACCGAAGCCGGAGGACTGGGACACGGGGTATCTGGGCGGCCACGTGATGTCGTACAACGTGGAGACCCAGGAGTTCGTGGACTATGGTGTGCCCATGCCGCGGGCGTCGTGGCCGTCGGCGCGGCTTGACGTGAAACGGCGCATGATTTACGCGGCGGGATACTGGCCGAACTTCCTGTCCTACGACGTGGACGCGCGCCGGCCCATCTATGCGGGGCAGTTGCCGGAAGAGCTGAAGTGGTCGAACCGCGTGATAATGATCGACGACGCGACGGGCATGCTTTACACGTCGAATCAAGACCCCTCCGATCCCGAGTGCAACCTTATCAAATACGACTACACCAAGAACCGATTCGAGTTGCTCGACGCGCCCATGCCCGCGGATGAAATTGGCGAGGACCACACGATTACGGTCATGCGCGGGTGTACGCCAAAGCGCGGGGCGGATGGTCTGCTCCATGGCATCACGAGCAACGGTCAGCTCTTTTCCTTCGACCCCGACGCGGTGAAGGTAAGTGATCTCGGGTACGGCTGGCCGGGGGAAGAGCGGTACACCACGTCGATCGAGCGCAGTCCCGGCGGGCGCTACCTTTACTACGTGCCCGGCGCGCACGGCCACGGCTGCCGCGACGGGTCACCCATCATGCAGTACGACCTGCAAACCGGCAAGAGGAAGGTGCTTGCCTTCGTCGCGCGGTTTTATTGGGAGAAGTACGGTTACGTGCCCAGCGGGACTTTCGCAATCAAGCTCGACGACGCGGGCGAACGGCTCTTCATCATCTGGAACGGCGGCTACTTCGACGAAGAAGCCGCGTTTGGCGAGGCACGGACGTCGTTGTTCAAACACAACGCGATCATGTTGATTCACATCCCGGAGAGCGAGCGGGAGGAGTGACTGCGAGAGGTTAGTAAGCCACGAGCAATAGTCCAAGCAAGTTTGGGGAACGAAGATGGAATCCGTATTCATCCTCTGGTATTGGTGGCCAAACGAAGTCGAGTCCGACGATTCGATGCTACTGGGAGTCTACTCTTCACGCGAAATCGCCGAGGAGCGCATCGAACGAAAGTACAAATCACTTCCGGGATTCCACAATTCTGATGGTGATTTCACGATCGACGAATATCCGATCAACAAGGATCATTGGGAGGAAGGCTTCGTCGAAACAAGCTAAATGAAAAAGATTCCATCCCTTTTCGCTGTCAACCCGGCCCAACCGCTCAGAGGTTACACGGCGATCTCGCGTTCGACGGTACCCGGCTCCAGATTGATTGGAGACAATTCCATATAGAGTTCAATTGCTTCGCGGATGTTCGCCATGGCTTCGTCTTCGGTAATGCCCGCCGAAACGCAGCCGGGCAGTTCCGGACACCACACGGCGTATTCGCCAGTTTCTGAATCCAACTCGACGACAACTCGCCAGTTCATGGACGATTTCTCCCATCTTTGATTGCGCCGACCGCTATTAGTTGTACCAGATCATTGAGTTTTCGAGGAACACCAAGAGCGTGCCAGCGCAAGCGTTCATGCCGTCCAGCGGTGCACGGCCTTCAGCCCGTCGGGCGCGGGTGTGAATAGGTCGGCCTCCGTCAGGCCAAGGTCGCGAGCCATGCTCAGGGAGTAGTCGAGAAGGCCCATCTTGGGATACCGGCCGTTGGAGCCGAAGGAGAACCTGAGGCCGGCGGCCTTGGCCTGTTCGAGCCAGGGGCGTTTGGGCAGATTGAAGCCGGAACTGATCTCGATGGCGATGCCGTGTTTGACAGCAGCATCGACCACACGTCCTACACGCGCCTCGGTCCACAGGCGGTCGTAGTCGGCCGCGAAGGGTTCGGGGAGCCACGAGACGTTGGCGAGGATGTCGATGGGCATGCGCTCCATATTCACGACGTACCAGTCGACGTACCGGTCCATGAAGGTCGCGGGGTCGCCGATATCGAGGCCCGGTTCCCACATCTTCTGGCGCTTCCCGCCGCTGCCAGGCCAAGTCATCATATCCGTGAGCACGTAATCCAGCCGCGCCAACGTGTCGCGCGAGAAGCAGTCCATCCAGTCGATCCACTCGGCCTGAATGCCCTTGTACACCGGCTTGCCGTCGAGCATGGCGAGGTAGGCGTCAAGTTCGGCGTCATTGCTGAGCACTACGGGATACCGGTTTTCCTTGGTCCCGGCGTGTTCGACAATGCCGAACCTGACGTTGCGCTCTTCGGAGAGACGAACCACGTCGTCGATCGTGCTGTTGTCCAGATGCACGTGGAGATCGGTGAGCGGAAGGGCGGCGGCTAGCACCTTCCTGTCATCGGCCTCACGCGCGGCAGCAATACAAGCGCTTGCGGCAACTGCGCTCCCTGCCAGAAAATCACGACGAGTTATCTGAGAACTCACAATATCTCCTCCGACAGGGCTCGACAGGTAGGCTTTTCAGCGCTAGTATCAGCCCTTTTTTTCGACGGTGTAGATAATGGGGAACACCTATTCCCACAAAACCGGCGCAGAATACTTCGCGATGGCCTGGTCCGAACTGACAAGCGTCAAGCCTTCGCAAATCGCTTGAGCGACGAGTAAGCGGTCGAAGGGGTCGCGATGGTGGTTTGGCAACCGCGATAGTGCGTCGATGTGATCGAGCGTAATGGGTAGAAGTTGAATCGCGGCGCGGTCTAGTTCCGCTTGCACTAGTTCGGCTGCGGATCTGCTAAGTTGCAGTTTGCCGAGTGTTGACTTAATCTGCATCTCCCACGGCGAGACCAGGCTCAGAAAGACTTCGTTGGAAGGGTCTTCCAATGCTGCTCGACTGGCCGAGGGTAAAACGTCTGGGCTGTCCACGAAGAAAATGAAGCTATGGGTGTCGAGCAGCAGCCTCACCGTTCCCCGCCCGACCAGAAATCATCACCAAGTTCTGCATCGAAGTCGGTGGCGATGTAGACGACGGCACCACGTTGAAGTCCGAGTCGACGTTTGGAACCGGGTTGCAGCGGCGGCTGATCGATCAACTCGACCTCGATGCGCACGCGCTGGTTAGGTTCCAATTCCAACGGTTCATCAGGCACGATCACCTTGCCGTCGAAATGTGCATTCAGTTTGATCATGGCATACCAATAATACCACAATTTGCTCCATCGGCCAGTGTCGAACCGGCCTCTGGGTCGAATTTCTCCACATCAACTCACCATTGACGATCCCCGCCTCTGACGCAACTAATCCGTTCAGGGACAGGACAATCGAGTATCCACGGAGGACACGGGCAGACGCCTACACCTTGACGTCCTTAAGCTTCCATCCTCTGCGGAAGTGGGGTTTGATGTAGTCGTTGGCTTTTTTGTTGTTGGTGAACCGCAGATTCTCGCCGTCCCACATGAGTTTCTCGTTTGGGAATCGCCAACTGATCGCGCCGAGCAGAATCCACTCCGTGTAGGGTCCCGCGATCTGGAAGGGGGAACAGGTTTCCTCTTCGCCTTTGCACGCGCGGATCCAGTTCTCGTAGTGTCCCGGCGACCGTTTCAAGACTTGCGGCGGCAGGGCGTAGTCCTGCATCTTGGCCGCCGGCAGCAAGCTGACGGATTCCCCACGCCCTTTGGTGCCCATGAACCCTTTGGTTCCGACGAAGATTTCGTTGAAACCGTTTACGTCTTCGGCGGTGAGTCCTTCAGGCGGCGCGAATGTTCCCGCCATGTTTCCTTCGTACCAATGAACGGTCACCGGACCCATGGTGCCGCCGGGGACGTACTGGTTCGGGCGTTCCGGAAACCGCATCTTGCACGCATAGTGCGGGAAGGTGACGGGGTTCACCCCTTCCACTGCGGTGCATTCGACGCTGACCGGACTCCCGAGTTGAAGGCCCCAGTTCGCCGGGCCGAGCATGTGGATGCCCCAGTCGCCGATCATCTGGGAGCCGTACTCCAGGAATCCTCGCCAGTTGGAAGGATGAATCTTGGCGCTGTAGGGGTGCATCTCGGCGCGGCCGCTCCACAGATCCCAGTCAAGGGTGGCCGGGATGGCTTCCGCGGCGGGCCATTCAGTGATATCGCGGGCGAAACCGCCGCCGCTCATGGAATGGACTTCGGTGATGTCGCCGAGTTCGCCGCTCCAGATGATTTCACATGCGACGCGCGTAGCCTCGGAGGAATATCCTTGATTGCCCATTTGCGTGACGACGTCGTATTTCTTCGCGGCATTCGTGAGGAGGCGCGCCTCCCAGACACTCTGGGTAAGCGGCTTCTGGCAATACACTGCGACCCCGCGCTCCATGGCGTACAGCGCCACGGCGGCGTGCATATGATCGGGGATCGTGATCGTGATCCCGTCGAGATTCTTGTGCTCCTTGTCGAGCATCTCGCGGTAGTCGCGGTATAGCTTGGCCTTGGGAAATAGCTCTGCCGCTTGTTGAAGAAAGGCCTCATCCACGTCGCACAGGGCATAGATGTTTTCCGTGCTGACGCTTCGGGTATCGTTCAACCCCTGCATGCCGCCGACGCCGACGCAGCCGAGGTTCAGCTTGTCGCTTGGCGCGGGCTCGCCCGACGCGGCCAGAACGTTCCGCGGGACAATGGAAAAGGCCGTAATCGCTGCGGTGGTAGCGAGAAAATTCCGGCGGGTGGCGGTCTGTTTGTCTCTGGATTTCACAAGGCTTCTCCCCCATCTGCGTCCGTCGGCTTCGCTGCTGCGGTACGCAAATCCACGACGAACGGAAACTTCATTCTAGAACACCACGGAGATTCTGCCCGTTCGGGGCCGGGTCGTCAAGAGCGCACACGAGGCGGTCTTAGCGCGTAATAGCATGCTGTGCAGCATCTCAGCGGATCGCGCCGAACACCGACGAGAAGCTGAACTTTGCATTGCCGGTGCTTTGCACCTACATTGAAGGCCTCGTTGCTCTGGTTCGTTAACCCCGGAGAGAATTCAATGGAGTGCGTCGCGCGTTCACTGGCATGGTTTTGCCTGATGACCGGAGCCGTTCACGTGGTCGTAGTTGGAGCGCAAGAGGCGGAGGCGTCGCATTCGACGCTCGGGTTGGAACCGGGTGACCATCGGTTGTGTAACGATGATATCGGCGTGATCCTCTGGGGGCCCGACGAGCGTCCCACGCTGAGCATCGGGAAGAGCGACGTTTGGGATCGGCGCCTGCCGCCGACGGAGCGACCGGTTCTGACTGCGGCGGATATGGAGCGCATGGCCCGGGCGGGCGATCCCGAGCTGATTAACGGCAGAGCCTATTACACGGGGTACAACTCCTACGATTTCCCCTGCCCCAAACCAGTGGGGCAGGCAATCGTGAAACTGCCGTTTCTCGAGGGGGGTGGAACGCTTACGACGGAACAAGGCGAGCGCGCGACGCGACTCTTGGCCGAAAACGGGCCGAAACGTCTCGAGCTGCGGCTCTTTGTCAGTGCCGTGCGAAACCTGATCGTAATCGACGGCGAAGGCGTCGCGCTAGAGGCTGGGGACGTTGCGATACGACTCTGGCGACACCGGGACACGATCGTACCGGGGGGCGATCTTCACCCGACGCTCACCAAGGACGTCGCGGCCACTGACTTCGAACAGTTGGCGGGGCCGCATGCGGGGACGTATGACCAGGTATTCTGGGTGAGCCAGGATTTCCCGGCAGAGATGACGTTTCCAAACGGATTCCAGGTGGTATTCGCGGGACGGCTCAGCGGTACGGATGCCGCCTACGATGTCGTGGAGGGCGAACGCCATCTCGGCACGCCGATGATTGCGCCGGAAGAAGGGCAACTGAGTCCGATTCTGTTCAAGCGGCATACTCCAATAAACGAGGCGCCGGGCGCAGCAGTGACGGCGACCCTTCCCGCGATTGACGGTGCGTTCTCGTTGTTGATATCCGTTGTGACGACGCAGGACGATCCCGATCCGTTGGACCGGGCGAAAGATGAACTCGAGAAAGCGGCCAAGCTCGGCACAACGTTCTTGTGGGACGAACACAATGCGCAACTCGACAAATACGAAGATCGGCCCCATGCTCGCGCGTGGTCTGCCGACGGCTCAATCGCGCTGGACTTGCCGTGGGGCGGTATTCCGTATCGCGCGCGTCCGGCGGGGTACTACGGCGACGTTCCCCTCTGTTCCGTGGACAGCACGAAGTTTTGTTTTCAGGATTCGGGGCGGTGGCACGGCGATTTTCATCTCAACGAGGTGGACGCCACGGTCCCGTGCATACAACGGCAGTTTGACTGGCTCGATCCATACTTCCGCATGATTCAGACCATGCTGCCCATGGCGCAGATGAACGCGCGGGAGGTCTACGATTGCGCGGGTGCCATGTACCCGCTCGTGCATTATCCGCTGAAGGCCGAATCCGTGATCCACACCAGCGTGAGTTGGGAACAGAGCATGGAGATTACGGCCTTGCTGGCCCGGCCGTTCTGGCTGCGTTTCTTGTACACGTGGGATAAGGACTTTCTCGCCACGCAGGCGTACCCCGTGCTTCGCGAAGGCGCTCGCTTCTACGCGGACTATTTGAAACTGGAAGACGACGGTCTGTATCACGTCTTCCCCACGGTCTCGCCGGAGCATCGCGGCATCACCAAGGATCTCGCGTTGAACAAAGATACGCAATCGGGGATCACCCTCATCCGCTATCATCTCCGAGCGGCGGCCCGGGCGGCGGCGATCCTGGACGTGGATCAGGAGGAGGCGGCGAAGTGGCAGTCCAAAGCCGAGCGCATGCCGGAGTACCCCACCGTGGATACGCCCGAAGGACCCATCTACATCGACGTGGCCGGGGCCGAGCCGATGGAGTACAACATCGCCGTGCCGCTGACGGCGGTGTTCTGGGGCGACGATATCGGGCTGGATTCGCCGCCGGAACAGATCGAGTTGGCGAAACGCACGCTGGACCAGATCGACGTATGGGAGCCTCATCAGGGCTATCTCAGGACCGTGCGGCGGCGGCTCGGGATGTACAGACCTGAAGACGGCATGAACGTGGAGAATTTGCTTCAGTCCCACACGGGCGTCATCCGCTTGTTTCCCGCCGTGCCCGACGATTTTGAAGGCGGATTCGAGAATCTTGGCGCACAGGGTGCGTTCGTCGTGAGTGCGAAACACGACGCGCGCGGACCCTACGAAATCACGATCCAATCCCTGGCGGGAAACGCCTGTTCCGTTCACGTGCCGTGGCCCGGCCGGGAAGGGATTGTGGTAGACGCGACGACTGAGACGGAAGTCGCCGCTTTTGAGGAAGGCGGGAATCTGCATTTCCAGACAAGTTCCGGGAGAATCTACGAATTGACTGCGTCGTCCGACCGTTAGAATTCACGAGCGAGGAAACTGCAACGCGGTAGCGCGTCCGCAGGGTCTTTGCGATCTTGACGAGGAGGATACTCGCCAGCGCGGAAGGGACTGGTCGCGGGTGCCGGTTTCGAAACCAAAGTCACACTGGCAATATGTGGTACCGTATCTTGCGCGTCAACGGAACCAGACGCCACCAGAGGATCAGGCGCGGTTGCGTACCCGCTGCAACATGAAGATCTGCTCGATACCAGTAGGGAGCTCACGACAATGAGAATCCGGTCTCTTCTTATCATGCTGAGTGTGGCCGCCGCGGCGTTCCTACCCGCGCTTTCGGCACAGACCGAAAAGGCGTTGCGCGCGGGCGACGGCCTGCAATGGTACAAGGGCAATACCCACTGCCACACGTTGTGGAGCGATGGCGACATGGCTCCTGAGTTGCTCGTCGGCTGGTACAAACATCATGGCTACGATTTTCTGTGCTTGTCCGATCACAACATCATGAATGACGGTTCCGCGGCGCGGTACATGCCCGTTCACGCGGATACGTACGTCACGGCCGAGCGGGTGGCCGAGATAAAGGCTACCTTCGGTGACAAGTGGGTTGAGGAAAAAACGATCAACGGCCGTACGTACATGAAATTGAAAGCGCTTCCGGAGTTGAAGGCCCACTTTGAATCGCCCGGCGAGTTCGTGCTCATACCCGGCGAGGAAATCACCGGCTTCGTTCCCGGTCTGCACTTGAATGCGCTCAATACGCGCGAGTTGATCTGGCCGGGACACGAGGTGCCCATGGTGCAGGCAATCCAGATGGCCGTTGACCAGGTGGCCGCCCAGAGCGAGCGCTATGGTGTGCCCATGCTCGTCCATCTCAACCACCCAAATTTCGGCGAAGGCGTGCGCGCCGAGGACATCGCGGCGGTTCGTGAAGAGCGGTTCTTCGAGGTCTACAATGGTCATCCGGCCGTTTACAACGCAGGCCGTGAGGAGCAACAGCGCGTTTCCTGCGACCGCCTCTGGGATATCGCCCTTACGCTTCGGATCGACGCCGACCCCGGCGCCGTGCTCTACGGCCTCGCCACTGACGATACCCATGAGTACTACGAATGGAAGCCGGGAAATTCCAACGCGGGCCGGGGCTGGATTATGGTGCTCGCAAAGGAACTTGAGACGAACACCCTCATCGAAGCCATGCAAGACGGCCATTTCTACGCCACCACGGGCGTCCTCCTGGGCGAGGTCGCATACAACGCGGAGCAGTACGAAGTGCGCATTCAGGAAGAAGCAGGCGTCACGTACACCACTCGGTTCATCGGCACCCGGAGAGGCTTCGACCGCACCGCCACGCCCCGCGTCGACGCGGAAGGAAAGGAATTAACGAACGTCACCGCGGAATACTCTGAAGACATCGGCGAGGTGTTGTTGGAGACGACTGAGAACCCCGCTGTTTACCAGTTCCAGGGCGACGAGTTGTATGTGCGCGCGCACGTGGTCTCGTCCAAATTCAAAGACAATGTCCCTCTTGAAGAGGAAAAAGAGCAAGCGTGGGCCCAGCCTGCGCTACGTTAAAGCGGGAATCGCCGCAATTCCAGTCAGCCTACGGACTCCTTACATTCCGGCAATACGGACAGCCTGGGTCTTGAGCAAGAAACCGAAGCAAATACTCTCACTCAGGCTGGTACCTAAACTGGGGACAGGTCATTGCGCTTAACGTGAGTCGCAGCATGCTCCGAGATGCTCATTCTCTTCGCAATCGTCCGTTGGTTAGAATCCGCGCCCGCAGGCCTCCTCTGCCCTTAAGTGTCTCTTCTGCGCCGGGTGCAAAGGCGCGCTCCATCCAATAACACGGTGAACATTCCTCGACGCCAAAGAACGTCACCCCCTGGAGCGTGAACTCGGAGTTCACAAGACCATTGAGGTTCATTCCTTCCACAACCACATTACGCCGCAGCACAGAGGGGTCACGGTCAAATACGGAAAGTTGCCGGCAAAGATCTTGATAGACGTCCCACGCGAAGAACGTAATCTGGCCCTTGTAATTCTCTTCGTAGCCGTAGTATCGATCGCCGACCAGGCCTTTCCCTGCGACGCACTCGACTTCCATAAGCTCGAGGACGGGATGGGCGTCCGGCTCCCGTCCGTGATGGCCGCGAAAATTGTGACCGGGCGATATGTAAATGTGTCGAATCTTCATGACTCCCCCTTGAAATCGGAAACAGGAAGGTCCTCAGATATTCGAACGCGGTCGAGCGAATGCCGTTGCCCCCCGCGTCAGCGATCCGTACAGAATTCCAGGCAAAACTGGGAAAGCAAAAACATCCATTGGGCGCACCACGAACCTGGCATCTTCTTGTCGAGCGCAAGGTACGCCCGAGGCACCCAGAACCCGAGATGGCGGTTCAAGTAATCGATTCGTGCCCGAGCGCACTGCTCCGCGTGTTCCATGCGGTTGCCAGTGACCGCTTCCCGCTCCATCAGATAAAGGTGATGCACAAATTCCAACTGGTGGCGCAGGTGGTCGGCGGTTTCATTGCTCGACGACCGCAGCTCCAGCCCAAACTGTTTGTAAAACAGCATATTCTCGTGAAGCACCTTTGGCACCGGATCTCGCTTGTTCCAGTGGGACTCGATGAGCGGGCACGGGGGTTCCGGAAGACCGACCTCGAAGGCGGCCACATATTCCCCGGCGTAGGATTCGTAGGAGTTCGCGAGGGGCAACGTGGCGCAGTTCTCAAGTCCGGTCCACTGTGCAAGAAGCCGCCATGCGGCCTGTGCGGATTCAGACTGAAGCCAACGCCACTGCTCGGGGCCGGGGCCATGGAAAAGATCGTGCAGGTATTTCCACGCCATGGCGCACTCAAGAAGCATGTCCGGAGTTGTTTCGACTTCTTTGTGGGCAAGCTCCGTCATCACTCCACCTCATACCACAAGCTAAAGTACTTCAGGCCGTCCCGGTGGTCCTTGTCTCCATTCCAGAGTGCGAAACATACAGGAGTTTGGCTTGTCAGATTTGGTAACGCCATGGTCACGGTCCAATCATCGGCGACACGACGCGCGGAACCGCGAACCTCCTCAGCGACAGCGGCGGTCGTGGCGCGGCCATGTGCGCCCAGAAGCTCGAATCCCTTACCGGCCTTCCAATAGTAGAGATCGACAGGGTTTCTTGCTTCGCCCATCATCATGGACGGATACGAGAGGTGCTGCCCGCGCTGTTTGGGAACCATAATGCAGAACGCGTCCGGGAATGTATCCGTTGCCGTTGAATGGCTTTTGTAAATGTGGTCTTCTCCAGAATCCGGGTAGCGGGCGCCGCGCGCAACCTGATCGGCAGTCGGGTCTCGCCATTGAACGCGAAATACGACGTCATTGCTCGGTAAGCGCAGGACCTGGACGGTCATCGACGGACGCTCGCCGTCGTCCTTCGTATCGGTCGCATAGACAGGCGGGGTTCGGTTGAAATGGACGGCAAATGTGGGAGCCGCACGCCACGCCGCATGGTCCGCGTCCAACAGATCCTCGATGGAAACCTCAGGGGCGGCTTCGGATGGTATTCCCAACGCCGCCTTATCTTCGGCATTTGGTTCGGCGGCAGCCGAGGCGAATCCCATGATTGCCATTGCGAGTATCGCGCGCATTAGGTCCATGTCAATCCCTCCTCACCTGGATGGCGCGGTCCCTTTTGCGCGGCCCCACAGGCCGTTTGCGCAGCGCAGCCCGCGCAACCCGCTCCTATCGATGTGTTGCACGATGAGGCGGGATTGTCCCCGGGAATTCCGAACGCGATCGCAACCTCCGGCGTGGGATGGACGTGCTCGGAACCGAGCGCGTGCCTGGCCGGCGGCGGTTTGGCACCAGATTGAGCAGGCGTTCCGAGAATCGCTTGAGGCGGCCCCCCAGCCGGCGACTGTTCCATCTTCTGCGCCACGTCCCCGTTTGCAGCCGCACGCACAATGTCGGGAACAACGCGATATCGAACGGAAGCGTCTCGTCCGATGAGCAATTGAAGCACTTCGCTCTGTGCACCTGACTGGGCTTTCGTCAGCTCTCCCTCCAGGAATTGGATGACGCGCACAACGTCGGGGCCGAACAGGTAGATGAGGTAGTCCAGGGGCAGCCGCGGGTGCTCGAGAATGCTTTTGCCCGCGCTCCCCGCTTTTGGGGGGTTGAAAGGCGGCACATAGAAAACATTGGGATGGGTGCCCTTTTCGGGAAAGAGACCCAGCGCCACACGATACTTCAATACGAGTTTGTGCACCGGAGACTCGGGATCATCCAGAAGTCCAACAAACCGAATGCGACCCGGACACTGAGCGGCGCAGGCGTTGACCTGGCCCTTTTCGAGGCGCGGATAACAGAAGATGCACTTTTCACTCTTGCCGGTCACTTCGTTGTAGTAAATCTTTTTGTACGGGCAAGCCTTAATGCAGTATCGGAATCCGCGGCACCGTTCCTGGTCGATCAACACGATTCCGTCTTCCGTGCGCTTGTAGATCGCTTTGCGCGGGCACGCTTCGAGGCAGGCCGGATGGGTGCAGTGATTGCAAATTCGGGGCAAATAGAAGAAATAGGGATTGTCCTTGTCCCAACCGCCCACGTCTTCGTCCCAGTTTGGCGTGTACGTAGGCGGCCGGTTCGGCATCACCGGCTTGTTCCGCCCGCCGTAGAGGCGTTGCCCGTAGTCGTACTCAAACGCCTCGCCGTAGTCCTCTTTGGGCGGCAGCGGAGACGGTCGCAGGTTGCGGCGCGCATCGAATCCGCCTCCGATCGTGTGCCAACCGCGCGGATATCCGATGCCGGGATGGGTCTCCACGTTGTTCCAATACATATAGTCCATCCCGTCGCCGTCGGTCCACTGCTTCTTGCACGCCAGCGTGCAGGTCTGACACCCGATGCACTTGTTGAGGTCCATCACCATGGCGTATTGGTGCTTCGACATCGTTGTGCTCCTTATTAGACCTTGGTTCCCGCGACCGGAGGATCGACTCGCGACTCCGATCCGGCCGGAGAGCGCGGCTCGAACTCTACAATCGGACCGTCATACCTGGCGACCTCGACTCGAATATCGCGGTTATTGCCTGTGGGTCCCCAGTAATTCAGTTTAAAATTGAGATGCCCATACTTCCCGATGAGCTGAGTCGGTTTGATCTTGATGTACGTGAGGGACTGCCAACCGCCGTTTTGAAATCCGAGAAACTTCTCCCAGCCGTGGTACATGGTGAGGCGACCGGACTTTTCGCCGGGCAGTATCTTCGCCTTTACAATCGCTTCGCCTTCCCCGTTGTAAATCCGAACCCAATCGTTGTCGGAAATGCCGCGCGCCGTCGCGTCGTCGGGGTGAAGGTATACGATGGGCAACCCGCGCTGGAGACGGAGCATGTAACGGTTGTCGCGCCAGGTTGAATGGATCGACCAGCGACCATGAGGCGTGTTCCAGTAGAGTGGATACTCGACATCTTCTACCGGCTCTTTGTGGACGGGTAACTGTTCACCGAAATCAATAAACCAGGAGTGGTCGATGTAGAACTGTTGCCGTCCGGTCAGTGTCCGCCAGGGCCGCTTTTTCTCGATCTGATGGGTGAAAGGCGTGTAGGCGCGGCCTTCCTCCACCTCGCTATTCCACGCTACCGCATCGATGCCAACGAATCGTTTGGGCTGGTCTTGTATGCCGTGATACGTCATCCCTTTCGTTTCCGGGGAATGACCAAGGATGAAATTACAGGCTTCTTCATCGGTCTGCAGAGAACCCTGCGCGGACCATGCATCGTAGAGGTTGGAAAAGTCCCGCGTCCAGTCCAGCCCTTGATCCTCGAAGGGCGCTAAGCGCTTCGCTTTCGCGACCTCTTCGATCTTTCTGGCCAGCGCAGCGAAAACATCCCAGTCGGTCTTAGATTCGAACAACGGGTCGAGCACCTTGGAGAAGGGATGCATGAAGGAATGGCAATCCGTAGAATTCAGGTCCGTCTTCTCGTAGTACGTGGAGGCCGGCAAGACGATGTCACTGTAGAGGGCGGTCGTGTCCATGCGATAATTGATGTCGACAATCAGATCCAGGTCTTTCCAGAGCGATCGAATAATTGCTTCATTGCCTTTGGCCTGGTTGAGATAGTTCGCGCGCCAGACGAACAACGCACGAGGCTTGCGGGGTAGATCGTGCATTTGTTCCGGAGTGAGGTTTGCCCAATCGTTCTTCGGCCACAGCGGCATCCACCCGTTCCGGACGGAGTCCAAAATATAGTGCTCGATCGGCTTTCCGTTGATCGGGTGTGGATCGTGCTGCTTGCTATGGCAATACGTCCACAGGGTCATGTTTTGAAATCGCTGTTTAGAGGCGCCCTCGGGAAATGCCAGCGTCTTGAATCCATGCTCGGGCCAGATGCGTTCCTGGCCCACGTAGTGATTGAACCCGCCGCCGTTCTTTCCGACGTTTCCTGTTAATGCCACCACCAGAATCATGGCGCGATTCAAGAGGTCGTTGTGATACCAGTGATTGGTGCCGGCACCGTGAATGATCATTGCCGGTTTTCGCGTAAACCCTCTCGCGAACTCAAGGAAATCTCGTTCGGTCAGACCGCAGGATCGGGCCGTGCCCGAAGCTGAATAGTCCGATGAGGCCAGTGTTTCCTTGAGCTGGCTGAACACGGTGGTAACCTGCACGTCGCTTCCATCGGCCAACGTCACATTCCACATTCCTTCAAGCGTTGGATCCAAGCCGCCAAGATCGAGTGATTGAGCGGGCGAGCCCATGCTGCCGGGCACTTGCGCGATACGGTTGGCCACACTATCGAAGATATAGAAGACCGCCTGAAAGTCTGGCGTTCCGCCCTCCGAAGCGATCTCACCTGACCAGGAACTCGTGTTGGGGACAGCACCGCGCTCGCCGGCGGGCAGGTCTTCAGCTCTTAAGAACTGTTGAGTATCCGTGCGAATAAGTAGCGGAAGATCAGTGTGCATCTTCACGTAAGGCGCGTCGACGTGGTCGTTCTCAATCAGCCACCGGCAAACGGCAAGTGCCAGCTTGGCGTCCGTACCGGGTTGAATCTGGACATACTGGTCGCAGTGGATGGCGCTGCTGTTGTAATCGGGCGAGACGCAGGCAATTCGCGCGCCGTTGTAACGGGCCTCCCACGCGAAGTGCGCGTCGGGGATTCGCGTCTGGCAGATATTGCTCCCCCATAGCACGATGTATTTCGAATTAAACCAGTCGGCGCATTCGCACGATTCGGTCTGTACGCCCCAGGTAATCGGTTCGCCTGGCGGCAGGTCGCAATACCAATCGTAAAAGGAACAGAATACGCCGCCCAAGTAGTGCGCCAGGCGCGACCCAGCCGAAAACGATACGGGGGACATGGCCGGAATGACCGAAAAGAACGTGTTGGTATCCGGACCGTAGTTATAGATGTTGTCGAGGACTTTTTCCGCGATAAGCTCGAGGGCTTCATCCCAGGATGCCCGCCTCCACTTGCCCTCCCCACGCTCTCCGGTTCGGATGAGGGGGTACCGCAGCCGCTGGGCGCCATAGACGTATTCGACGAAACACGCGCCCTTCTGACAACCACGCGGATTGTAGTCCGGCAGATCTTCGCTGATCCGCGGATAGTCGGCGGCCTGTTCTTCGCGAAGCATGACGCCGTCCTTGACGTACACTTTCCACGAGCAGGACCCGGTGCAGTTCGCGGAATGGGTCGAGCGGACGACGCGGTCCCAGGTGAACTGCTTCCGATACAGATCTTCCCATCCGCGGTACGGATAGTTCTCCAGCGGATTGACATCGACAATGTCGAATTCTTCCAGAGCGGCCCGGGCGCTTGGTGGGAACAGCGCTGCGAGGCCCAGCAATCCGCCAGTCTTCAGCATTTGCCGACGGCTGATCCCGTGTTCATTGGACTGGTCTTTCAATGGCGACATACTAGTTACTCCTGGCAAGCGCCGGGTTGCTCGACTCCATATTCCCGTCAGCTACTTGCGATGTTGGCTCGGCGCCAAGAGAGCGAACATAGGCGACCAGGCTGGAAATGTCTTCCTCGGTTAAGCCGCCTTGCCCTTCGTTGAGAAAACCGGGCATGGCCGTATTGCGGCGGCCGGCGGCGATGGTTACGAAGAGAAATCCGTCCGTTGCGGTTTGCTGAAACACTGGGTTATTGATCGCCGGTCCAAGTTGTCCCTCGCCGACGGGACCGTGGCAACCGACACAATGCCGCCGGAACAGGTCGAGTCCGCGTGACACGCCGCCCGCAGCTCGAAAATTCGAATCGGCGGAAAGTTGCTCAAGTTCAGGGGCGAGTCTTTCACTGTCCGGTACAGGGGCGCTACGCAAGTATTCGGAGATCTTGGATAAGTCTTCCCCGGATAAGCCGCTGGTTTCCGTGCTCCAAGGCACCATCAACGTTCCGGGGCGGCCTCTTCGAATGTTCTGATCGAAATACTCGGCTGACGCGGCCTGTACGAGTGACGAGCCACGAATTGCCGGAATAAACTTCTTGTAGAACTTGTCGTATCGGCCGTACTCGCCCGTGTCATGGCAAACCGCACAGTATTGATTGAAGAGTTCTTCGCCGGATTGCGGCTCGGGATAGCGCTGCTCGTAGAATTCGCGGTGCTTGTGTGGCGATAGATAGCTTTTCGGCAGATCGCGATCTTGGAGTGACAGCATGTAAATCGTCAATGCTTCGTTTTCTGCCGCGCTGAGCTGCGGCGGCCGCATGAGGCTATTCGCCACGACTCGTTGCGGGTCCTCAAAATGTTCGAGGAGCCATTGCGGCAACGTGTGGTCCCCTTTCACTGACGCCATTGGAAGCTGGGCGCGGACCTTCAGGCCGACGCCATCCAGTCCGGGACCCAGACTTCCACCCCGGCCGTTCAACTTGTGACAGGCCACGCAGCCTTTGGAAT
>CAZWDH010000036.1:0-17546 GCA_964632865.1 uncultured Nitrospiraceae bacterium
CCGCGCTTCAGCGCCATCGGATTGGCGCCGGCAGTGACGTTGCGCAGGCCTTCGCGGTAGATGGACTCGGCAAGCACCGTCGCGGTCGTGGTACCGTCACCGGCCACGTCCGAGGTCTTGGAAGCCACTTCCTTGACCATCTGGGCACCCATGTTCTCGTACTTGTCTTCCAGTTCGATTTCCTTGGCGACCGTGACGCCGTCCTTGGTCACCGTGGGGGCGCCCCACTTCTTGTCCAAAACGACGTTGCGGCCCTTGGGTCCCAAGGTCGCTTTCACGGCGCGGCTCAACTTACTTACGCCGGCAAGCACCCCTCTCCGGGCGTCTTCACCGAACTCAAGTTGCTTTGCACTCATGTTCTATTCTCCTTTTACTCTCTCGAATTCTTTAGGCTCGCGCATAGGCGAGCCGGAAGTCGTTGCGTTCAATTACTCGATAACGGCCAACACATCGTCTTCACGCATGATGATGTGCTCGTCGCCGTCAATCTTGACTTCGGTGCCGGAGTATTTGCCCATGAGGATCCGGTCGCCCTTCTTGACTTCCAGCGGGATGCGCTTTCCGTCGTCATCGAGGCGGCCCGGCCCTACGGCCACGACTTTCCCTTCCTGGGGCTTTTCCTTGGCGGAGTCGGGGATGATGATCCCGCCCCGGACGGTGTCGCTGGGTTCTTCGCGCTTCACGAGAATCCGGTCGGCAAGCGGACGTACTTTCATTCTGAAATCTCCTTCTTGTGGAATTGAATGGACTGGCAACCATAGCGCAAAACGGGTATGGTCGTCAAGTCCGCCATTTTGACAATCAAAAGGACTTTGAGCCCCGGAGAGCGTTGTGCATCCCTGCTGGCTCCACCACAGAGAGAGCAAGGCTTGTGCCAGCATCCGCGAAATGATTGCAAATTATTTATTTTAAGTAACATAGAACTTTAAAGCATACAAGTGGGGGCACAAACAAAATCGATCCATTTGCCCATTTGGCACACCAATCATAACGTATCCGGCAAATTGCAACAAAAATAATTGCCAAAATGGCACAAATTTAGCCAATGGCTTTCTTGAGTGCCAAATTGATCTCTTCATCGGGCGACCGCGTAATCCCTGCAACGTGTGCCCAGGGTGGCTGGTATTGTCTCGAGGCGGTCAGCCGGGATTGTACAAAGGTCCGGTTCTGAAACCCTGGCCGGCGGCCTATGGTCGAAGAGGCAGAACCTTTCCCGAGAGGGAAGTGGAGTATTGGAAGTGAATGGTGCTATGATAGAGGCCGTCTGGTATCTCTGAGAAGTACCAGGGCCGCTTTGGCCCAACTTCTAATCGCGGGCAGGGAACTTCGGACAATGAGACAACTTAAACACATTCGTTACGCTTCACAGCGCTATACCATGTCCCAGGAAGAGTCGGCACAATGGGACCGCGCGGACGATACCGAGCGGCGGGAACTGCTTGGCTTGCTCGCCGAACGCCTTACGGAGTCCTCCGGCGAGGACGAAGGGTGTCGCTGTCTTTTCTACCACGCCAACGGCACGCTGGTCGCCAAAAGCGTACATCACGAACCTCTCTTCGAAAACACCTGATTCACCAACGTAGCCCGAACAAGGCAAATGTGCCCGGCGGATTCTCGGCGGAGGGTTGTCTTTTCTATACGTTGAGAGCCGCGGCAACCGCTCCGAGAAACGTCCGAATACGGCGCGCATTCACGCCCAGATCGCTCTTGCCATCGCGGGATTTGGACCGAATGTCCAGTCGCGTGGATTCCCCTGTGCCAGAGATGCGGATGGAAACATAATCCCGAAATCGAAACAGTGAAGACTCGACGACGGCTTCGATTTCCTTCGCTTCCCGGTCAGCTCGAAGCACGTTCCATCCGGCATGGTCTTCCGCCACTGTAACCGCGGCATCAAACAAGCTGTCCGTAGCCACACGATCCTTAGGCCAGGTACCCGGCGAAAGGTCCGGGTAGGCGTCGCGCACGACAGGCGCAAAGGACTCGGGGTACGATAGATCGCGCCCTTCGTTTTCCGGCAAGGCGGCGACCGCCATGAACACGGGGGGATTCTCCAGGTCCGTGCTCACGTCGTTGATTCGGGGAAAGCGGAACGCGTCACGCCCTGCGAAGACAATCAGCGCGCCCGGCAGCACCGCAAGGAGGCACACGACTATCCCGTAAGAAATCGGGGTGCCGCGAATCCAGCACCAAAGCGCCACGACAACGACAGCAAGACCCGCCGGAATCGACACGAGGACGAGGATGAACCCGCCAATCGGCGGCAGCACCCGCCAATGGGCAAGAACCGCCCCACACACGAATAACAACCATGGAATAAGGAAAAGGAACTTCATAGCGCCACCCGACCTCGCAGTATCCCGGTCTTGCAGTGCCACGATACCGAACGCGTAACAACATGACAACAAAGAAGTTTAGAGAGACTGCGATTGTGCTACCAATGCCCAAGCTGGAAAAGATGTTTACAAAATGCCTTGAGTCCGCTACCCTTCCCCTGTTCATCGCGGATCTGAACGGCCGTGCAACCCGTTCAGAATTGGTAGCTTCAAATGATGCTGGAAATTTAGCTGCAATAATCACTTGTGGAGGCTCATCCAACGTGCAGAATCGTTCACGAACCATAACACGCTTCGTTATTGCCACGTCCTTCGTACTGCTCGCGCCGGTTGTAGCCTTCGCGGAAACGGTTATCTACCTCGCGCCCCATGGCGGCGAACCAGTGCTTGTGGACTCGGAAAACCCCGGAGAGTACGGTAAGCTGCCGGGACCACCTCATGCCGTTGCCACCGGCACGGACAACGCCAAGGCCGGCAATCTGACCTTCAATCTGACCTTCGCCGATGTGACCAATACGACCGGGTTCGGGTTTGACGATCCCACCCACGGCGCCACGCGCAGAGCCACGGCGCTGGCCGTCGCGAATTACCTGAACGACGTGCTCAACGAAAGCACAGGAGCGACCATCGACATCGACTTCCAGCTCTCGGTAAATGTGGGAGGCGCGGCCCTCGCGGAAGGCGGAACCTTCTATCCGACCGGGCCGGACCAGTACCATGCGGGACGCTGTCACGAGCACATCACGACGGGGACCGATCCTTCCCTGGCGTTCCCGGATATTCGATGCACGGTGGACTTCGGGCACACATGGAACAACGGCTTCGGCGCACCGGCGGGCGGCGAGTACGACCTGGCCTCGACCCTCCTCCACGAGTTCACGCATGCCCTGGGTTTTGCCGCGCTTGCCGACGCCAGCGGCGACAGCACGTCCAGCTCGACCAACCCCGGCGTTTACACGACGTTTGAAGATGACCTGCTGCGCGGAACCGGGTCGATCGACTTGTGGAACGGGTCCTTCAGCTTCATCGGGACGGCCGCCGACCTGATTTCGGACGACGTGTACTACACGGGAACAAATTCGACCGCGGCGAACGGTGCGGCGAATCCAAAGGTCTACGCGCCGGGTACCTACGTGGATTACATCAGCCTCGAGCACTGGGATCCGACGACGTTTCCGAACGCGGTGATGAGCCCCAACCAGGCGGCAGGCACCATGAAACGGCAGTTCTCGGCCTTCGAAGTCGGGGCGCTACAGGACATTGGTTTTGCGAATGCGGTCAACTTGGGCTACCCGGTGCCGGTCGAGGTCAGTGGATTCAGCACAGACTAAGGCCGGACTTGAGACGGACATGCGCTGGAACGGCCGGTACTAATTCGGGTGGCTCTCCGTTAAACTCATGGCAGGCAATGAGCTACGGACTGTGGGCTGAGCGAAAAACAAGAGAACTGCGGAAGGTAAAAAAGAGTTCACAAATCAGCCGATTTCAGGTATCCTTATGACTCACGATGCGTGCCAAGGCAGTGCCGCTGGGCGCAGATGATTTAGAGCGTTAACTTGCGGGCATTGCTTCATCATTGGCAACCGGGATTGGGCCGGGACAAGCTTCGCGTCTTGGGTGACTCAAATTGAAATACGAGATTGCTGTCTTTATTCACCTGTGGAATGCGCAGGTGTCGTTCTTGGTCTGCAATTCTTTTTAGGGAGGGGAGTTTGATGAAGAAGTCTTCAGCAGTATTGTTCGCATTGGTGGGAATCGGATTAGTTTTCAGTCCCGTCTCCCAAGGGGAGACGGTGGTATTCTACGCACCGCACGCGGGACCTCCGGTGTCGTTCGATTCAGAGAGCGTACCGGCCGAATTTCAAAAAATCCCGGGGCCTCCCCACGCGGTAGCCACGGGTGGACCTGAGAAGGCGGGCAATATTACGTTTAACCTGACCTTCGCTGACGTGACGGCGGCCAACGGTATCGGTTTTGACGACGCGGCGTTAGGCGCGACTCGGCGCGCCACGGCGCAAACGGTGGCGAACTATTTGAACTCGGTTCTCAATGTGAACAGCGGTGCTTCGGTCGATATTGATTTTCTGGTGTCACAAACGGATGGGTCGAGTTTCCTGGCTTCAGCGGGGACATTCTGGTTCACCTCGCCGGACCAGTACAACAGCGGCTTCGCCTGGACACACATTACCACCGGCACCGATCCCTTCGGCGGAACGCCGGATATCCAAGTGACGGTGGACTTTGGTTATACGTGGAACAACGATTTCAGTGCGCCGGGCGGCGGTGAGTACGACTTGGCGTCCGTACTGCTTCACGAATTTACGCACGGCCTTGGCTTTACCGCTCTGTCGGATTCGAGTGGCAACAGCACAATCTCCGGTGGTAGCCCCGGCGTGTTCACGCCATTGACGAACGGCCTCCTCCGTGGCACGGGATCGGTCGACCTGTGGAACGCGTCGTTCGCCTTCGTGGGCGCGGCTGCTGATCTGATCTCGAACGACGTTTTCTTCACCGGCACGAACGCAACGGCCGCCAACGGTGCGGTGAACCCCAAGATCTATGCGCCGGGCACCTTTGCCTCTGGCAGCAGCCTGAGCCACTGGGATACGCCCACGTTCCCGACGGCGGTGATGCGGCATTCGACGGCGGCTGGCGTTACGACAAGACAGTACTCCGCGGTCGATATCGGCGGGCTGCAGGATATCGGTTACGCCAGTGCGGCCGATCCGGGAGCGCCGGTGCCGGTCGAGATCAGCGGTTTCGAAGCTGAGTAGAATTTGTCTAGATTCGAGCGCCATTGCGCTCTGGGTAGTACATGAGGCGTCCGCAGGATCTGTGGACGCCTCTTTTCTTGTGCACTGCGAAGTAATTCCTTGACAAGATGGCGCATATCAACAGGGCTCGGAAATTCCCATTGCACGTTTCCCTGTTGCGCAGTATAGTTGATCGATCTTCGAATCCTTAGGGGGAGCCCTAACGGAGAATCGAAATCACGGAGGCAGTATGATGCGCGGATGTAGGCTTTGCTGTGCCGCAGCGGCGGTACTCTTAGGCGCGGCGGGTGCGTGGGCGGCTCCGGCCGCGCCGATAACCATCACCCTGACCCAGGATGACGGCTCGACCTTTGAGGCCCGTGTTCTCGGCGATGAATTCCGGAATTGGATCGAAACGCTGGACGGATATTCCGTCGTGCAAGAGGGAGACGCCTGGTTCTACGCGAGCCACGTGACCGACGGTCAATTGATGGCTTCGTCCATCAAAGTCAATGACGCTGCTAAATCGACGCTCGATTTTCCCAAGCATTTGGCCCCGCCATTGGCTACGTGGAAAATGACGGTGCGCACGCCGCGCAGCCTGGCCCCTTCCGCCGCAAAATCGCTAATTCACACGCAAAACGTGTTGGTTATCCTCGTCAGTTACAACAACGCCACGTTCAATTACTCCGACGCAAGTTTCCAGAATCTTATCTTCGGCGCGGCCAACAGCGTGAAGGACTACTATCTGGAATGCACGTACAACAACTTCACGATTTCGCCCGCGGCGGAATCCTATGGCACGTCGAACGACGGCGTCATCCATATTTCGCGGGGGGTAAACCATCCGAATATTGGCGCCGGCGATTCTCGCACCGAGGCGGCCGTAATCATGGCGACGGCCGACGGCAGCATTGACTATTCCGCCTTCGACACGTCGGGCGACGGCACGGTGACGGCTGACGAACTGTCCATCGTGATGATTCTCGCCGGGTACGAGCGGTCCTACGACACGTCGACGCCCAACGTGTGGGGGCACGCCTGGGAGCTTTCCAGCGCGCTCACGCTCGACGGCGTTGCACTCCAACCGTTCACCATGTTCGGTGAACGGCACGCCACACACCAGGCGACCATCGGCATCATGTGCCATGAATTGGGCCATTTGATGCTCGATCTCCCGGATCTCTATGACATCGACGGCAGCTCGGAGGGTATCGGTAGATGGGGGCTGATGGGGAGCGGGAGCTGGAACTATACTGGAGCGAATCAAGGGGATAGTCCGGCCCATCTATGCGCGTGGTCGAAGGCGATCCTCGATATTACAACCCCAACGGAAATTACATCCGCATCGACCGGGACAACCATCGCCAAGGCCGACACCAATGCCGACATCAAGCGGCTCTGGATCGACAAGTACAAAGTCCGGGAGTCCTTCCTGGTCGAAAACCGGCAATTGTCGGGCTACGACGCGGGCCTGCCAGGCGCCGGCCTGATGATTTACCATATCGACGATTCGAAAACGACCAACGCGGATGAATCGCACAAGCTCTGCGACGTCGAAGCTGCGGACGGTTCGGCGCACCTCGATACCAAGGTTAATCGCGGAGACGCGGGCGATCCGTTCCCGGGAACGTCAAGCAATACGACGTTCAACGACTCGAGCACGCCGAACTCGAAGGACTACGCCGGCGCCGCGTCGAACGCGGCCATAACGAACATCTCCGTTTCGATGGCGACGATGACGGCGGACTTCGCCCCGGCGTCGGTCGCAGGAGCCGGCGATCATGTGCGCTACGACGAAAAGGGGTATTCCGGGTGGCGGTATTCCTATGGGACAACCACGATCTGGACCGCGGTGCGGATTACCAACGACACATCCATGGCGACGCTGGATGGTGTGGAGCTCTACACGGACACTGCCGCAACCGTGGATGTCTACGTTTACCAGAGCATGGTGGCCAACACGCCGACGACGCAGCTTCATTCGGAAGCCGGGCATTCAGTGAGCGGTGGTTGGGACCGGATCCTATTGTCGACGCCCATCGCTTTTCCTGCCGCATCGGAACGCACGATCGTCCTCAAGATCGTGCAGCCTGCAAGCGGACGGGCGTATTATGATGCAGATGGCGTCGCAAGTGGCAACTCATGGATCGACAGCGATGGTGCGGGTGCATTTACGGCGGTTGGATCCGCGGGGGATTTGAACCAGGTCGCGTTGTTGGGCAATACACCGGTGCCCGTTGAAATCAGCGGATTTAAGACCGATTGAGCATCGTCCCTTCTTCCAGCATCTACCGGCTCGTCTCAGACGGGCCGGTTCATTTTTCTCCGGCTCACGTTTGCGCGTTGCGGCGGGTTTTCGCTAGGCTGTCCCGAATGCAGAACAGAGGTCAGAGCGTTGAGCGCATGAGGGATGATCTCAACTTACTTAGCGTCGTCAGGTAGCCCGACGAGACGGTCGCGGCGGTTGGGCCAATCATGAGCATTCGTGTCAAACAAGTAATCGTGATTGCGCTGATACTTGTTGGGGCGAGAGACGCTTCGGCCCAGGTGAGCCTGGAATCGCTCCTGAACGCAATGACCGATCTGGACGCGCTGACGCGCGTGCCCAACCCAGCCTACACGGTCAAGCAGTCCTCCAGTTTCGACCGCTTCTCGCAGAACGCCGAGCATACCAGCGAAGACTGGTTCGCCAACGAGGATCGCGGGAACTTCCTTCGCAGCGAGGAACGTAACGGCGCGACGGAATGGGTCATGATGGATGCGGGGGGCCCGGGCGCCATCGTCCGCATCTGGTCGGCCAATCCGATCGACGCGGGGATCGTGCGGATCTATCTCGACCACGACACGTCGCCGGTCATCGAGATGCCCTTCGCCGACCTGCTCAGCGGCCAGTCAGCCCCGTTTGTCCAGCCCATCGCGGGGGTCCGCGGCGCCGGTTGGAACAGCTACTTCCCTATCCCCTACTCCGAACACTGCAAAGTAACCGCGAGCAAACCGGGGTTCTTCTATCACATTAACTATCGCACGTATGACGATGGCGTTCGGGTCGCAAGTTTCCCGCGGGAAGTTCCCGCTGAGGCTCTGAATCGTATTCGCGACGTCGCGGAACTGCTGGCGAACCCGATAGGAACTCCGCCATCACCGGCGCGGAGCGAAACGCGTTCCCTCACGTACCGGGTGGAACCGGGCGCGGAGCGCGCTGAGGTTCTCTCGCAAGACGGTTCCGCAATTTGCGCTATGGAGGTTCGCGTCACTGCCGACGACGTCGCGGTGGCGTTGCGAAAATGCGTCCTGACGATTGCGTTCGACGATGCGACGCAACCGCAGGTTCACGTTCCGCTGGGCGATTTCTTCGGCACGGCGCCAGGTGCCAACGCGTATGCATCGCTCCCAATGGCCGTGCTCAACGACGGCACGTTGACCAGCGCGTGGGTGATGCCGTTTCAGCGATCGGCGCGAATCGCGATCCGGAACACCAGCGGCGCGCCGGTCCAGATCGACGCGGAGATTGGCTTCGGCGAGTACAAGTGGACCGACCGGTCCATGTATTTCCACGCGAACTGGCGCGGCGAGTATCCGGTGCCCACGCGGCCGCGCCGCGACTGGACGCTGGTCGACATCGAGGGCGCGGGACGGTTCGTGGGGACCATGATGCATGTGGTGAACCCGGTGCTGTTGTGGTGGGGCGAAGGCGACGAGAAGATCTACGTCGACCACGAAGCCTTCCCCAGCCACTTCGGGACCGGAACGGAAGACTATTTTGGCTACGCGTGGTGCAGTCCCGTGCCCTTCACGCACGCCTACCACAATCAACCCCGCTGCGATGGCCCGCAAAACTATGGCCACACCTGTGTGAGCCGGTTCCATATACTGGACAACATCCCTTTTACTGAGGCGTTCCGCTTCGACATGGAGATCTGGCACGCGTGGAACTGCGAAATCGCGCTGGCTGCCACCACGTACTGGTATGCGCTACCGGGTGCAACGTCGAAGCCCGAGAAAATCAATGACGCAGATCTTGTAATCGTGACCCCTCCCCCGCCGCCGGCGCCGCGAACCGTGGAAGACGCTTTGGAAGCCGAATCCCTGGAAGTGCTGGAGCAAAGCGGTGGAGAGCTCGTGGTTGAGGACAACGAAAAGTACCACTGGAGCGCCGGCAAGCAAGTACGATGGTCGGGCGGCGCGCCTGGCGATTCAGTGACGTTCGGCTTTCCTGTGGAGAAGGGCGGCCGATACGAGGTACGCGCGGCATTCACGAAGACAAAACGGTGCGGAATCGTGCAGCTTCATGTAGACGGGGAGCCCGCGGACAGCGAACTCGACCTGTACGACCCCACGATTGAACCCAGCGGCGAGATTTCGTTGGGGGTCTACGAATTGACGGAAGGCCAAAACACCTTGACCGCGCGGATCGCCGGCAAAAACCCGAGAACCGTCGGCGACATCTATGCCTTTGGATTGGATTACCTCAAATTGCAGCCAGCGCCCTGAACTGGCGGTGCGCCATGCGCATCCAGATCCGGGTGAACGAAGGAGTGACCACGATGCGTTATGCCGGTCGTATTCTGATGTTCGTGTTAGGGGTGGCGGTCGCCACGGGGGCGCAGGGACAGGTAACGATGGATTCGCTTCTCGGCGAGATGACCGATCTGACGGCCCTGACGCGGTTCCCGGATCCTGCCTATACCGTGAAACAGTTTTCGAGCTACGACCGCAGATCACTCGACCCCGCCGTGCTGACGGACGAGAACTGGTTTGCCAACGGCGACCGCGGTCAGCACCTGCGCCAGGAAGAGCGCAACGGCGCGACCGAGTGGGTGCTGATGGACGCGGACGGCCCGGGGGCAATCGTGCGGTTCTGGTCGGCAAACCCGGCGGACGCCGGCATCGTGCGAATCTACCTGGACAATCATGAGGAGCCCGCGATCGAAATGCCCCTCACGGAGATGCTCGGCGGGACTGAGGCCCCCTTCGTGAAACCCATTGCAGGCGAGCGTTCGCGGGGGTGGAACAGCTACCTGCCGATTCCTTACGCGCAACACTGCAAAGTCACCACGAGCCAACCGGACTTCTACTACCAGATCAACTACCGGACGTACGCGGATGGCGCCCGTGTGCGGAGCTATTCGGAACAGGAGTCGGAACGGGCGGCTGCTTTGGTTGAATCGGCTGCGGCGAAGCTTGCTTCACCAGCGGACCTCAACCTGCCGGATTTGCCGAAGCAAGTGGCCAAGCGCTTTGAACATGCGCTCGAGCCCGGCGCGTCCGGCACGGAACCGGTGCAAGCGCCCGGCGCCTTGTACGCTCTTAACCTGCAGGTCGAGGCGGACGATCTCGAAGCGGCACTTCGCGGATGCCTGTTTGAGATCACCTTCGATGCCCTACCGGATGCTTCGGTGGTTTGTCCCCTGGGCGATTTCTTCGGCACCGCGCCGGGGCCGAATCCCTACGCCTCGTTGCCGCTGGGAGTGAACGAGGACGGCACCCTGTATTGCCGGTGGGTAATGCCCTTTCAGCAAGGCGCGGAACTCCGTTTCACCAACACCACGAATGCGCCATTGTCGATTTCCGGAACTTATGTGCTGGGCTCCTACGAGTGGACGGACGCGTCCATGTATTTCCATGCGACCTGGCGCGGCGAGTACCCGGTTGCCACGCAGCCCCGGCAGGATTGGACGTATGTGGATATCGACGGGAAGGGCCGCTTTGTCGGCGACATGCTGCACATCACGAATCCGGTGAAGGCCTGGTGGGGCGAGGGCGACGAAAAGATTTACGTGGACAATGAGGATTTCCCCAGCCACTTCGGAACGGGCACGGAGGACTACTACGGGTACGCGTGGTGCAGCAACGTTCCGTTCACGCACGCGTACCACAATCAGCCGCGTTGCGACGGCCCTGCCAACCACGGGCAAACCTGCGTAAGCCGCTTCCACGTCATCGACAACATCCCGTTCACGAAAGCCTTCCAATTCGACATGGAGGTCTGGCACTGGGAGGAATGCGAGATCGCCATGGCGGCCACTTCGTACTGGTACGCAATGCCGGGCGCGACCCATGCCGGGCCGCCGATTGACACTGCGGCGTTGAAGATCGTCACGCCACCGCCGCCGCCCGCGGCCAAGGCCGTCGAGGGCGCGCTGGAAGGCGAGCGTCTGAAAGTCGTCGAGCACACGGGCGGCAACGCGATGGTTCAGTCCAGCGACGCGTGGGAATGGAGCCGCGAACAGCAGCTGTGGTGGCGCGACGGCAAACCGGGCGACCGGCTGACCGTGACATTCCCCGTGGATGAGGCGGGGCGCTACGACGTGCGCGCGGTCTTTACGAAAGCCGTCGACTACGGCATCATGCGCCTGCTGATCAACGGCGAAGAAGTCAATGCGGCAATGGACTTCTACAACAACGGCGTCATCGCCACGCCGGAGGAATCGCTCGGCACGTTTGAGCTGAAGGCGGGCGCAAACACGTTCACCGCGGAAATCGTCGGCGCCAATGCGGAGGCGATCCCTGGGCACATGTTTGGGTTGGACTACCTACTCTTGGTCCCTGCGGAATAGGAGAGGAAATTCGAAATCCGAATCTCGAAATCCGAAACAAATCCAAAATTCGAAAATCAAAACGTAACGCCGCGACACCGTTGTATCAGTAACGACCTTGCGCGCGCTCCGCAAGGTTTTCAGCCCTTCAACCTATCGGCGCGTGCATTGTCGTGACGCCACTCGTTTTCTTTCTCGCTCCGTCGTCGCGCCGTAGGCAGCGGTCCATCTCTGCCCGCACATCGTTCGTCCCGCGCACCCTGAACAGTCCATATTTCGAATTTCGGATTTGGAACTTGTTTCGAATTTCGATATTCGAATTTCGAATTTGATCTTCAGGGCATAGGCGGCATGCCGAAGGCGGACCACTCTTCTTTCGCGGGACCGTACACACCGTTCGGCTGGAGTCCGGCCTGGCGCATGAGGACCGTCATCTGACCGCGATGGTGCGCGTGATGCAGTTCCAGGCACAGAAGGGTGACGCCGCGGGTCCATTGTTCCCCATACATGTCGTCTTCCTGGAGGAGCGTTTCGTCGGTCCAGTTCGCGCGTAGTTGCTCAACGAGGCTATTGGAGGCCTTGACGAAAGCGGACACGATCTCGGACGCGGACGCGGGAACCGGCGCATCCTCGGCCGGGGCATCGACTGTAAGACTCGTGCGGGCGGGCATTTCGCCCAGGGTCTGCACGAGGTGCCAGGCGATAAACCCGAGCGAGCGTCCGTCGTTGGTGACGGACTGGGAGAGCGAAGCGTCAGTTAACCGCTCGAAGAGTTTTACTGTCGATTCGTGCTCGTGCTTCCAACTCGCATAGAAGTCTTCCAGTTTTCGAAACATTCTCTATCTCCCTTTGTCAGTGGGCCTGCGCTCAGCCTTCGACGACTTTCCGGCAGACTTCGTTCAAGAGCTTCCCGTCGGCCTGCTCACCGAGTTCCTTCTTCATGGCTCCCGTCAACTTGCCGGCATGATTCATCTCCGGGTGCTCGGCAAGATACGCGCGTACACGCGCCTCGATCTGCTCGGCGGTCAATTGGGTCGGCAGGAACTCGGTAATGACGGCAATCTCCGCCTCCGTGGCTTCGGCCTCCGTCTGTTTGCCGAGTTCGCGGAAAATCTCAAGGGATTGTTGCCGCTTCTTGACTTCCCCTCGGACCGCTGCGACGGCAGACTCGTCAGTGAGCCCGGCAGAGGACTCCTTCTCTTTCAGCAGCAAGGCAGCCTTGACCATACGCAGGCATTCGAGCCGCACCTGGTCTTTGTTCTTCATGGCCGACTTGATCTCTTCCTGGACACGCTCTTTGATACTCATTTCGTGCTCCTTTCATGGGGCACTAATCTATGCGTACGGCCAATAAAAAGCAACAGCGCTGGACGGCGACGGCCGATCAAGCTTTTTCACAGGAGAAGCAGAATTTGTCATAGGAGAACAAATTAGAACCACGAAGGGGCGTCCACTTGGCCTCCTCGTTGGGGGCGGGTTACTGTAAGTATCTTGTTAGTATAGCGTTACGATAATTCAACGAACATTGGCGCGAAATTTGCACTTTACGGGTTATCCGGGCTGGCGTTCCGGTGAATTAATCGGGTTCTATCAGAACTGAGGGAAGACCGACATGTTCTATGGGGGAATATACGGCGAAGAGCGAGAGGACGCGTTCTTCGTGCTCCAGGAGTTGAGCACGGTGCTTAAGTACTTGGCAAGTGAAATCGACTCCGCCCTCGAGCACAATGGCGAAGTCGATACGGATCGGCTCGCCAAGATCGCCCAGGCGTTGACCGCCAGCCATCATACGCTCCTCACTCTTTCCAACGCGAAGGACGGCGGACGAATCGCCGTGGGTAAGATTTTCGACCAGACGCTGGACTGACCGGCGAATTCACTCGCCGCCCCGATCAACAAACAATCCCCTGCCAAATATTGGTATTGACGCGGTGCTCACTCTGCGCCTTTCTGATGCCATCCAATTCGTGGGCTTAACTCCAAATCACCCGAATTGCACCCGATCCGCGAAGGAGTATTTCTGCCGCTAGCACCTACCTTGGATTGAGAAGTCGCATGGGAGCGATGCGCTCCGAACACCAAGGAGGATTTCAACGATGCGGGATAACACGCGTGCCGGCCGCAATGCAGTCTACATGGGACCAGAGGCGCTGCACCTGTTCGACTACGAGCAGGGCGCCTGGTATGAAACGCCAGAAGAAGTCCAGGCCGGGCTGGAATGGGGCAAACGTAAGGCGTTGCTGCTCGCGTGGGTGCGGCGCAGAATGAAGAACCGTTTGACACCCCGGGAACGGCGCTGCACGGAACTCTACTTTTTCGAGGGGCACACCTACCGGGAAATCGGACGGCTCACGGGGACCAATGCCAGTTCGGCATACCGGGCTGTCCTGCGGTCGTTGCGCAAACTGAAAGCGGACGCCCGGAATGAAGGAGACGCGTTGTCCTCCTTGTACTGGGATAGACCGCCTAAGGCGATGAATCCTGAGGAAGGGGACTCAGCGCCCGAGCGAATCGGACCAGCGTCGTGACGACCTCTTCCAGGCGTTCGCGGGTTCGGGCGTCGACGATTTGCTCGCCCATGACGTCGTCCTCGTTGGCGTAGACGAAGCGCGGCACGATGACGCTGCGAAAATCGAGCATCATGCTGTTGGCAAGTCCCATGATGGACATGAAACTGGTCTGGCCGCCGGCGGCGCAGAGGAAAGCGACGACCTTCTCTTTCCATGCGTCGCCGGTGAGTTCGATCAGATTCTTGGCAGCGGAATTGACGTCGAAATTATAGACCGGGACCGCGATAATCGCGCCGTCACATTCGGTCACCCGGCGTTTCAGGTCAATAACGTCAGGGTGTTGATAGCAGGACCGGCCATCGCACAGGGGAAGCGCCAAGGTCTGCAGATCGATAAACTCGGCATCGACGCCGAGGGACTCAAGACGATTCAGGGCGCCATGAGCCAGGACACGGCTCCGGCTTCCCGGATTCAAACTACAACTAAATACCAGAAATGCCATGATTTGCAGTCACTCCAACGATACCCCGTTGTGGAACGATTGGGCAGGGTGAAATGTTCCCTCAACGCTGCGAAGCCCCCGCATCGCGAACGACCATAAGCCGGATCTCCGTCATTTCTTCCATGGAAAAACGGAGGCCTTCGCGACCCAGCCCGCTGGCTTTGACCCCGCCATAGGGCATGTGGTCCACCCGCCACGAGGGCACGTCGCCGATCATCACGCCGCCGACTTCGAGGACGTCCCAGGCGCGGTGGGCTTTGTAGAGGTCCCGTGTAAACACGCCGGCCTGAAGGCCGTACTCGCTGGCGTTGGCTTCGGCAAGCGCCGCTTCAAAGTCGCTGTATCGCGACAATACGGCGACGGGGCCGAACACTTCCTGGCACGACACGGCCTCGTCACGGGGAACGTCTTCGAGTAGGGTGGGTTGTACCAGCAGCCCTTCGCGGCCGCCGCCGCAGAGGACTTTCGCCCCTTTGGATACCGCCGACTGAACCCAGTCCACGATGCGGCGCGCAGCCTTTTCGTCGATCACGGGACCGATGAAGGTGTCTTCGTCATGGGGATTCCCCACCTTGAGGCCTTTCGCCGAATCGACGAGTCGCGTTTTGAAATCGTCGTACACGGTTTCGTGGACGAGGATGCGCTGGACGCTGATGCAACTCTGGCCGGATTGATAGAAGGCCCCCGTGATAATGCGACCCACGGCATCTTGGAGATCGGCGTCTTCGTCGACGATACACGCCGCATTACCGCCCAGTTCGAGGATGACCTTCTTCCGTCCTGCCCGGGCCTTCAGATCCCAGCCCACGTCGGGAGATCCGGTGAAACTGAGGAGCTTCAGCCGATCGTCCGTAGTGAACAGGTCAGCCCCGTCGCGCGGGCAGGGGAGAATCGAAAACGCGCCCGCCGGCAAATCCGTTTCGGCGAGGACTTCGCCAATCAAGAGCGCGCCGATGGGCGTTCGGCTCGAGGGCTTCAACACGAAGGGGCACCCGACCGCCAGGGCCGGTGCGATCTTGTGGGCCGCGAGATTGAGCGGGAAATTGAAGGGCGAAATGAACGAGCAGGGCCCGATGGGGACCCGTTTCCACATGCCGGAGTAGTTTCGTGCGCGCGGCGAGATGTCCAGCGGCAATACTTCGCCCAGAATGCGCACCGACTCCTCGGCGGCTGTTCGGAAGGTATCGATGAGCCGGGCGACCTCGCCGCGGCTGTCTTTGATGGGTTTTCCGGCCTCAACGCAAAGCGCATATGCGAGTTCCTCGCGGCGCTCCTCGAACCGGCGGACGCAGTGGGTCAGGAGATCGCGCCGCTCGTAAGCCGCCAGCTTTCGCATCGGCTCGGCAGCTTCCGCCGCCGCGGAAATGGCCCGCTCAATGGCGGTGGGGTCGGCGACCGCGACACGCGACGCGACCTCGCCGGAGTATTTGTCGCGAACCTCGAGTTCATGGTTGGGCGATTCCGGCCGGTTGGCCAAATAGTAGGGATAGGTCGATTGCAGCATAGAGTCCAGTATAGCGCTTGATCGCTGAGAATAGAAAAGAGGCCGGATTCCCGCTTGGCGGAAATCCGGCCTTCCATGCTTTTAACCCTTGATCTAAATGCGCTTATACACCGCGCTCGGGATAATCTGCTTCC
Organism: uncultured Nitrospiraceae bacterium; assembly: GCA_964632865.1. Taxonomy (GTDB): domain Bacteria; phylum Hydrogenedentota; class Hydrogenedentia; order Hydrogenedentales; family SLHB01; genus JAHDWY01. Next base: position 16,279 of record CAZWDH010000036.1, read on the forward strand.
GGTCGGTCAGGACGGCGCCAAGGACGCGACCCTTACCATCCGCGAGTTGCTCCATGGCGCGCATGACCACTTCGCGGCGGGTGCTGTCGAACTTGACGACCATGACGATTCCGTCAGAGTGGCGCGCGAGGTTCACGGCATCCCCCGACTGGAGCACAGGCGGCATGAGGAAGATAATCCGAGTGAAACGGCCCTTTAATTCGCTGAGCAGCGACTGCATGCGTTCGGACTTCCAGATGTACGTCGGGATATCGCGCTGAGCGCCTCGGCCCATGACATAGAGCTGACCGGAGGTGGTCACACAATCCTCGACGGAACCGCCGTCCATGACGAGGTCGATGAGGCCGCGGCCACTGGGCGCTTCCCGGATGCCGTCGCCGGACACATCGACCAGCAGGGTCGGCCCAGCGGGGTCGTCAGCCGTGGCGTCGGCGAGCGCCTTCGCAACGCGATTGGCGCCTTCGCCGGGCACGGAACTTACCACCTGCACGATCTGAAGGGCGTTGTCGCTATGGGCGGCATCCAGTATGGCGCTGAGCCGTTGCGCCTCCTTCGGGTCGAGTTTGTCACCGGACCCGCGGAGGAATGAAGCCAGCGGAGGCACCCCAAGATAATGCTCCAAGTCCTCGGGCGTCTTAAGCCCGTGGTCCAGATAGTCGAAGAAGAATGCGAGCGCGATTCCGCCCACGACGCCGGCGATGAGTCCGAGCACCAGATTAAACAGCTTGCGCGGGCGAATTGGCGAAGTGGGCAAACTCGGGTCCGATACGACCACGATATTGTTGATGCCTGCGTCCGACAGCACGGTGTTGACGCGCGCTTCCTGAACGCGTTCGGCGAAGAAGACGTAGGCGTCCTGTTTGATTTTCGCTTCTTCCACGAGCGCGTCGTGTTCGTCGATCACGTTGTTCAGGTGCTTGAGTCGTTCTTCCAATTGCCGGATCTGCTCGTTCGTGGACTGCGCGGAAATTTCGATGGCGTTGTTCAGGCGACTGAGAGCCTTTTCGATTTGATTGTTGATGCCGATGGATTCAGGGTGGTTTGGTCCCTTGGACTGAACGATCTCATTTCGGCGCAGCATAAGTTCGAGGAGGCGCAGACGAAGTTCGGTGATGACCGTGCTCTGCGTTTCGCGGGCCAGTGCGGACATGATCGTGTCATCGGCCGAGGCGTCCGCATCGGCGCCTTCCGCGAGGGACTCCAGTTGCTCCAGTTCGAGGGCAAGCTTCTTGGCGATCGTGTATTGCTCGAGAAGGAGGTCACGCTCC
>CAZWDH010000036.1:17556-32702 GCA_964632865.1 uncultured Nitrospiraceae bacterium
TCGAGGCCGTAGACATTGTTGGATTCGCGGAATTGCTGTAGCGCCTGCTGCGAGGCGGTCCACTCACCCCGGATCTCTTCCGTCTTGCTCGAGAATACCTCGTCCGCTTCGGCGGGCGTAGAGAAGACTTCGTTATGCTTCAACTTGTACTCCTCGATCACGGCTTCGAGGATCGCCTGAGCCCCCTCCGGATTGGGCCACCGGCAGAACAACTCCATGGTGTACGAGTCCTTGACCTGGCGGACCGAGATCGCGCCGCGCAACACGTCCAACTGGCGATTCTGGGCGTCCTCTTCCGAAGACATGGTCAGCACATTGACGACCGTGTTGCGTAGCTGGCCCACCGGGCCGGGTTGCGCCTCGACCTCTTCGCGCGCAGCCACAGCGCTGAGGACGTCGTCGCTCAGGATCATCTGGATCTCCGAGTTGACGTCCTCCTTGGTCATGGAAATCAGAGGCGTCGACACGGAGTCCGTCAGTGGGGTCGTGGGCTGCAGGGTTTCGCGTCCGCGCAGCAACTGGATCTTCGCGGAGGATTCGTAAGTCGGCGGCCATACCATGTTGCCGACGAAGACCCCCGCCAAGACCAGCACAATGAAGAGTACGATCAGTACCTTCCGCTTGAACAAAACGGTCAAGATATCTCGAAGGAAAAGTTGCCGTTGTTGGTCCATTTTAGTGTCCTCTCTCCCGCAGCGATTCGCCGTCGCAGCGCATCCGCTTTCCGGCCCTTCCGGCTGAGTTCTTGCTTTGTATCTTCATATCATTAAAACCACTGGGGTTACGGGTTGATCACGCCGCCGATGGGAATGTTCGCGCCGCCCGACGGGAGCAAGGTAACGCCGGAGTTGAAGCTCTTGCTCTTACCCTTCGTGTTGATGTTCTGTTCGTTCATGTAATACGTGCCCGTAACGCCCAGGCTGTTGTCGAAGGGAACGATCTCCTCGATGTACTGTTCGACGAAGAGATTCGCCTTGGAGATGATCTTCTTCGGCACATAAACCACATCGAATGCGCGGAGCGGGATGTCGTTCTCCATGTGCCCCTGGAGCGCCTTGGCGAGGTTGGTCTTGAACACATAGGGTTTGCCGTTCGGATTACGGCGAATGACCAGCACGCTGTTCAGGCGCGAGTTGTTGTTCGGGCCCGCGGCCATCATGATGGCCTGAAGCGCGGTGGGCGCGCCGTCGAGCGGATATACGCCATTGACGCCGACTTCGCCGCCCACGTAGATGCGCGAACCGGTGGCGCTTGCCAGATCGACCGACGTCTCGACCTTGTTGAAGATCACTTCCGAAGCCATGTCGTTAAGATCCTTGCGAATCTCTTCGACGCTGTACCCGGCCACCTGGACATCACCCAACTTCGGGACCGAGATGCGCCCGTCCGGGCGTACCGTATAGAGACCGTTCATGCCGGTCAGGGCATTGTTGATGAAGGGGAACACGACCAAGGTCACTTCCGGCTCGTTGCGAAGCACGGCGGCCGCCTGCTGCTGAATGGCCTTGGAGGCTTCGTCAACGGTCAGCCCTGCGATCAACACGTCATCCTTGAGGCCGGGGATTCGAATCGCGCCGTCGGGGCGGACCACCACGTCGCGGCTCATGTTTTCGAGCCGGTCCGGGTTCGCGAAGTCGACGTTGACGGTAATGCGGGGCTCGCCTTCGATGATGCCGGTCTTGCTGTACAGGCTGGTGAGTTTCTGGTTCAACTCGTTGGCCGTCAGTCCGGCGGCCTTGACGTCCCCGACCTCGGGCATCGTAATGTACCCGTCCGGCCGGACCGTGCGGTTGGAGTTCAGCGGCCAGTTGTTAAGAAAGCTGATACCGATAAGATCGCCCACGTCGATCTTATAGTCCATCGTATCGCCCATGGGCGCGGTGAGACGGACTTCCATCTGGTCCCCGACTTCGACGCGGTAGTCCCAGGGCACGTCGCCTTCGCGGTAGTTCTGAACGGCGAAGACGACGTTCAGCTTGTCCCCGACTTGCGTCAGGTAGGCCATCTCGGTGCCGCTCAACTCGGCAATGTCTTCCTGGGTGACCTCCTCGTCCTCTCCGCGGGGATCGAGGAGTACGGTGCTCTTGGTAGTCGCGCAGCCTGCTAGAAGCAGGGTCAGCGCCGCGCAGACGACCCACATGTGGTTTTTCATTCCTGTCGCTTTCATCTCCGTTGGCCTCCTCGTCCGCTTGGCTGCCGCCATCAGAACGATCCCGCTGTACGTCCGGACATACCGGTTTTCACGTTACCTGATCCCAAACCGGCGCTCGCCTGAGCGGCGCCGCACTTATTCCCCTGCGGATGTATATTCCCCGTCTTCGATATCGGCGCTCGTGGGCTGGACCCGCGGACGCGCAATACGCCGATCCGGTTCGGGTCCGGCAATTTCTCCCGGGCGAACCGCATCTTCAGGAAGCTCTTCTCGCTCGCGCATCCGGACCGTCGCCCCCAGTTCCGGGCGTTTCACGTCGAGATCCGGCGCAAAGGTCTGGGCCGGGTCAATCTGACGGCGCTGGCGTGTTCTGGGTGTGATTCGGTAGGCGCCCGTGCGGCTCTCGAGCACGCTCGTGTAGATTTCCGCCGGGAGCCGCTGCGCTTCTTTGAAGATTTCCGTGACGAGCGGCGCCGCGGCTTCAAGGGCCTCGCGGTTAATCCCCGATGACTGCACGGCAAGTTGCTGGAAAATGTAGTACACGGAGTCCCTCGCTTTCGCTGCGGGCACCTCCATCTTTCCGGCATACTCGGGTTCCATGTCCAGGGTTTCAAAAGTAATGCGATACCACTCGCCTGGATTCTGAAGGTAATTGGGCGCAGACGACTTCAGTACCGACGCGCGTATCATGACAAGATAGGTCGGCTCGGTAGTCACTCGCGGAGACACGCCCGGGGCTTGGGGAGCCACATCGACCAAATCTTGACCGGCGCTTCGGCTACGTTCGATATACCCAACACGACATGTGCCATAGGTTTCCTCGATGAGGAGCCGCCGGCTCTCATCGAGGGGGACGCCGTGGTAGCGGACCTCTTCTCCTACCGCGTTCTGGGCAAGGCAAAACAGGAGGGCCGGGCACACGAGGCGGACAGCGATTCGCTTGGCGCTATGCGTTGCCATGGCTGCTCTCCTGAATCAGTCCGGGCGCGCCGGTCTTGCGGTCGGGAAGTGCGAGCACGGTATCCGCGTAGTGCTGGCCGTCGTCAAGCGTGACGCCGGACAGTACAACGCAGCGATCAAGCCTCGCGGGCTTCCGGATCGTCACGCGATCGCCCACGACGGTGTCTCGCAGGTCAACACCTTCCACGATGTTGCATTCCTCCCCAACAATGGATGACACATTCAGCTTTCGCAACTGGTGCAGGCAGCAGCTAATGAGGTCGTGAGTGTACGTGAGATTGATGTCCCAAGTCACGACCGGCGCGACCCGCACCGGATACTCATAGTCAATCAATATCTGAATCGAGTCCGTCAGCTCGTATTCATCCCGCATGGCCGTGCGCGGAGTGCGGCGAATGGCGTCGAATATGGGTAGATCAAACAGATACAGCCCACAGCCCTTCAACATGTTCGCCACGTGGCGCGGCTTTTCGATCACTCGCTTGACCGTGCCGTCTTCGTGAAGCATGACGGAGAAGTTCCGCTTCACGGCATCGACGTCGGTCTCATCCTTCACCGCGAGCACGGCAGCAGCGCCGTGGCCTTCCATCTCCTCTATCATACGCTGAATATCGTCGATCTCAAAGAAAATATCGCCGAGCATGAGGAGGAAGGGCCGATCGACGCGCGATTCGAGCTGTCCCACCGCGTGGGCAATGCCGAGGCGCTGGTGCTGTTCGACGTACTCGATCCGCACACCAAAAGCCGACCCGTCGCCCAAGGCCTGGGTAATCCGGTACCCAAGATGCCCGATCACGACAAAGACCTCTTCGATCCCCGCCTGCCGCATGTAGTCCAGTTGGTAGGCCAGCAACGGCCGGTTGCAAATGGGCACAATGGGTTTCGGCAGCTCCGCGCCAAAGGGCCCCATACGCGCCCCGTGGCCGGCGGCAAGGATTACGCCCTGATACCGCGGCTCGCTCATGGCGTTGCGGCTCCGTGTCGCCGATCAGTGCTGGGCGTGTGCATCGCTGTACCCTCCTGAGGCGATCCAGTCGATGGTGCGCTGCAGACCTTCCTCCAGATCCGTCTCCGCCTCCCAGCCCAACAGGGTCTTGGCTTTTGTGCTGTCGGCGAGAACGCGCTGTATCTCGCTTTGTTTCGGACGCAGGCGGCTTGTGTCGGACACGATGGAGACGTCTTTCCCCATTAAGTCGGCGATCAGTTGGGCCAATTCACCGATGGTGATGGCCCTCGTGGACCCGAAGTTTACCACCTCGCCCACCACGGCGTCCTCTTCCGCCATGCGGATGAAGGCGTTCACGATATCATCGACATAAGTGAAGTTCCGCGTGGGCGTCAAGTCGCCCAGACGCAGTTCGCGTCCGCGCATCAATTGCATGATGATGGTCGGTATGACCAGAAACCGTCCGATGCGAGGCCCGTAGATATTGAAGATCCGGCACGTGGTCACGGGAAGGTCGTAGGACAGGTGGAAGCTCTCCACGGTGAAGTCGGCGGCCAGTTTCGAGGCGGTATAGGGGTTGTGAGCGGCCAACGGGTGCGTTTCCGATATAGGTTCGCCACCCTTCGCCGCGCCGTAGACGCCGGCCGAGGAGGTGTGTACCAGCCGTCGGACGTGCTCGTGCCGGGCCGCCGTACACACATTCAGGGTGCCGAATACATTGGTAATCATCGTCTCTTCAGGGTTGGCGTAAGAATAGGCGACGCTGGTAATCGCGCCGAGATGAAAGACCGTATCCACCCCCACGGCCGCCTCACGAACAAAGGCGCCGTCCCGCAGGTTCCCGCCGCAGATCTCGAGCTTGTGGGCGTGTTTTGGGTCAACGTTGCCGAGATAGCCGACGCTGCCCCGCATGTTGCCATGAACGATTCCGCGCACCTCGGCGCCTAGGGACAGAAGCCGCTCGCAGAGATGGCTGCCGATGAATCCGCCCGCGCCGGTGACCAGCGCTTTGCATCCTGTCCAATCCATGTCAGGCACACTCCACGGGATGAGGTTTCCGCCAGATTCCCATCATTTGCGTCGCGCAATTGCGCAGCCCCGGAACACGGAGTTGGGCGCATTCGCAGGCGCGCACGAAGTGGGCCAGCGGCGCGCTGAAAATGAAGAAGGCCCACATGCCGGCAAGCATTTGGAATCGTTCGACTTTGAAGCCCGCATCCTGCATTTGCGCCCGTAGCGCACGCGGCGTATTGGCCCGGTACAGCGTGGGGAAGGTGTCTTCGTCGTGGCCGCCGAAGAGGTACTTCTTGAAGGCCTGCTTCGCACGAAAGGGAATGAGGACCGAAATGAGCGCGAAAGGACTGTTCCGGTTCGGCGTGAGAATGGCCACGATGCCGCCCGGTTTGAGCACGCGAAAGAATTCCTGAAACACGCGGAGCGGCGCGCTCAAATGCTCTACCACAAATTTGCACACTACGACATCGAAGGATCCCGCGCGAAATGGTAAGGCATCCAACGGCGCCATCACCCGGCCGTCCACGTATTCGTTGGCTCTCAGCCCCAGCACGTCCATGTCGCAGCCCACCACACAGCGGGCGCGATCGATGGACGGCAAATCGGGATCGCCGCGGCTGCATCCCGCGTCGAGCAAGAGGGTCTCGTCGTGGATATGCGCGCCGAACGCATCGTCGTACGCGCCGTTCACGTCGCGCACCCAAAGCTTGATAAGCCGGTAGCGGGTGCGCCCGATGCGCTCGATGACGCCGGGGTCCATGGCGAGGGAACGCTTTTCACGCGAGGACTTCATGGAAGTTCCGTTCATAGTCGTCGGTGATCCGGTCCCAGTCGTATTCGGCCTTCACGCGCTCGACAGCCACGTGCCGGAGCCGCAGGACTTCTTCAGGATGGTCTACGAGGAACTGGAGCTTATCGCGCAGGTCGTCCACGTCCCGGCTACGGAAGGGAACCCCCGCGTCGGCCACCGCCTCGACATTGTAGGAGATGTCGCTGACCAGAACGCAGTTGCCCGCCCCCATGGCTTCGAGGATGGCGGGGTGGGTCCCCCCCACTTCCATGGCGTTCACGTAGGCGTAGGCGTTGGCCTGCAAGGCGCGGTACGTATCGCCATAGAGCGCCCCCGGAAACCGGATGCGCGGATCCCGCGTGGACTTCAGCTCGCGGATGTAGTCGTCCGCAAAAGGCGCACTCCCAACCACCAAGAGGGTCTTGTCGGTTTCGACGCCTTCGAAGGCCTGGACGAGCAGATGGGCATTGTTTTCGGGCTCGAGACGGCTCACGAAAAGGAAATAGCTGTCGGGTTCGACGCCGATCTGTTCGAGTAGATCCTGGCGGTACCCGCGCTCGACGATATCGGCGCCGTAGGCCACGAAGGTCGTATCGACGCCGAAGCGGCGCTTGTAGTAGTCCTTGATGACGCGGGAATCGGCTACGAGCACATTGGAAAACCGCGCCGCCATCCACTCCGCGATTTTGAAATAGACCTTGGCCAGGCGGTTCCACTTGGCCCGTTCCCATTCCAATCCATCGGTGTTCAGGATGACTTTCACCCCGAACAGCCGCGCGAGCCAGATGAAGGTGCTGTTTCCGGAACTGCAATAACAGCTTACGTCCGCGCCATCGAAAATCATGTGCATCGTGGACAGGAAGGAGTGCGAGATGGAGTCCAGGTGCTTCGTGTGGATGGTAGGCAGATGGACGAGCCGGACTCCGCGATAGGCCTCCGGATGCTCGTCGTAGTGCGAACTGCGACAGTAGACGGTGACGTGATGCCCCCGTTCCGCGAGTCTCACCGCTACATCCTCCACGAAGGTCTCAAAACCGCCGTAGTTGGCCGGGATCCCGCGGGTACCCAGGAAGGCAATTCTCATCCGCGGGTTCTCACAATCGGACACGACATGACCCCACTGCTGCTATTGAATCCGCCTGCGATCGGCAAATCCGCCGGGTCCGAGGCCGATACGGTCGACGTGGCATCAAGCCGTTGTATCGTTTTACACGACACATCAACATGAGCCAATTTCAATACACCAATATACAACATATTGTATCTCGCGTAAAGCACAGCAGTCCCGACAAGTAAATTATAGACAAAAATAAAATTATTCTCAACTTGGACGCGAGGAATCGTTCTCAGAAATGAGGTTAGGTCGTCCACGGTCCACAGTGTTCCAGTATTCACTTTTGAATCGGCACCGGGAAAGGCCTGGAGAAATGGGTCTTAGCAGTAGTTCCCCCACACAAGCGGATTGAGGCGTTACACCACCGCTCAAGATGTTGGGGCTACAGAGACGGAGATTACTGGCCGCGCAGCGCTTCCCGATAGCCCTGAACCGCAGCGGCAGCCATGGTTGCCCTCGTGAATCTGGCGGCCTGCGTGGGACCGGCGCGGCGGAGACGCTCTCTCAGAGGATCATCGATCAGCGCGGACAGGAGGGCGCGTTCTATATCCTCCACGTCGAGCGGATCGCAGGAGATGGCGGCGCCTCCGCAGACCTCGGCGATGGCGGGGTCGTTCGAGACGACACAGGGGACGCCCGAAGCGAGTGCCTCCAGCGCGGGCAACCCGAACCCCTCGTACAACGAGACATACGCAAAAGCGTCCGCGGCGCGCATGAGCGTGGGCAAGTCCTCGGCGTCCACGTAGCCGGTGAACCTCAGTCTGTCCCCCAACTGGAGTGATTCGATGGTTTTCAACATGTCGGCGTGAAGCCAGGCGCGTTTGCCTGTGAGCACGAGCGCGTGCGGGAGTCCGTGGTCCTGTAATCGTGCGAACGCCGCCGCCAACCGGGCAAGATTCTTGCGCGGTTGAAGCGCGCCGACGTAGAGAACGAAGGTCTCGGGAAGATCGTACTCGACCCGAATTCTCTGCATGTCCTCCGCGCTTGCTTCAAGGAAGAACCGGGGATCGACCGAGGGCGCAACTACGTCCATGCGATCCGCGGCCACCCCGTACACGTCCGCGATCTCACGCTTAATCGCGTCGGTCAGCACGAAGATCCGCGCCGCCCTCCGCAAGGTGCCTGGCGTCAGCAGCGCGAGCCTGCGTCGCAGCAGCGGAGGAAAAAGTTCGGGGAAGCGGACCCAGCCAATATCGTGGATACTTACCACCGTCGGACACGGACACCAGAACGGCGCCGCGTACTGCGTGTGAAGCAGGTCGAACCGGTGTATACCGGCCAGCCAAGGCAGGACGATGGGCACGCGAATGCCCGAAGGCGTTTGCGGCAGGGGCTGAACGGAGACGAGTCCGCCAGGGGCCCACGACTCGCCGGAATTGACAAGCCCCACGCATTCGATTCCCTTGCTGCTCTCGGCGAGTGCGGCGAGCAATTCGCGCATGTAGGTCTCATTGCCGCCGGCCTGGGAGCCGATGGCATGGGCATCGATTCCGACCTTCATGGGTGAGATTCCTCGACGCCGGGGATCAAATGCGAACCTAATCTAACGCTGCGCATACTCGGCCAGTGCCTCTTCGTAGGTGGCCGCGACCTGCGCGATCATGTCCTCAAGCGTGAAGTTTTCTGCGATCCACGTCCGCGCGGCATCGCCCATGGCGCGACGGCGGTCCGCATCTCCCACGAGTTCGAGAATCGCATGCGCGATGGATTGGGGATTTCGTGGTTTGGTCAGTAGACCGGTTTCCCCGGGCCGCAAGGTCTCAACGGAGCCGCCGATGTCAGATGCCACCACCGGCACTCCGGCGAGTTGCGCTTCCACAAGGGACGTGGGGAATCCTTCCTGCTCGACGGACGGTTGCACGAAGATATCGAAAGCGGACAAGGCCTCGGCGATGGAATCGACGAATCCGGTGAAGATCACACGGTCCTTGAGCCCAAGCCGTTCGCACTGCGCCTCAAGGTCAAGCCGGGCCGGTCCGTCGCCGCAGATGACGAGATACGCATCGGGATTCGTCCGGCCGATTTCGGTCATCGCGTCCAGAAGGTAGCAGTGGCCCTTCTCCACAGATACGCGGCTGATGGTCCCGAGGACCACCGCGTCGCCAGGAATGCTGAATCGCGAGCGGAATCCGGCCCCGTCACCCTTCTGGAACAACGCGGCAGAATCGATCCCCGTGTGGATCACGCGTACGCGGGACTCCTTCGTCGGGCCTTTGAGAATGCGCCCCTTCATGTGTTGCGATACCGTAATCACGCGCTCGAAGTTGCGCAGGGCGAACTCCCGTTCAATCCATTGGTAAACGGTGCGTCGAATGGGTAATGGACCGTCCCACCATCCATACGCGCTAGCCACACAGGCGCAGGGCCACGCCCCGCGGCCGATGCCGATCATCGTATTCGAGTGAGGGTCATGGGTGTGAATGAGATCGATGTCGTACTTGCGAACGAGATCGGTGACGGTCTGCCGCGCCCGGAACCAGTTCGACCGGGATTTCCAGGGGATGCGCTCCTTCGCGAGCGTGAGGCCGCGTTTGAGCACTTGCGAGATGAACAGTTCGTCGAGCCCCGAAAACGTATCGTAGGGCACGCAAATCACGTTGAACCGGTCCTTGGGCAAATGTTGCATGAGATGCAGCACGATCGTGTGGGACCCCCCGAAGGCCCAACTGCGGATCAGGAACAGGACGTTACGCGGCGTCATGGCTGAACTCCCAACGCGACGTCGACGGATACCGATTCCCGCTCCCGAATGTGCACCGGCTGTTCGTGCACAACGCCATCGACCCCCTCGATGCGAACGAAATAGTCACCGCCGTATCCGGACAAGGTGACTTGGCCGTCGTCATTCGTCTCGCCGGTCGCGCGGTGACGCGTCCATTCGCTCAGCAGCGAAAAAAGTCGCTCAAACACCGGTTTCGGCGAACCGTCGGCGCGCAAGAGCCCACCGGAAATGACGGACGACTTGGTGTCCAATAGGTCCCACCAGGAAATCGATTGCACTGCCGGGTGCGCGAACGCGAGCGTGAAAATCATCTCGGCGTAGTCGGCTTGGGTGGCTTCGGTCCATGGTTCACGCCAGTATCCCGACGTCCAGGAGGATTCGTAGGTTGAGGGAATTGAAAACTCGGTAACGTGGACCGTGCGCTCAAACGCGGCATAGCGCGCGATCAGGTCGTGGAACCAGGACGGAGTAGTGGCCGGCCCTTGCAATCCTCCGAAGGACTCATTGAAGTGAAAGCCGGGATAGTATTGAAGACCGATGATATCGACTTGCTTCGTGCTGCCCACGAACGCGGCCTCTTCGAGAAACGTGGAGTACGTGACATTCCAGTCGTTCGCCGGAGATCCATCGGGATCGAACAGGGCGTACTTGCGGCCGTAGTCACCCTCGTGAGCTCCGTTCACGAGAGCAAGTCCGGTACCGCCGATCTCGCCGGCGGACTTGCCGAGCAACTCGTGCACCATAGGACGCGGCATGCCAACCACGTTCGTCACGTTCGGCTCGTTCATGGCTTCCCAAACGGCGATGTCGTCGCCGAGGGTTTCGATTAACGAAGACTCCTGCGCAAGCATGGCGTCAGTCAATTCAGCATGCGACAGGGACCGCGCCCGGTCCGGCAGAATCCCGTAGTCTTGCAGCCAAACGACACCGTGAGCCTTCACCGCATAGCCCAGTTTCCCTAGCGCCGCGACGCCAAAGGTCTGTTCGATGGCGTCGCGCGATGCGCCGTCGGTCCAGCCCCAACCCAGCAGCACCGTGGCAAGATTGAAACCCGCTTCCCGCGCTTTGGCGAAGGCCTTGGGATTGTAAGGACTCCCCTCGAACACGCCGAAAAGAAAATCGCTGCTCTGCTGTTCGATCGTAACCGAAGCGCCCGCCACCGGTTTACCCTGCGCGTCCGTGACGCGGATCGTGGCCTCACCCATGCGGACGGTTGGGATGGACTCGCGCGCGGCTTCGACAAGAAAGGTATCGCGAAGACGCAAGGCATCGGCGAGAACGGCGTCCGCGGCGGCTGCGCGCTCGGCAGCGGAACCGGCGGACACCGCTTCCTTGAGTCGTGAACGCACTTGTTCGGCGTCAGGGCTGCCCGACTCGGCCAACTGGTGGACCGCCGTGCGCGCCAACTCGACGTTCAATTCGAGCACGCATGCGTCCCCCGCCTTCGCGACGGTAAATCCAGCGCCGCCGTTATCCGAGCGGAGCAAGAGGCGTCCGTAGTCCGGCACGTCCCAGAACAGCACCTGCGGCACGTAGCCCGACCCCGGTTTCACGACGAGCGCGGGGATCCCGAGTTCGCGCGGCTGGCCCTGGTCGCGGGCTTCCTCGTCGAACACGGGCCACGACACGGCGGAAATGGCTTGATCGTCCAACGAAGTGAGGTACATGAACTGATCGCCGAAGGTGCCTTGCGCGCGGAAATCCTTCCAGCGCATCAGCTCGCCATTGCGGTCGTAGGCATTAAGCACAATGCATCCCACAGAAGGAAGTTCCAGGTCAAGAGTTGTCTCGCCCGTGTACCGGATGAGGCGCGGTTGGACCGCGTAGATTCCGAGCCCCTGGTCATTTTCTTGGGGCGGGGGTTGGACGACGAGATACCCTTCGGTGATGGGTTGCGCGAGTTCGATGGAGTAACGGCCGCTCGCGTCGGACGACGCCTGTCCGGCCACGTCGAAGGTACTCGTCAGGAGGGCGACGTACGCGAAGCGAATCGGCTCGCCCTTCCCTTCAATGCGGAGCGTGCCGCTGAAGGACGGCGGAGGTTGAGCGGTTGCCAATCCCCAGAGAGTGAGGACCGCCGCGACTACGACACGGCGTGCCATCACGGAGAAGGGGTTGCGGCGGCGGCGTTCGTTCCGTTGACCCCGTTCTTACCAGTTGCCGCCATGCGCGCCGCGCAGAAGTACGACGCGACGGCCACGGCGAATACCATCCACCAGACCTTCTGCTGCAGTGCATGAAGGAACACCGCGCAGAGGAGAAAGGCCAATACGCTGACAGACACGGCGCCGGCAAGCGTTGCCATCTGCCCTTCCCCGATTAGCTGGAACTTGCGTTCGGCTCGGAGCGCATGCAGGAGCGCCATCAGAAAGAACAGCAGCATGAGGATCAATCCCACGGTGCCGCTTTCGGAACCGAGTTGCAGATACATGTTGTGCGGCCCGTAGTACAAGGGATTGAAGCCCAGTTCGTCGTTCATCCAACGAAGCATGGCGGCGTACGGCGAGTTCTCCTCATAGAAATGCAGGCCGAATCCGCCCAGCCCGACGCCCACGACCGGGAAGTCCTGCATATACTCCCACGCGTAGGCCTGCAGATCGACGCGCGCCGCGGTAGATTCGCTTTCGGAGTAGCTCGAGAAATCGAGGACGCGCTCCTTGTACGCGGTCGGCACAAAAAACCAGGCAACCACCAGCGCCGCGGCCAATGCGGATAACCGGTACGGATTGAGGCGAACGAGGCTCCGTGCCACGAGAATGAGTGCGACCACAAATCCGACAATAAGGCTGACACGGGTAAACGTGAGCACCAGTGCAGCCAGTTCGACACCAACGGCCGCCATGACGAGCAGCTTCCCGCGTCGGCTCTTCATCGTGGTGAACCAATAGACGTTGAGCGGCAGCAACAAGAGCAGCATGAACGCAAGCCAGTTCGAGTGGCCGGTTCCGCCCGTGACGCGGACGGCCGCGCCGGTCACCGTGCCTTCCGGATCGATAAAGGCCATGTCCGCGCCGCCGGCGATGCTTTCGATACCGGCGACACCCGCCAATTGGAAACGCGGAATGAAATACTGGGCGATCGCGTATAACGACATGGCAAAGGCGCAACTCAACACAACGACCACAAAACGGTGAAGCTTCTGTGGCGTATCCAGAAGGTGGATGGCAAGAATGAAATAGATGACGACCGATATCAGGCGATTCCACTCGGGCAGTTGAACCCGCCACGTCAACGAGAACGCGATGCCCACGAGCGCCCAGCCCGCAAATGCCAGCGGCAAGAATACCTCGCGCCCGAACCGGAACCGCTTCTCCGTCGTAAGAACGTTCAGAACCCACGCCGCGATGGTGGCCGCGCCACAAGCCTTGGCCGCCGTGCTGGGAACGCCATAGGGAACGATTCCCAGTCCGCCGAGCATGCCGGACAGAAGCAGCAACGCGGTAGTCAGATAAAGCCCGAGTACCGGCCTCTTCACGAAGAAAAAGACGAGGACAAGACCGATAACGGCGACGACGGCTTTCTCTTCCACAGCCAGGATGGCGATGGCAACGGCGAGTCCAAAAACGACGACAAGCGCGAGACTGATGGCGTTGAGTCCGCCACGGGATGAACTGCTGGTAATCGCGGCCATAGAACTTCCGCCTCCTGACCTTCACGCCCACTAGACCGAATCGAGTGCAATCGATCCCACACTATATATAGCGCATTCGCGGGCAAAAGTCTATGGAAGCAAGCGCACTGGCAAAATTCACACGGACGTCCACGGGCACACACGGACGAAAACGGTGGTCGAATTCCACCGCCTTTTTGTGGTGAAGGCTGGAATCCTGCACCACAAGACGCCAAGCACCATCTTAGGGATCATGCTCAAAGCGATCCTGCCGGGTCGCGTGGAGTGCCACGGCGTACGTGACAATGCCAAGGACCCCTTTCGCCGCCGCGACGGTCCAGGCCATACCGAACAGTCCGTAGGCATCGATGAAGACGAGGCCGCCCAAGACGATCGCGATAAGCTTCAAACCTTCGAGCAGCGCAATGAGCGAAGTGCGGCCCATGCCGTAGAGCGCGGCGCCTGCAGGCGCACAACCGAGCGCGAACGCCGATCCCAGAACAAGAACAGCGAATAGACCGCCTGCGCGGACGTACTCGGGACCGAAGGCGAGGACAGCGATCCAACGCGAAACGAGGATGAACGGAACGAGCGCAACGAACATCAGAAGCGCCGGAACGCGAAACTGATGGAGGAAGGCGCGCAACGCCTCGGAGCTTTTTAGGGTGCTCGCCTTGGGCAGGAGCACGTTAAACAGCGTAAGAATGACGAGGTCGCCGATCAGGGTCAGTTGAAGCGCTGCACCATAATCGCCAATGGATTCCGAGGGTAGTTGAAATCCCGTAAGCAAGAAAATGTCCGCACGCTGCGCCAGGCTGGTGAACGCGCAGGCAAGCAGAACCCACTTGGCGAAACCAGCGATCTCTCGCAAAATGGCGCGACCACCTCCGCCGCGCGCGAACAAGCCTTTGGGCACACCGCGCCAGGCGACGAGTGCCGCGACCGTCGGCGCGGCCACGTAGGCCCCCAGCACCGGCATCACGCGATGGACACCAGCCCCGAGCAACGTCGCGACGAGAAACAGGCGAACCAGCGAACAGACGAGTTCGACCGCCGCGTAGCGCGCGAACTGTTGACGGGCCTGAAGGGAGGCTTGCGCGAAGGCCCAGAGCACGGTAGATGCCGCGCCGGCGAAAGCCAGAACAACGGCCGCAGGACCCACTTGGATCCCGGCTGTGGGTTCGCTTAATAGCCGGTCTAAAGGCCATGCCAACGCGCATCCAAGAACCAGCAGCACCCCCGCCAGGATCAGCTTTAAGCGAAAGACTGTCCGAACATAGTCAAAACTGCGGTTGGTCGAATCGTCCGAATGGCGCGCGGCGAATCGAACGAGCGTGGTATCAAGCGCGGGACCCACCAGTTCCGCCGCGACTTTCATGATCGACAGCAGGACGATCAGCTCGCCGTAAGCTCCCCGGCCCAGCATACGGGCCGCAAGGATCACCGTCGCAAACGTCGCGCCGGTCGAGAGGATTCGGGCGAAGAAGACGGAGCCAAAGGCGCCCGCCCAGCCTTCGGCGGGCGGCGACGCAGGTCCGCCTCCCCCGCCTTCGGCGCTCACGCCGCGCCCTTGGCTTGCAGGACGACCTGGAAGGTGCGGAAAAGAATGCGAATGTCTTCCATGAGGGACCAGTTGTCGATATACGCGAGATCGAGTTCCACCCAATCGCTGAAATCCACGTCGCTGCGGCCGCTCACTTGTTGAAGTCCGGTGATCCCCGGCCGCACGCTGAGCCTGCGGCGCTGATCCCACGTGTACTTTTCGACTTCCGCGGGCACAGGCGGACGCGGCCCTACCAGGCTCATGTCGCCGAGAAACACATTGAGGATCTGGGGCA
>CAZWDH010000037.1:0-32697 GCA_964632865.1 uncultured Nitrospiraceae bacterium
AGTGGGCCGCCGGTCCGGTTCACCCCGTCGACAAAGCGGAAACCGTGGATGAGCTGGCACCCTTCTTGAAGGACGGGGACGAAGAGATTCGAATAACCGCAGTCCATCGGCTTGGCGAACTCGAGCCTCCTGCCCCAGCGGGCGTGGACGCCTTGCGCTCGGCGAAGGACGACCCGGTTCCTTTGGTTCGTGTGTACGTGGCGGACGCACTTTGGAAGCTAACGGCCTCGGCGGACGAGCCGGTTGCGCTGCTGATTGACGTACTGGAATCGGGGGACGAAGAAGGCTACGCCGAGCATACCGCGCTCACCGTGCTTGCGGAAATGGGCCCCGTTGCTGACGCCGCGATCCCAACGTTAGAAAATATGGAACGGACCGACAGCCGCCCCGCCATCCAGCGTAGTGCGGCGGCGGTGCTGGGTCACATCCGTGCTGAAGAATCCAGCGGCTCTCCCTAGTTCCAGCCGCAGGTACTGTGCGGTTACTGAGCCTGGCCTGACTGCCCCGCCATCTGCTGAAACGCAACCTCGACCTGATTGATGAAGCCAGTGAGATGGGTGTATTGCTCGTCATCGATAGTGTCGGGCATCTTGGCCATGCCGTTGTTGAGTCCCGCTAATTGGGCTTGGTTGAAGCTGTCTAAGGTGTAGACCGTATCGGTTTCGTAGAAACGGTCGAGTTCCGCGGCAAGTTCTTCGGCGAGCACAATCTTTGCGGTTTCCCGCGCCTCGCCGGAGAGATTGGGGGCCAGCATCGCGAGTTGTCCGTCGAGGAGGGACTCATAGAGCACCTCATCCGCGAAATCCTGGTAGGTGTCCCATTCGGCCAGTTGTTCCTCGTTCAGCACGTCCGTGAGTTGTTCGCGCACTTTCGCGTCGATGGCGTCCTGCTTGGCTTTCGCTTCCTTCGCGGTGGTCGATCCGGACATCATGTCCTGTACGGTCGCCTGCTGCGCCTCTTGGAAGGCGTCGATGAGGATGTTGTTCACGGCATCCCGGGTTTCCGCGGGGAGAGCCAGGCGGTCGAGCAGGGGGTTGTACGTCATGCCGACCATGACACCCATCTGCGCGCGCGCGGCCCGGCGCATGGAATCGCCTTGACCTTGATCGGCATCTCCGGCGGATTCCTCTGAATCGGGTTGTGCGACCGGTGAATCGCCGAGCGCCTCATCCTCGCCGTCTTTTGATGCGGTCGCCTCTGCCATGTCTATCGTTTCCGCGTCGTTGTCACTGGCGATGGCGCCGGATGCCTGTGGCGCATCCACGCCGGTGGGTGCATCACTCGACGCGATTTCGGGCGCGGCGAGGTTCGCATTGGCCTGTGCCAACTGCGCCTTGAGGGATTGGTTTGCTGAGTACAGGGTCACTGCGGCCGCGATTCCCAATGCCGCCACGATCCAACCCAAAATGCCCAGTCCGGTTTTCATGATGTGGGTTCCCCCATATGTTGTCTGCGCTTGGTCCTCTTCATCATAAGACGCCCGTCGGTGTGGAAGGGTTCAAGTGGACTAATCGGACGGATCGGACGGATCGTCTTCTTCCTGGTTCCCCATGTGCTTCATAGTAGTCTATCGCTGGCTGCGCCGCAATACGCCGATGGGTTCCCGAATGCTGCTTACGCCGTTGCCTTTGATTTCCGGCCGTCGCGGTGGTAGCCTAGTAAGTGCAAGCTGCGCAAAGGTGCACGTGTCCGCATTGCGGTCTTCAGGGTGCCGGGGGCAGCTTTGCCCGGCAAACCCTACCGCGCATGGAACCCGCAATAAATCCTGCTCCATCAGGGTTTTCTTTAGTACGGACGGGGTTGGCGGATGCGCATTGCGCACGGATTTTTTGAAGAGCGGGCGCGGGGCACAATGCCCGTAGGTTACGACTTTGCTTCCGTCGTCGTTGCTCGCGAGGCGCCGGTCTCAAGGAGGATAGATTCGATGGCCGTTCCATCCAGCAAGTTGACCGTGTTCAAGGACGAACAGTCCGATGCGATCACGCGCGAACCCTTTCCAAATTCGCGCAAGGTATATGTGGAAGGGAGCGACCCGTCCATTCGCGTGCCCATGCGGGAAATCGCGCAGACGCCGACGCGGGCGCGCGGCGAAGAAAGTGGCGGAGTTCCGAATCCTGCCATTACGGTCTACGATACCTCCGGTCCCTATACCGATCCCGACGTGGGAATTGACGTGCGAAAGGGACTACACCCGCTCCGGTTGAACTGGATTCTCGGACGGGGCGATGTGGAAGAGTTGGACGATGTGACCTCCGACTTTGGCCGCCGGCGCGACCGCGATCCGTCGTTGGAGCCGGTTCGCTTCGTTCGCACGCGGAAGCCGCTCCGTGCAAAGGCGGGCCACCGCGTCACGCAGATGCACTACGCCCGGCGCGGCGAGATTACGCCGGAGATGGAGTACATTGCCATTCGTGAGAACATGCGCCTCGAAGAGACGCTGGACGAGTTGAAGCGCCAGCACCCCGGCCATTCGTGGGGCGCAAACCTGCAGAAAGCGATTACGCCGGAGTTTGTCCGCGACGAAGTAGCGCGCGGACGCGCCATCATTCCCGCGAACATCAACCATCCCGAACTCGAACCCATGATCGTGGGGCGGAATTTCCTGGTGAAGATCAATGCAAACATCGGAAACTCCGCGGTCAGCAGTTCGATTGAAGAAGAAGTCGAGAAGATGGTCTGGGCCACGCGCTGGGGCGCGGATACGGTCATGGACCTATCGACTGGCGCAAACATCCATGAGACACGCGAATGGATTCTTCGCAATTCGCCCGTTCCCATTGGCACCGTACCCATTTATCAGGCGCTGGAGAAGGTGGGAGGAAAGCCCGAGGATCTCACCTGGGACCTCTTCCGCGACACGCTCATCGAGCAGGCAGAGCAAGGCGTCGACTACTTTACGATCCACGCCGGCGTGTTGCTGCGGTTCATCCACCTTACCGAGAACCGTGTGACCGGTATCGTCAGCCGAGGCGGATCGATCATGGCGAAGTGGTGTCTTGCACATCACAAGGAGAGCTTCCTTTACACCCACTGGGACGAGATCTGTGAAATCATGGCTGCGTACGACGTGTCTTTCTCCATCGGCGACGGTCTGCGTCCCGGCTGCCTGGCTGATGCCAACGACGAGGCGCAATTTGCCGAGTTGAAGACGCAAGGCGAATTGACGAAGCGCGCCTGGGAATTCGACGTCCAGGTCATGAACGAAGGTCCGGGTCATGTGCCTATGCATATGATCCAAGAGAACATGGAGAAGCAGTTGGAGTGGTGCGGCGAAGCGCCGTTCTATACGCTCGGACCGCTGACGACCGATGTCGCTCCGGGATACGATCACATTACGTCCGGCATCGGGGCGGCTATGATCGGCTGGTACGGGACTGCGCTCCTCTGTTATGTCACCCCGAAAGAGCACCTCGGCCTGCCCAATAAGAACGACGTGCGCGAAGGCGTCATTACCTACAAGATTGCCGCCCATGCGGCCGACCTGGCCAAGGGCCATCCGGGTGCGCAGGTGCGCGACAACGCCCTGAGTAAGGCCCGCTTCGAGTTCCGGTGGCAGGATCAGTTTGCCTTGTCCCTGGACCCGGACAAAGCCAAGAGCTTCCACGACGAAACCCTCCCCGCGGAAGGGGCCAAGCTGGCCCACTTCTGCTCCATGTGCGGTCCCAAATTCTGTTCCATGGAGATCACGCAGCAGATTCGCGACTACGCGGCCAAGTTGGGTCTCTCAGAAGAGCAGGCTGTAGAGTCGGGAATGGACGCCATGTCGGAAACGTTTCGTTCCACCGGTGCTGAACTCTATCAACGCCAGTAGGTTGCTTTAGATACAGTTCTCCAGCGATCGACCCGGCGGTGACATCAAAGACGGTCCCGGCTGAATAGAAGGAACACGTGCCCATGTTGCGAGGCGCTGCGTCGTGTACGCCGCGGGAATTGAAGGAACGTATGGACGCCAAGAGTCCCTTCGTGCTTCTGGATGTCCGTACTCATAATGAGCTTGACGTTGCAAGGCTGACTGACTGCATTCATATACCCTTACATGAACTGGAATCGCGTCTAGCTGAACTCGAACCGTGCCGGGATCAAGAGATCGTTGTGATGTGCCACCATGGCGTCCGTTCGGCCCAGGCACAACACTTTCTTCTGAGCCGCGGATTTCCGCGCGTGACGAATCTATCCGGCGGTATCGACCTCTACGCAGTCCACGTGGATTCGTCGCTGCCACGGTATTGACGGGCCTTTCAAAACCGGCACGCGCATTGTTCCCTGATGTGTCCGGTAGCAGTACTACGAGGTTGTTATGGCTGGTTTCGTCGATGTTAGTTTCCGCCGATTGGAACCCGAGATTTTGGACCAGCCCGGTCTCCACGTGGAGCGCCACGTAGGCGCGCTCCGTGGGCTCGAACGCATCAATCTTCTTAGCCTGACCTCTTGCGCCTTTCGCAAGCCCATTCAAACTGGTTTCGCCCGCGATGCATCGCGGCCGGTCCGCCTACTGGATCTCGCCTCCGGCGCAGGAGATACACCCATCCAATTGAAACAATGGGCGACACGTGCGGGACTGCCCTTGGAAGTTCACGGATGCGACATCAGTCCGATCTCGGTCGACTATGCGAACGGGCGAGCAGCGGCACGCGGTGTCGACGCGAAATTCTTCGTGCATGATGTGGTCAAGGACGGTATCCCGGATGGATTCGATATCGTCACCAGTTCGCTCTTTCTCCACCATCTCCGCGATGAAGACGTGATCCGTGTGCTGCAATCCGCGGCCCGGCGCGCGCGCATGGTGTTGGTGAGCGATTTGATTCGGGGTCGTGCCGGATTCCTGCTTGCCCACGCCGTGTGCCGGGTGATCACCCGCTCCGATGTGGTCCACAACGACGGCCCCTTGTCCGTGGCCGCGTCCTTCACGATGGAAGAGTTTCGCCGCCTGGCTGCCGAGTCCGGTCTTCAGGGGTATTCCATCTCCTGGCAGTGGCCGTTTCGATTCTTGTTTACCTGGAGCCGCCCGTGATCCCCGTTCCACAGACCATCGATTTCGCCGGCGCGGCAAGAACGTCTTGGGACGTCGTCGTCGTGGGGGCGGGTTGTGCAGGAGCCTTGGCTGCACGGGAGGTGGCGCGACACGGATTGAGCGTCTTGCTCGTAGACAAGGCCGCGTTTCCTCGTTGGAAGGTCTGCGGATGCTGTCTGAACGTCCGCGCACAAGACGCGCTACGCGCTGCGGGTTTATCGCGTTTGCTAAGCGAGTGCGATGCGGTCCCCATTGACTCGTTGCGCCTTGCAGCCGGAGGCCGCATCGCGACGATCCCGCTGCCCGGATACGCCTCCCTTTCGCGTGAGGCGCTTGACGCAGCCCTGGTCCAAACGGCTATCGAGGCGGGGTGCCACTTTTTGCCGCGTACGCGCGCCAGCGCTGGAGAGGTGAGCGCGCAGACGCGCACTCTGAGACTGAGTCAGGGAGAAACACGGCGTGAAGTTTCCGCTCGTCTCGTCCTCGCGGCGGATGGGCTTGGCGGCGGACTGCTCCGCAGGGACGGCGAAATCGAGCCCACTGTAAGAGCCGGCTCTCGGATCGGCGCTGGAACAATTGCATCTCATGCGCCAGAAGCGTACCGCCCGGGGGCTATCTACATGGCTTGCGGCGACGGCGGATACGTGGGATTGGTCCGCCTGGAAGACAGCCGGCTGGACATTGCTGCGGCCTTTGATGCCGATTACGTGCGACGCGAAGGCGGGTTGGCTGGGGCGGCTCAGCGCATCCTGGATTCGGCTGGCTTGCCCGGCATCGTGAATCTGGAACAGTTAACATGGCGTGGCACACCGGCGCTGACCCGCACGGCTACCCGGCTGTCCGCGCATCGGGCGCTGATCCTCGGAGACGCCGCAGGCTACGTCGAGCCGTTTACCGGGGAGGGTATGGCGTGGGCCTTTTCCTCCGCCCTTGCCGTGGCGCGACTGGTTCCTGAGGCTGTTGCCCGGTTCGATGCGTCGGTCGAAAGCGCGTGGTCACGCGAGTACCGCCGGATCGTCCAGCGACGCCAGCTCGCCTGTCGCGCGGTCGCGGCGGGACTGCGCTGGCCCGCCTTGGTGCGTCATTCCTTGAATCTGTTATCGTGGGCGCCAGTCTTGGCTGGCCCTTTTGTTCGACACGTCAACGCCTCCGTGCGTGTACCTGAGGGAGTACCGGAACGATGAAATTTTCCATCCTCGGACAAGGCACCGCTGTCCCCCCTTACGCGATATCCTACGAGGAGGCGGTTGCCTATGCACAGGAAGCCTTCTGTGAGACCGAAGAACAGCAGCGGCAGATCAAGCTCTTGTACCGCATGACCGGCGTGCAATCCCGAAACAGTTGCGTATTGTCCGGCCCCGAAGGCGCTCCTGACCGCCAGACCTTTTTCGCCGCGCCAAACGGTTCCGCCATGTTGGGGCCGTCCATTCGCGAGCGTATGGCCAAATACGAAGACGAGGCGCTGCCGCTTGCGGTCCAGGCGTGCCGGGAAGCGCTCGAGGTTTCTGAGGTCCTGCCGGGGGCAATCACGCATCTTGTCACCGTGTCGTGCAGCGGATTCGCGGCGCCCGGCGTGGACATCGGCTTGATCAAGCAGCTTGGACTGCGTCCTACCGCGGAACGGGTCCACGTGGGGTTTATGGGGTGTCATGGCGCGCTCAACGGCATCCGAGCGGCGCGCGGGTTCGCTGAAAGCGATCCGAACGCACGGATTCTGCTTTGCGCTGTCGAGTTGTGCAGCCTCCACTACCACTACGGCTGGAATCCCGACCAACTCGTCGCCAACGCTCTGTTTGCCGACGGTGCCGCCGCTATCGTCGGTGCCGCAGCCAACGTGGAAGGTCCGGGTCCGTGGCGCATTGGCGGGACGGGTTCCTGTCTCGTGCCCGATTCCGAAGACGCGATGACGTGGCGCATCGGCAACAACGGGTTTGTCATGTCGCTGTCGAGCCGGGTGCCAGAACTGATTGGGACCCATTTGAGATCCTGGATGGAGTCATGGTTAGGCGACTCAGGGTATTCGATAGGCGATATAAAGTCATGGGCCGTTCACCCCGGCGGGCCCCGCATACTCAGCTCTACGACCAAGGCCCTTGGCATCGATCGCGATGCCGTTGCCGTCTCCCGTGAGGTGCTCAAGGAACACGGCAACATGTCGTCGCCGACAATTCTCTTCATCCTCAAGCGCCTGAGAGATCAGAATGCGCCGAGACCCTGTGTGGCACTCGGGTTTGGCCCGGGATTGATGGCGGAGGCGACGCTGTTCGTGTAGGGAAATGCGGCGCGGAGGAGGCTTCAGGCGAGTTCGGATTGATCAGACGGATTGGACCGATCGCACTGATCGGACCGATCCACAGCGCAAGTCCCCGAGGTGGCACGGGCTTCCCAGCCCGTGGACCCGGTGCTCCAAGTCGAAGTCAGTGACATCAGTGAGGCATCCTGCCTCCAAAAGCCCACGATATTCTCAACGAGCGGTCACGCTCGGGTGACTCGCATTCCCTCACATCGCCGCAGGCCGCAAGTGGATCTCTCGAGGTGGCACGGGCTTCCCAGCCCGTGGGCCAGTCGCTCCAAGTCGAAGTCAGTGACATCAGTGAGGCATCCTGCCTCCAAGAGCCCACGCTATTCTCAAGGTGCAGTCACGCTAGCGTGACTCCCACGCCCTCACCGGGCCGCAGGCCGCAAGTGAATCATAGTTCCCCCGTATCGCCGCAGGAAACGACTGACCGCACCGGCGACCAGGTACAACAGCGCCGCCACACAGGCATAAAACCCGCCCGCGATGAGCTTGTACCCCTCGGCGCGCAAGGCCAGCGCTGTCGCCGCGAATGAACCTTGGGAGGTATCTTTCAGCACGTCGTCGAGGGCCGAGCCACTCGTGGCAGAAGTCAAAAATGTGAATGCGCTTTCCGTATCGCCGATCAAGTAGATCGGGTAACCACATATCATCGACGGCACAAACGTGATCGCAGCCGTGGCCGCGCTGAATCCAATCCACGCCAGCAGCGCCATTGCCACTATCTTGACGTTGTACGCGTGTCGATCGGCCCACCACACCCAAAGCAGTGACGAAAGCACCCCCAAGACTATGAGCGATCCAAGAAAGCTCATATACAGCGGTCGCGGCATATCGACGATGGAGTAGAGGAATGACTCTTGGTATGCGGTGTATGCAGCAGAGTCGATGTGGACCTCCGGAATGCACCAGCGAAGCGCGATCAGCGAAGGGATCATCCATGCAAACCACGATGGCGATCGATCCTGATACCACACACGGGCACCGCGTCGTTCGCGGGCCAGCCACATGCGCAATACCAGGAGAACCACGCCAACGTACAAGGCGAGCCGAACCGAAATCATTGGGAGGTTACGTCCGTCAAATATGGCGACGGATACCGATGCTTGCAGGCCAAGGGCGACGAGAAGCTTTACAGCCGAAAGTGCGATGCCCACAGCCAACGTCAGTACAGCCAGGGCCGCAAGCCGTCTCGGGAGACTGACCGGGCTTTGGAATCGCGCAGGTTTGGCTTCGGGTTCGGGAAACGCCCCCGGATCGCCGAAGTGCTCTCGCGTGAGTAGCACGGCGTCGGCTTCGGATAAGTTTTCCTCCCCCGACAAGTAGCCGAGGGTCTTGTCCTCGAGATGGCCGTACAGCTCTTCAACGGCATCGTTGTCCAGGCGGCGTCTCCGGCCGATCTCGCGGGCCAATACATGCAGTGCGGTTTCAGATTCGGAACTTAATCGCTTATCCATGGTACACCTCGCTCGATTCCGCAACCTGTCGTTTATCCATTACGAACTTCGTGCCGGATTAGTGTATCGCTGGTTTCACCTTGGCCGGCCTCAGGTGAACACCGTCCCGCCAGGCGGCGTAGACGAGATAGAGGACGAACGCTGCGCCCGCCTGCGCGAAGAGCATTGGCAAGTAGAATGTGGTGAACGGCTGGTGCAGCAGGTAAGCCAATCGATCGAAGAAGGTTGTCGGACCTTCGAGCGTGCTGAACGTCAACGAAATTGTGCCCGTTGCGATTGAGGCTACCATGCGAAACCCGAATTGGAACCCGGCCCAGGCCAAGGCGCCGAACGCGAAGTTCTTCATTCGGCCGGATCGGCGGTCGAACCACCAAATCCACAAAATTGGCCACGCAACTCTGCTCACTATATAGAGCCAGGCAATACCTCCAGCGAGGGCCGACGAGACCGCTTGTGTCGATGTGGAAATTCTCGGAAAAGGCAGGAACAATGCAGCAAAGCTTAGCATCAGGAGGATGGATCCCACCGTTACTACCGCAAGGTGCGTCTTTTTCGACGGTTCGAACCGAAAAATCGATCCCACCTGCCCATATCGCTCCCAGTGTCGAAGCGTCAGACCTGCGGCCAAAGCGAGGCACCACGTCGTCGCGCCGCTATACACCATAATGATTGACCCGTACACAATAGACTGCGGCGGATCGAAACTTAGAATCATCCAAATCAGGTTCATCGCGAGTCGTTGCAGGAGGCTGCCGAAGATGAAGGTCACGCCCGCCACCATCAGGACGCGGTGGAGCAGTGTCACCCTTCGCGGATTGCCGTTTGCGTGCGGTACGTTTTCCTCCACAGGGACCCGCTCGCCAAAGTGCGCCCGGGTCAGCAGGACCGCATCGGCCTCCGACAATCCTTCTTCTCCGGACATGTAGCCGATTGTCTTGTCTTCGAGGTGGCCGTACAACTCCTCGCTTGCGTCTTCATCGAGACCGCGCAATTCGCCGAGTTCCCGCGCCAGGTCTCGCAATGCTGCGATGGTATCTGAGTTCAGTTGCTTATCCATTGTGCGCTTCCCCGAGTTTCATGACCATGCCGTGCCAGCGTTGCCATTGTTCGACGCCTTGGCCGAGGGCTTCGCGGCCGCCGGCGGTGATGTAGTAGTACTTGCGGCGGCGGCCGGTGTCGGCGGTTTGCCATTGGGCGCGGACGAGTCCCTGCTTTTCCAGCTTGTGGAGGATGGGGTAGACGGTGCCTTCCTGCCATTCGAAGAGGCCGTCGGCTTCTCGGTTGATGGACTTGATGAGGCGATAGCCGTAGGTGGCCTCCTTGGCCAATACGGAGAGCACGAGCAAGCTCGTGCTGGCCCCAACGAGTTCCTTGTTGTCTATCTTATTCATGATCGTGCCCTCTACTTTGGAGTTCAAGGTATAGAGTACCATGAACCTCAAGGTAAGTCAAGGGGTATGGGGTATGGGGTATGGGGTATGGGGTATGGGGTATGGGGTATGGGGTTGGGGGTTCAGTCGGAAGAGGGCGGGCCTTGGCGGTTTCCCGCGTTGTCAGTTCGCAATCCGCAATCGGCAATTACCTCCAGCCTCCCACCTCCAGCCTCCAGTCTCAGTACAGGTTTGTCATGGGCACAGGTGTCCTCACGAGCAGGCAAGTACAGCGTATTTGGAATATGTCTTTGTATTTTGCGCCACTCTTTGCATTGTAAATAAAGGGTTTGTGTGATGTTGGGGCGGTATCGAGAAAACTGGCACGAAACGTGCTCTATACAGAGCCGTGATGACCAGCAGGGTCTGGATGGTCCTGACGGTTACTCCAAGAACGGTCCTCGGGAGGGGATTTGGTACTAGTGCCCGACTCAAACGGGGGAATTAGACCAGAGGCTCCACGGGGGGACTCAACCGGAACAGGGAGGCGGACGATGTCGCGAATCGTAGTAATCGACGACGAACCGGTCCTCCGTTTAACGTTCCGATTGATTCTGGAGCAAGATGGTCACGAAGTCTGGGACGCAGAGAATGGCCGAGACGGCTTGGATATTTGCCGCCATGAACGTCCAGACCTGGTCATCACCGACATTATGATGCCGGAGCAGGAAGGCACGGAGACCATGTCCATCCTGCATGACGAGTTCCCGAATCTGCCGGTGATAGCGATGTCCGGCGCGGGGATCGTCTTCGCAGGAAAGGGACCGGAAGACAGCGAGAGTTATCGCTACGTAGCGAAACCGGTCGACGGAGAGAACCTGCTTCATCTGGTACACACGTTGTTACCGGACAACCACAGCCAAGAACGGGAGGAATGTACGGCCCAGGGCGAGAAAAGCGAGTCAGAGCGATGAACAACACCTACCTGACAGATCTGACAGACCTTTTCGACCAACCCAAGCCTTCACATCCCACCTTTGTCACCAGGACAGCCTTGCAGCTAAGACCGATGATTGGGAGTCTTGTGTCGGCCGTTCCTCCCGTTTTGGATATATCGACACCAGTCTTTGGATGAGGGGGAGACATCCCTCACCAAGCTAAGGGGAACTAGATTCCTCTGGGGGGAAGAAAATCCCGGCGACTTTCGGGGGAGAGACGCCGGGGTTTTCTATTTGTGGGTGACGATGTTTATCTGATTGCATTGACGAAGGGTCACTCACAACTCGCGATGCACGGTTCTGGCACAAATCCGAAATTCGAATATCGAAATCCGAAACAAATTCGAAATCCGAAATTCAAAACGAAGAAGCGTCCCACCTAATGATCTCGCTGCGTGTTTTGACTCCAAATCATAGAGACCAGCGAAAAATTTGGGTTGGACCGTTTTCCCCTTTTCGAATTTCGAATTTGTTTCGGATTTCGATATTCGGATTTCGTGCTGGCCCCTCCCGAAAACTGCCGAAGAATTGTTAGCTTGCATACGTCATTCGAGCCAGGTCTCGAAGACGGCTTGGATGTTCTCCCGGGGGTCGCGGTTGCCAAATTCACACTGGGCGATGACGCCGCCTGTACCCGTGTCGAGTGCTGCGCGTACGCGGCGGACGGCGGCGCGCACGTCGTCCACCGTGCCGAAGGGGAGGATGTGCTGGCGGCAGATCTCGCCCCAGAAGGTGATGCGTCCTCGGAAGCTCGCGGCGATTTCTTCGATGTCCATGCAGAAGAGTTGGGAGTTCAGCGCGTCCACACCGATCTCGATGAGGTCGGGGATGATCTCCCGGATGTGACCGTCAGAGTGGAAGAAGACGCGTTTTCCAGAGGCATGGATTACTTCGCAATACTCCCGGTACATGGGCTTGAAGAAACTCCGCCACAGCGCCGGGTCGATGAGCAGGCCGTTCTGGGATCCCCAATCGTCCATGAACTGAACGCCGTCGACCTCCGTCTTGCCCCACAGTTCCAACTCGCGGAGGAAGAAAGCGTGCAACTTGTCCCGCAATTCGACGAGTTCCGGTGGCTGTGTAATGAGGTCGATGAGTAGATTCTCGGTACCGCGAATGAACTGCATGCGCTCGAAGGGCCGGACCTCGGTACCGACGCGAACAAATCGATCTGAGGATCGGCAGAAGGCGTTTACGCTGGGAAAATTGCTCTTGTCGAGGATCTCCCATGGAGGTTCGTACGCTTCCAACGCGGCCCAGTCCGCCAGAGGCGCCTTCTTAACCTCGCCGCAGACTCCCCTCTCCAAGACAGACCATTCGCAGCCCCATTCGTCGGTATAGCTGCCGATTTCGGAAGGGGATCCTCGTTTGCGCGTGGACGGCCCATAGGAGGGAATCGGCCGGGCAAAGTCGGACGGGTACACGTCCAGCAATTGATTGAGTTCCGTGGCCCGGGCCATTTCGACGCCAGGCAGCCACCACAAGTCGCGGGGAACGCGGTCGGTGCCTTCAAATTCCATGCAACGTAAGACCCGTTGGCGAGATGTCATCATGATTCCCCCCGTGTGACGGCTACCAGTATAGCACCGGGGCAAAACAGGAATCGCGCGGTTCGGACGTGGTATTATTTGTTTGGGGGAATACCATGGATTACGACGAAATTGGCGCGATGCTCGAGAATGCGACGGGCCTTGTCGCACCCACCGCGCAACGGGGGCCGACACTTCGGGAACGGTTTCGGCGAACCATGGCTTTTGAACCTGTCGATGTGATACCCAACTACGAGTTTGGATACTGGGCGCGCACGCTGAGCGTGTGGCACGAGCAGGGACTTCCTGAGTCCGTCCACGATGAAGCCTCCGCGTACGACTACTTCGGTATCGAGCCCTGGCCAGTTCTGAACGTTTCCTCCAATCCCCTTCCGCTCTATGAACGAACCGTGATCGAGGAGACGGACGAGTACGAGACCTATCGCGACGAACTGGGGTGGGTGGCGCGTGTCAATAAGCAGGGGGACAAGTCGATACCACATTACCTCGACTTCCCCGTCAAAGACCGGCGGACCTGGGAGCCGTATCGTGCAGCTTTGGACCCGGATGACTTCCGGCGTTGGGAGGGTTTTGAGACCTCGCTGAATCTGCTCGCGGAAACCGGGGCTCCCATCGGTGTGTACGGCGGCAGCATGATCGGTGTTGCGCGCAACCTGATTGGTTTTGAGCGAATCGCAACGTTGGCCTATGAGGACCCCGAATTCCTCGCCGATGTGGTGGACACGTTTGGCGAGGCAACCGTCGCCGTGTTGGAGCGCGTCCTTGCACGGGCGCGGGTGGACTTCTGTATGGGCTGGGAAGACATTTGTTTCAATATGGGGCCCATCGTCCCGCCTAATTTCTTCCGGCGCGTGGTGGGGCCCTGGTATCGACGTATCTCGAGCTTGCTGATCGAACACGGGTGCAATGTCTACACCACCGACACGGACGGCAATATCCTTCCGATCGTGGATACCTTTCTGGACAACGGCCTGAACACCATGTTTCCGATCGAAGTTCATGCCGGGTCCGACCCTTGCCGGCTGCGTGACATCTACGGCAAACGCATCCGGCTCTGGGGCGGATTCTGCAAGCGCAAACTGGCGCATTCGCGCGAGGCCATCGACACGGAACTCGAACGGCTTCGGCCTTATGTGGAACAGGGAGGCTTCATTCCCGGCGTCGATCATCGGGTTCCGGCAGATGTGCCTCTGGTCTTGTACAAATACTATTTGGATCGGAAGCGCGCCGTGTTGCGAGTCGGCGGCGAACCCATGTACTGACAGGCCTGCCATGGTTGGTGTGGAACGTATAATGAACATCCTGCAGCGAAAGCCCGTGGACAGAATCGGGTTGTTCGAGCACTTCTGGGGTGACACACGACAGCGGTGGTGCGAGGAAGGGCATCTGGCGCCCTCGGAATCTCTTGAGGATCATTTCGAGTTCGATATGCAGTTGTGCTGGCCCTTCAACCTGACTGCAAGACTGGACTACGAACCCGAGGTGCTGGAAGAAACGGAAGAGACTGTCCTCACGCGGGACGGAAACGGCGCGATCCTGCGCCGGCACAAACTCCACGACGCGACGCCGGAACACATTGATTTTCTGGTCCGAGACCGCGCTACCTGGGAGGAACACGTCAAGCCCTGGCTCAGGCCTGACCGCGATCGCATTGACTTTGCCGCCTACCGGAAAGCGAAGCGCGAGGCAGCCGACCGTAACCGTTTCTTCGCGT
The DNA here is from genome assembly GCA_964632865.1 of uncultured Nitrospiraceae bacterium. Classification (GTDB taxonomy): domain Bacteria; phylum Hydrogenedentota; class Hydrogenedentia; order Hydrogenedentales; family SLHB01; genus JAHDWY01. The sequence continues at coordinate 14,397 of CAZWDH010000037.1, forward strand.
GGTCGGGCGTCAATGTTTTTGAAAGCATGCATCCGGTCTGCGGACACGAGCACATGCTCGTGGGGATGGCCATGGACCCCGACTGGGTTCGTGACATGGTGGATACCTACGCGGAACTGACGGTCGCGCTCATGGAGATGCTATTTGCGGAGGCAGGTTATCCGGATGGCATCTGGTTTTACGAGGATATGGGGTTCAAAAAGCGGCCGTTTATCTCACTGGAGATGTACCGCGCGATAATCCAGCACGGGCATCGGAAAACGATCGCATTCGCCAAGAGCCACGAAATGCCGGTCATCATGCACTCCTGCGGATACGTCGAGCCGCTCGTGCCCGGCATGCTTGAAGCGGGGATTGACTGTCTCCAGGTGATCGAGGTGAAGGCTGGGATGGACCTCCTCGAACTGTATCACGATTTCGGAGACCGCCTCTCCTTTATGGGAGGTATCGACGTCCGCACGCTGTACGGGAACGATCCGGCGCGCATAGAGTCGGAGTTGAGCGCCAAGGTCCCAACTGTCAAGGGCCGGTTCGGCTACGTGCTGCACTCGGATCACTCCATCCCCGACCAAGTGACGTACGATAGCTACCGTTTTTTTGTTGACCGTGGGATGGAATTGGGACGATACTAGACCGGCATGAATCTTTTGACGAGAGAGGGAGAAACCATGGACGAGATTCTGGAACGTATCGCAGTGTGCATCGAACGGGGCAAGGTGAACGCCGCCTCTCCGTATCCGCCGGATTTGAAGGGGCAGGACGGTGCGGATGAGTTGACCAAGGCGGCGCTGGACATGGAGATCGATCCGAACGACGTTCTCGCGAAGGGGCTGGTCGTGGGGATGAATACGATCGGCAAGAAGTTCAGCGAGAACAAAGTGTTCGTTCCCGACTTGTTGATGGCCGCGAAAGCCATGCAGGCGTCCATGGCGCATCTCCGGCCGTTTTTTGAATCCGGAAAGGCCAAGCACCGCGGCACCTTCATCGTTGGAACGGTCCAGGGCGACCTGCACGACATCGGCAAAAACCTCGTCAGCATGGTCATGGAAGGCGGCGGCTGGCAGGTCATTGATCTCGGCGTGGACGTGAGCGCGGAGAAGTACCTCGATGCTTTGCGGGCGCATCCCGGCAGCGCGATCGGTCTGAGCGCTCTGCTGACGACAACGATGGTCAACATGGAGAAGATTGTTTCGGCCGTCCGCGCAGAGTTTCCCGACACCAAAATTATCGTAGGCGGGGCGCCGTTGACCGACGAGTTTGCGAAGAAGATCGGCGCGGACGCCTATGCGCCCGATCCGCAAGGGGCGTTGGAGTATCTGGTCGCGGCAGTGGCGTGACGTCGAACAAAACGGGGGCGTAGCGGGGGCAGCTATGGCCGGTGAAGTCGAGGAGTATACGGTCGATTTTGCGTTGATGGGGTTGACTCCCGCCCATATCGAATGGGCGATGGGGTACCCGATGGGGAGGGCGCCCGATCCGCTCCCCGAGATCATCGGCGAATTGCTGTCCGAAGCTCCTGCCCACACCGAGGGCCGCGTCGGCGCGCGAACGATTTTGCCGGAAATGGTCGAGCTTGCCGCCGACGGGATTACGCTGGAGGGGGTGCCGTTCGCGACGGGCCGTCGCATCGCGAGCCTGCTGGACGTGTCCGAATCCATCGTCGTTTTCGCCGCCACAGCGGGACCGGGCATGGACCACTGGATCAAGGACTACTTCGACAGCGGCGATCCGATGCGGGGTTACGTGGCGGATACGATCGGCTCTGAAGCGGTGGAGGGCGCCGCCAACTGGCTGGAAGATCGCATCATTGATAGGGCCATCGAATCGAGCCTGTATACGACCAGCCGGTTCAGTCCCGGATTCTGCGACTGGGACGTGAGCGAGCAGCACGCGCTGTTTTCACTCTTGCCGGAGAATTTCTGCGGCATTCGTCTCACCGACAGCGCGTTGATGTTGCCGGTCAAGTCGGTCAGCGGCGTTCTGGGGATTGGTACCGAGTGCGAACGCGTAACGACGGCATGCAGCATCTGCACGCTGGAAACTTGTTTTCGTCGGCGTACGTGACGAAAAGACTGGAGACTCATGAAGTCAATTGTAGGTGCTGTTCGTGAACGCAAGCTGCTCGTGTCCGACGGGGGATGGGGTACCTTCCTGGTCGCTGCGGGGCTGGGCGCTGGGGAATGCCCGGAACTGTGGAACGTCGAGCATCCTGACGTGGTCCGGAACATCGCTTCGAGCTACGCAGAAGCCGGTGCGGATATCGTGATGACCAACAGCTTCGGCGGCACTCGCATCACGCTGGAACCGTACGGGCTTGCATCGCGGGCAGGGGAATTGAACGAAGCGGCCGCGCGGCTTTCCCGAGAGGCGGTGGGCGAGGGGGCGCTGGTCCTGGCGTCAGTAGGTCCAACGGGCAAGATCCTCATGATGGGCGATGTGAGCGAGGATCAACTATTCGAGGCCTTCGCCGAACAGGCGGTGGCGCTGGAACGGGGAGGCGCCGACGCGTGCAGCGTGGAAACCATGACCGCGTTGGACGAAGCGGGTATCGCCGCGCGAGCTGTAAAGGAGAACACGGGCCTGGAACTGGTGTGTTCGTTTACGTTCAGCATGAAGACCGACACGGGCTATCGCACGATGATGGGCGTCTCCGTCGCGGACATGGCCCAGGCGATGCTTGCGGAAGGCGCAGATGTTCTGGGCGTCAACTGCAGTCTGGGGCCTGCGGAGATGGTGGAGGTCGTTCGCGACCTGCGGGCCGCCGCGCCAGACGTACCGATTCTGGTTCACCCCAACGCCGGCATGCCGCAGCGGAAGGATGACGGCAGTGTGTGTTACCCGGAAACGCCGGAGGGAATGGCGAGCCGCGTCGCGGAGCTGGTGGAGGGCGGGGCGTCCATTGTTGGAGGTTGTTGCGGGACCGGTCCCGAGCACATTCGCGCGATTGCGGACGCGATCGATCGCCTGCGCCGGGTAGGCTGACGTCTAACCTAAGGTGATTGTCCTTGCCAACCGGTGGGCGATCGTGCTTAGATCGTAGCTAGGGGCATATCGATTCAGGGGACGATATGGCTCCGCTGCGTTTGATCGACGTTGTCAAGAAAGCCGAAACATTTCATCGCGATCTCAGCCTCTTCTACCAATCCCGGATGAGTGAAACTCACGACGAGCAGATCCAGGTGCTCCTGGATTATCTGAGCCGTCATGAAGCGCATCTCCAGCATTGCCTCGAAGAGTACGAACGGGGGACGTCCCGGAGCGTTCTGGAAACGTGGTTCAAGGTGTCGCCGAACTTGCGGGCGGTTCCCCGGGTCCAGCGCTTTCGAGGCGGGGCGAAAATGGGCCGGGATGAGTTGATTCAGCTTGGGCTGGAGCTCGACCGGTTCTTGATTTCCGTATACAAGGAACTTATTGCGCGGGCGATCTCCGCGCAACTTCGCGACGCGCTGTCGGATCTCGTGGAGATGGAACAGCGGGAGGAAATCCGAGTCATGCGCGGCACGTATTCCGCGTGACTCAGTGGCGGTGGAGGCCGCAGGTTCCTGCTTCTGAGCAGCTGCCGCAGTCGTGGCTCATGCTTTCGAGGAGGTCGCAGTCGGGGGCCCGGTGCGGCGAGTTGTGGCGTACGAACTGCTGCACGCCAAACCATACGACTGCGAGCAGCGCCATGCCGCCGACGCCGGTGAGCAGTGTGTAGAGGAAGTGCGCCACGTCAATTGCTCCCCAAACCTGCGAAGCCCATGAAGGCCATGGACAGGATGCCTGCGACCATGAGGGCTATCGCCGTTCCCTTTGCGACGTTGGGTACGTCTGCCAGGTTCAACTGCTCGCGGATGCCGGACATGATGACGAGCGCGAGTGCGAAGCCTAGGCCCGAACCGATGCTGAACACGAGGCTCTGGATGAAGCTGTACTCGCGGAAGGTCTGAAACATGGCCACGCCGAGGATGGCGCAGTTCGTCGTGATCAAGGGCAGATAGATGCCGAGTGCGCGAAACAAGGCGGGGCTGGTCTTCTTGATGAACATCTCCACCAGTTGCACGGTCGATGCAATCACGACGATGTACGCGATGATGCGAAGGTACTCCGCGTCGACGGCGATGAGCAGCCGGTTGATCCCGAAGGTCAGCGTGGAACTGACCAGCATCACAAAGATTACAGCGCCGCCCATGCGGGTTGCGGTATCCAGTTTTCCCGACACGCCGAGAAACGGGCAGATCCCCAGGAAAACCGCGAGCACGAGATTATTGATTAGGAGCGAGTCGATGAAGATGAACGAAAGGGATGCCGAATTCATGCTGCCAACTCCCGCGCCCGTTCGGCCGCCTGGGTGGCCTTGTGCGCTTTGCGTTCTTTCCAGAGGCTGAAGGCGAGCAGCCAGGCGCCGAGTGTGAAGAATCCGCCGCTCGGCAACAGGAAGATGATCCAGGGTTCAAAATTTGCGCCGAAGAGAGGCACCCCGAGGAAGGTTCCTGCGCCGAGGATTTCGCGCACGGCACCCAGGCAGAGCAGCGCAAAAGAGAACCCGATTCCCATTCCAAAGGCGTCCAGTATGGAGCGGTACACGCTGTTCTTCGATGCAAAGGCCTCCGCGCGCCCGAGGATCATGCAGTTCACAACGATAAGCGCGATGAAGGGGCCAAGGGCCCGGTATACATCGATACTGACTGCTTTGATGACGTAATCGACGATGGTTACAAAGGTGGAGATTATCAGAATATACGTCGCGATGCGTACTTGCTTGGGAATAATCTTCCGCACAAGGGAGACGAGTGTACTCGACATGACCAACACGAACAAGGTGGACAATCCCATCGCCAGCGCATTGAGCACCGAGTTCGTCACGGCGAGGACCGGGCACATCCCCAGTACCTGGACAAATACGGGGTTCTCTTTCCAGAGACCGTTCAGGAAGATGCTGGCTTGGGAAGGTCCAGCCTTGCTCATGATGTGCCTGCCTTTCGGATATCGTCGAGATGGGCGGTAATAACCGGAAGCATCTCGTCGGTGCTGGACTGCATGATTCGGCCGATGGCCTTGGAAGAAATCGTCGCGCCTGAGATGGCATCGATCTGCCAGGGTTCGGTCTTGGTGCCGTGTTTGACGGTCACGATCTGGTTGACCGGCGTGCTTGTTGCCGGGTCCAGCGTGGCATCCAGCTTCTCAAAGTTCTTCTGAAAATCCGGGTCGGTGATGATCTTATCGCCCAGGCCCGGTGTTTCCTTATGGTCCAATACCTTGAAACCGTTGATGCAGCCGCAGTCCGGCGAGTAGCTGTAGAGAACGCGAATAATGTCCTGATAGCCGCGTCCGCTGGCTTCAACGGCGATTCCGACGAGTGCGCCGGAGTCGTCGTAGCCCGCGAAGATCTTAGGCAAGGCGCTCTGGCCCTCGGCGTCCACAGTGACGGTACCGCCAGCCGCGTCGACTGCGAACGCTACTTGTCGCGTGGCATTCGGGAGCACCTCGAATACGGATTCTTCGATAATCTGGGCCTGGTTTCGCGCGATGGCGGGCGCGGTCGCTTGATAGACGGTGACGATCAGCAGGCCGCAAAACGTCGCGACGGCCGTCATGACGAGGATCATATAGGCGCTGCTCGTTTGCTTCGGCATCGGCAGGGTCTGTTCCGTTGCCGCGTTCATTTGCCTTCTCCCTTCTTACGGGCGCCGAAAATCTTGGGCTGGGTGAGGTTATCGATCAGCGGCGTGCATGCGTTGCCGAGGAGGATTGCGTACATGGTCCCTTCGGGAAGGCCGCCTTTCAACCGGATGATCACGGTCACCGACCCAATGAGAATGCCGTAGATCCATACGCCCAACGGCGTCGTGGGGGAGCCGACCATGTCCGAGGCCATGAACATGGCGCCGAGCATGAGTCCGCCTGAGAAGAGCACGAAGAGCGGGGTGGGGTAGATTTCCGAATTGAGTGCGTAGAAAATCCCGCTCACGACGATTGCGCTCCCCAGAATGGCCACCGGAATGCGCCAGTTCATCATTTTGCGCGCCATGAGATAGACACCGCCGAGGATAATGAGCGCCGACGACGTCTCACCCGTGGAGCCTGCGGTCATCCCAACAAACAAGTCCATAATGGACGTGGTTTCGTGATCGAACTTCATGCGGGATAGCGGCGTTGCCCCGGAGAATCCGTCGATGGTAATCCCTTTGATGAACGACGCCACCGACTCCGGGCGCATGAATGGAAGCGACACGGTGGGCAATACGATGGAGGTGAACCGCTCTGTCGACCACACCTGCATTTCGGGCCAGAATGCCGGCGTCCACGTGGTGATTGCCACAGGGAACGCCGCCTGCAGGAATGCGCGACCCACCAGGGCCGGATTGAAGGGGTTCATTCCGAGACCGCCGAACAAGGCTTTGCCCAGTCCAATGGAGATCACGCTACCAACGATGGCCATCCACAGGGGGAAGCCGGGCGGCAGGGTAAGCGCCAAGAGTAGACCGGTTATCACTGCGCTGTAGTCCGAGACCGTGCTCGGTTTGCGCGCGAGCTTGCACAGCACGTGTTCGGTCAGTACGCAGGCGCCCGTCGTGACGATGACGAGCAGGAACGCGCTCAGTCCGAAGACGAAAATGGAGAACACCGTCACCGGAAGCAGGGCGTATACCACGTGCAACATAATGGTGTCCGTGGTCACGCGGCCTTTGATGTGCGGTGACGTGCGAATGTCTATAGTGTGGGTTCCTACGCTCATTTCGGAACCTTTCTTTCACGATTGATTGCCTTGGAAACCCGGAAGTACTGGACCAAGGGGATGTTCGAGGGACAGACGAAGGAGCAGCATCCGCACTCAAAGCAGTCCATGAGATGGTACCGCTCCGCCATGGTCTCGTATTCCTGTTTGCGCGCCAGAAGTCCGAGTTCCGAAGGGTTCAGATGCATGGGGCACGCTTCGACGCAGGAACCGCACTTGATGCAGGGAAAGACCTTGCCATTGCGAAAGGCCAGCGGGTGATCCTTGGCGATGGCCAGGATGCCGGTGACGCCTTTGGTAACGGGGAGGTCCAGGGTGCCGACGGACGTGCCCATCATGGGACCGCCGAGGATGATCTGGCACTCCCGCTCTTTGAAGCCCACCTGGTCCATGATAAAACGTAGCGGCGTGCCAATCGCCATCAGGAAGTTGCCGGGGTTGCGGACGCCGGTGCCGGACACGGTTACAACGCGTTCGATAAGCCCCTGCCGGACCGGCATCAACTCCCCAATCTGTGCGAGGGTCGCGACGTTGAAGACCGCGACACCCACGTCGATGGGCAATCCGCCGGAAGGTACTTCGCGGTTCACGAGGGCCTTGGTCAGCATCTTTTCCGCGCCCTGCGGGTACTTGGCTTCGATGGCCTCGATGGTGCACGGCACGCCCTTGGGGATTCCGGCGCGCATCTTCTCGACGGCATCCATCTTGTTCGTTTCGATGCCGACGATGGCCTGCTTTGCGCCCAGCGCGCGGAGCACGATGCGGATGCCTTTGAAGATGCTGTCGACCTGCTCTAGCATGACGCGATGGTCGGTCGTAAGGAAGGGTTCGCATTCGCATCCGTTGACGATGATGGTGTCCACGGATTTGCCTTCGGGCAGGGCCAGTTTTACGTGTGTCGGAAACGCCGCGCCGCCCAGTCCGACCACGCCGGTCGCCTGCACGGCTTTCACCAGCTCTTCTGGCGTGAGGCTGTCGATATCCGTTTCCGCGCCGTACAGGATCTCCTGGTCGGCCGCGGGGTATTGCTCGATGAAAATAGCAGGCGACATGCCGCCGCGCGCGTCCCGGGCGAGAGCAATCTTCTCGACGCGTCCAGTGACCGGCGCGTGCATGGGCACCGAGACGAAGCCGCCCGGTTCGGCGATGGGCTCGCCTCGGGCCACCTCCTGGCCTTCGCGGACGATCGGCTTGGCGGGAGCGCCGGTGTGTTGCGACAGCGGAATGATCAGATGCGGGGCAAACGGCAGACGACGGATCGCCTTATCCTGAGTCAATTCCTTACTCTCAGGCGGATGGATGCCGTGCGAAAAGGTCTTTCGCGAATTCAGCCCGGGTAGCCACATCCCAGATGTTCCCCTCGTCTATGCCCCGACTTGGACACACTCTTGTCAGACGGCCCGGCGCCCAGTATCTCGAGTACTACGCGCCGGGCCGTGTCATTTTACGAATTATACTTCGCCGCCCGTTTGATCAGTTTCTCGATCTCTTTGCCGGACGTGTCCGCCGGAATTCCAGGCGCGATGGCGCGGGCCGCACATTTCTCCGCCGCCTTTACGACATCCTTGTAGGGACCGCCATTCGCGTCGCGGATCACGGCCTGCTTCTTGTCGTTCCACCCGAAGATCTTCGGGTTCACGAGCACGCACTCGCCGCAGCCCGTGCACTCGTTCGAGTCCAGGTAGGGCGCTACGTAGCCGTTGCCGGTTGGCGCGCCGTTGCCGGACCCTGCCGGTGCTACGGCAGTCGCTTTCACTGCCTCTGCCGGCGCTTCCGTTGCGGCTGCTGCCGGTGCCGGCATTGAAGGCATTACCATCGGCGCGGATCCGCCGCCGCCAACCATCTCCAACAAACCTGCGGTGAGCTTTTGTACCACATCCACGCGCGTCTCGTCCTTAATCGCCTGGATATCGACATCCTTGCCGATACCCGCCAACGCCTTCAGCATGACCCAGAAGTGACGCCGGTCTTCGCTCGCCTTGATGACGGGCTCGGACACGATCACCCGGCTGAGCCGGTTCTTCGCGTCAACAGCCCACACGAAGGGATACTTACCCTCGCGATCGTCAGCGTCCAGTTTCAGGAAGTCCGCGACTGGAATCATGTCGTCGTTCCACGTGTCCCGCGGCGCCTTCTTGAAGTGCTTGCGGAACCGGGCTTCCGTCACGGCAAAGTCAGCGAAGGTCAGCGGCAACTCCATGGAGCCAGCACTGCCGTTCTCGTCGACGTACGTGAGCGTGTAAGACGGCCAATCGTCGTCCATGGCCGGGTTGCCGTCGAGGTTAAAGCACTCTTCCGGGAGGTCGCCCTTGTCCGGATCATAGGTGAAGACAGGGTAGGCCCGGGATTCGAGCGCCAGTTTGCTCTGGTGCTTGGCCAGGTCGTCGCCGATCCCGTGTTCCGGCATGCAGGGGCTGTAAATGTTGAACAGGGCAGGCCGCTTCGCCAGGAGACCGCGGATCATCCCTTCGATGAGGTGGGATGTATTCGCCATCGTTCCCTGCAACACGAAGGTCGTCCGGTGCCCCATGGCGATAAGGCCGATTTCCTTGCGGATCTCTTCCTTACCCTTTTGGGCCTTGCCGTACTGGGCCATGTCCGACACCTGGCCGGTGAAGCCGGAGGTGCAGGCTTGGCCGCCGGTGTTTGAATACACCTGCGTATCCAGCACCACCACCTTGATGGGCTTGCCGGTCATCATCATGCGGGATAGGTTTTGGAACCCGATGTCGTACAACGCACCATCACCGCCGACGGCGACCACGGGTGGGCACAAGGCAAATTCCTCGTCCGTGAACGTGTTCCAGTTGAAGTACCGGAAGAACTCTTCGTGCTCTTTCGGGTTGTACTTGCCTTCCAACTCCAGCTCGACCATGCGGATGGCCTTGAACCCATCGGCCATCTTGGCCATATGTCCCTCGAAGATTCCCATGGCCATGGACGTGCTGTCCTGGAATAAGTGGTTGGTCCAGGGGAAAGGATAGGGGTTAAAGGGATAGGTTGATGCCCAGACGGACGTACATCCGGTGCTGTTGATCATGCCCAAGCTCGAACGGCCCCGGCCGGTCGTGCCCTGGGTGTACTGCCATTTCAGGTGCTTCAACTTCGCAAGCAGTTGCGTGACCCGCTTGAGCCAATCGCTGTCCAGCGGCATGCTGACCCGCGCATTGTCCAGGGCGCCCGAGAGATTGGAAAGCGTGAGATCCTTGTTCTTCAGCGCGTCGATGGCGGATACCATCGCGCTCGTATCGCCCACGTCGACGGACTCGGCCAGACGCAACCGGATGTGCTTTTCGAGACTCTGGATGAGTTCCTCGATTTTGGCCACGTGTTTCGCCACGCGGGGCCGCATCAACGCCTCGACCGTCGCCGTAAAGAGGTGCATGACCGTCTTTTCGCCGCAACCGAGGCAGGCGCCGTCGCCACCGACCATGGATTTGTAGTTCGTCTTGTCGAGCAGCAGGGTTTCCAGCGCGCCGATGGCCTCTTCGAGGTCGTCAATGCGGATGTATTCCTTGGACGTGTTCGGAAGATCCAGCCAGAACTCCCAGTTCTTGCGAAGGCTCTTGACGGATTCCGGCGTCTGCAGGGTCATGCTGAGCGCATCGTCCGGGCAGACCTGGACACATTCTTTACAACCCTTACACGCGTAGGGATCGATCGTGATGGACAGCAGCCCGCCACTGCCGGCCGCTTCTTTCTCTTTCAGGGAATAGAAAGGTTTTGTGAGGGCAAACTTGAACTCGCCGATGGCTTCCACGAACCAGTCCAGCTCCTGGCCAAGTTCGGCACGCTCCGTTTCATGAAGGGTCTGATCCTGGCGCAGGGCATCGACGGCGATGTGCAGGTACGAATCCACGGCAGCGTCTTCGCCGCCGGCGTTCATCAGGTCGCGAAGTTTGCGTTCCATGGTGCGCGTTGCTTTGCGAAGGTGGCGCACCGTCTTGCCACTTGCTTCCACGCGTTTGATGGCCGTTTCGAACACTTCGGATACGGAATTGACCAGACCAGGAATGGCCGAGTCGGGGCAAACCGTCCAGCACGAGCCACAGCCCGTACACTTCTGCGGATCCCATTCCGGATGGTTGAACCGGATCGTCGTCATGTCGCGGAATACGCCGGTCGAAACCGGAATACAGCTCATGCCGATGAAGGGGTCGGTCAGGTTGTCGCCGCCCTTTCCGGTCAGGTAGAAGTTCCCGGTCTGTTCCCAGAACCGGTGGATATCCGTCGCGGCGGCCTCGCTGGCCGGTTGCTCTTTGAGCATGACCGGGATGGCGATTTCTTTGCGCAGGGAGGGGCTCTCGTCTTCCGACAAGACCTTGTCCGCGATCTCGGTGGATTCCAGGAAGCCGCGGCGTACGACCTGCATGTTGCCTTCCACAATCCGGGCGCCTTTTGCACCAAATTTGTGCTGCAACTGATCTTCGATCGCTTTGAACAGGGCTTCTTCGCTCAGGTTCGCCTGCTTCATCACGGGAGAAGCGTTGAAGAAAGCGCCCATGAAGGCGATGCCCTGCATACGGAACTGGAGTTCAGAATCCGTCGCAATTTCGCGCGCGATCTTGAATCCGTCCACGTAGAATACGCGGAGGTCGTTCTCAAGGATGATCTGCTGGTACCGGCGCGGAATCTGTTTCGCCCAGACGTCCTTGGGATCCTCGTACTCGCTCTGGATGATGAACACGCCACCCTTCTTCAAACCGGCAAGCGGGTTCGAATGTCCGAATACATTCGGGTCCGGCGACAGCACCACGTCCACGTAGAAATACTCGGAGTTGATGCGAATGGGTTCCGGCGCCGCGGACAGGTAGTAGGTCGTCGGCTGGCCTTTCTTTTCGGAACCGTACTTCGGGTTCGCCTTGATGTGGTATCCGAGCAGGTCGAACAGCGTCATCGCCAGATTCTTACCGGTCGTGATGGCGCCCCAACCGCCGATGGAGTGGAACCGCACCGTGATGCTGTCTTTCGGCATCAGGTTCGGGTTTTCGCTCCCGCGTACGGACAACTCTTTGATGTTGGGATAACCGTCCAGAATCTGCTGCTGGTAAATCTCCTGCTTCGGCGTGAACGGCTTGTCGTGGATGAAATCGATGGAGAGATAGAACAGTTTCTTCTGTTTGCCGTCCGGCAGCATATTCTCCACCGCGCCGATGAGCGCTTCGGGCTGCAGGTCGCGGCTGCCGAGACCGTAGGACCCGGAGTACAGGGTCGGCATGTCGTCCGACTTCTTGAACGTGTCGTACTTGGGATAGACGGGGCCCTTGCCGTTGGACTTACCGTTTTCGAGGCATTTGTTCAACGTGGCGCGCACTTCCCGCATGAGGGGCAGGTCTTCGGCCAGCGGCTGGTCGGTGCGTTCCAGCACTGCTACGCCTTTGCGGCCTTTCAGGAGCGGTCCAAGAAGGTCGCCGGGGAAGGGCCGGAACATGGTCAGGTTCACCACGCCTACCTTGATACCGCGGGATTCGCGCAGGTAGTCCGCTACGGCTTCCGCGTTCGGGACCACGCTGCCCTGTCCGACTATGACGTAGTCCGCGTCTTCGCATTTGTACGTGGCGACGCGATGATAACGCCGCCCGGTCAGCGCGTAGAACTCGTCCATCGCCTGGTCGGTCAGCGCCGCGACGTGGTCAAAGAAGAAGGGCCGTTGCGCGGCGACACTCTGCATGTAGGAGTCCTGGTTCTGCACGACGCCGGCCATGACCGGGTTATCCACGCTCCACAGCTCAGGAATGCGGCGGCGGTACTCGCCGAAGATCAGCTTCTGTGCGGGGGTCGGCGTTTCGATGATGTCATCCGGCAGGCCAAGGTATTCCGCGATCAGTTCCCGTTCCGGGATCATGAGGGACTCAATGAGGTGGGTGGTCAGGAAACCATCCTGGGCGCAGATGCCGGGATTCAGGGATAGCTCGGCAATGCGGTGCGAGATGATATTCAGGTCGCAGGCTTCCTGGACGTTCTTACCGAACACCTGAAAGAAACCCGTATCGTCCACGCAGTGATAATCGTCATGACCCGCATGCACGTTAAGGGTTGCTTTGGTCATGGCGCGGCAGCCCATGTTCAACACGTAGGTGAGGCGCTTGCCTACCGCCGCGTACAGCGACTCGTGCATATAGGCGATACCCTGGCCGGAGGAGAAGTTCGTCGACCGTAGACCGGTCATGGCAAGACCCGCCGTCACGGCTGCCGCGGCGTGTTCGCCTTCCGGTTCGATGAAGATCAACGGGCGGTCCGACACATTGATGTGCCCCGCAGCCGCGTTTTCGGCCCAGTACTCGCCCATCTGTGTGGACGGCGTAATGGGGTATGCACCCGCGGCGTCGGAGGACTCGCGCTCACACATGATGACCGCGGTGTTTCCATCCATCGCGTCCCGTTTGCCGGGGTACTTGAAGGTCTTTTCCTTTGCTTTCATTTCTCCACCTCAGTCTCGGTTGCGACTCAAATATGGGGCCTGCGATACGCGTACGGATTCGTCAGCCGACAGGCAATGCCGATTTCCGCGTGATTTTTCGCGCTGCTGCGCCCTTTATCGTTCCCTCGTTCTCATCCAACCACACAATCGCGCCCGTGGGGCATCGCTGAATCGCGTCTTGCGACGCCAGCCCGTTTCGCGAATAGTCGACTACCGCCAGATTATTTTGAATCGCAATGACGCCGGGAGCCGCGTCGGCCGCGCAAAGCCCGCATCCTGTGCAAGCAACTTCGCACTCCGCTTCGGCTTCCTCGCCTTTTGCGAGGCTCTTGCAAGCGACCCACAAGCGAACGCTCATGGGTTGAATGGAGAAGAGGGCGCGCGGACAGATAGCCACGCAATCGCCGCACGCCGTGCACTTCTCGGTGTCCACCACCGGCAAGCCGTGTTCGTCCATGGTAATTGCCCCGAAGCTGCACACTTCCTGGCAATCGCCAAACCCTAGACACCCCCAGGCGCATCCTTTTCCGCCGCCCGCGACCAGGGCCGCGGCCCGGCAGGTGGGGATGCCTTCGTAATGAGCCCGAACGCGTGCGACATGGTTTCCCCCCGCGCACGCGAGCCGGGCCACTCGTTTTTCTTCTTTCCCAGCGGAAACGCCCAGGAAGTCAGCAATTTCTTGTGTCATCTCCGGCGAGTTCACGGTGCATTTCCCGGGAGAAATCTCGCCTTTCACCGTCATTTCCGCGAAAGCCCGGCAGCCCGGAGTACCACAGGCGCCGCAGTTGGCCTTGGGAAGCATATCTTCGACCGCGTCGATTCGCGGATCTTCGTAGACATAGAGCTTCTTGTTGGCCACTGCGAGGATCGCCGAGAGGGCGCCTCCGAGGCCAATCATAACGCTCCCTGCTGTCAGGATCTCCGTAAGCATTCCACCAGGCCTTTAGCGTTGGCTTGGCACTGGGCCAAGAGCCTTTCAGACCGTCCAATGCGGTCGTCGAGTAAAGAGTATGCAACTTCAATGCCAGAGCATTGAGGAAGTTGATAATGATTCGTATGTTGTTTGCTAGTAGATGTATATGGAGTGTGAGGGAGTGGCAGGAAATACCAGGATCGGCGTCCAGGTCGTGATAAAGACATAACTGTTCAGGACAGGTCTGTCATGGGGTTTCTGACAAGCGATGGACCCTATGTTCTCTGACGGACCACAAAAGAAGTGGCGCGTCATCCCTTTTGGGATGACGCGCCTGAGTCACTTCATTTGGAGGCCATGGCACCGTGGCCTCGCCTCGGATTAACGGCTAGGGCACAACCGTCATACTGATGGGTATGGCCAACTCGTTTCCGCCGTTCGAGAGTACGTTGATCGTCGTGTTTACCGGCCCCAACCCAACCAGGGTCGGATCGACCGTCACGGTTACCATGTCGGTCTCCGAGGTTGTGGACCCGGAAGACGAGATGATGGACTCGATCCACACCGGTAGACCCGTAGTTGGGATTTGCCAGTTCAGCGTGCTCTGGCCCGTGTTTGCGATATTGAACGTCGCGGACTGCGGGCCACCCGCCTGGGACACGTTTCCGAAAGTCAGAACCGCTGTGTTGGTCACACTCAGCACCGGCGGTTGAATCTCGATACGCATCAATACGGGCACTGAGCCGACGACACCGAGGGTTCCCGTGGTGTACCGAATGTTCAGCACGTTGTTGTACACGCCTGGGGCAATGGTGCGATCGACCTGGACGAAAGGACTGTCCGTAATCGTCGTAGTGTCCAGGATGCCTGCATCCGGTGTTACACTCCGGACGAATATCGGAATGTCCTCCACGGCCCAATTGAGGTACACCTCATCGGTGCCGACGTACGGATACGAGCCGCCGATATTGCGAACCGTCAGAATCGTGCTGTTGATGCCGGTGCCAAAGTCGATGAACAAGGGGTCCACAGACGGCGTGGGGAAGGCCGGCGCCAGGAAGGGATCGGCATCCACATCGATGGTGTCCGGATAGATAAAGTACTTGGGTTCAGGATCGGCAAGGTAGGTGCTGTTGTCGACGAACAGGCTTACTGTAAACGGGCCACCGACGCCCGCGAAGTCGAGTTGCACGAGGTCGCCAAAGGAACCGTAGGGCAACACGTCCACGGGAGTAGGCGCGTCAAGGCGGTAGTTGCCGCCGCCCAGGTTCTGAAGCGTCCAGCCTTCAACGATGCCACCTTCGGCGAGGGGCACCTTGCTCACGACCGGAGCCGGTCCCGTGGAGGCCACCGAGAACACCAGACGATTAATGTTACGCGGGATGTATTCCGCGCGGATTGTCACCTGAGACGCACCGCCCACGATGCCGGGGGTGCGCATGGAGATCTGGCCCATCCGGATGTCGCCGACGACAGCCGACAGGTCGATGTTCTGCTCTTCCAGCGTTCCCTGGATGATCCCCTGATCGGGGTTATCGTTTGGATTGTCGAGGGCGCCGTCGAAGCGGATCGGAACGTTCTCTTCTTCGCCGAGGCTCACGTAGCTCAGCACGGTATGCGACGCCAGATCGATGTTGCATTCATCGACTTTGTCGAGGAAGTTCGCCACGGTGGGTTGACCCAGTCCATCGAGCAGACTGAGGTAATAATGCCCGCCCGTGCCCGCAGCGAGCCGCGCCATGGGTTCGTGGTTGACTTCCACGCCCCAACCGACGGAGAACGCGCGCACTTTGATGGGGACCAGGAAATCAATCGTATCCTGAATTTCACCCGGGGGCGTCGTCAGCCGTCCGTCCGAGAACATGACGATCGCGCGGACATCGGCGTCGTCGAAGGGGATCAAGGGAGAGTCATCGTTTCGCAACTGAATCGCGGCAGACTCAACGGCCGGAAGAATCGCCGATGCGCCGTGGTCCGTCACATTGATGCTCTGCAAGGCCGCCTGCAACGTGGCGCGATCCGAGGTGAAATCCTGGATCACGGTGGCCGGCGCGTTACGGTCGTGGAACTCCATGATTGCCATCTCGGCGAATCCGCGCTCCACGTTGGCGAAGTAATCGAAATAGTTGTCGATAAACAACCCGCCGGTCGTCTCGTAGAGGGTCTGAACATCGGTGCCTACCGATGCCGCGGCATCCCGGACGCTGCCCGAATAATCAAGCAGCAGGACCACCTTGGTTCGTAGGTCTGTCCGGTAGTCGGACAAGGGTTCGGTCAGCGTGCTGTTCTGGAGAAGCACAACCTGGGTTGTTTCCGAGGGTTCTTCGATCTGCACTCCGTCTTCGAAGATCTGGTAGGCGTCAACCAGGAGTTCCGGTGCCATCAGGAAGGATTGATCGCCGATGTCCCGCATGACAAAGCTCCATCGGACCATCGACGGAATCCTTGAACGGGCAACGGCCGTTTGGAACGCCAGCGGAGTTGCTTCCACGGAAACAGTCACCGTCGCGGGTTCAACGTCGGCCCGGATATTGCCGAGCGAATCGAGAGCGTAGACGGTGAAGGTACCCGTCGCGCCGGTGCTTTCCAGCAGGCTGCGGTCGATAGATACATTAATGGGTTGGAAGTCCTTGATCGGACTGCTCGTGCCGATGCTGGTCCCGGTCGAGGGACTGTTGAAGAGCCAGAGCCGGTCGCTGACGATCAGGAAGTTCAATACCGTTCCCGGGTCGCCGATATTGGCGACAAAGAACTGTGCCGAATTGCCTGTCAATCCGAAGTCCAATTGCTCGGGGGACACACCAATGATGGGCCGGAGCGGGACCTGAATCGTGACGTCGAGCGTGCGTGTGCCGCCATTCGACGTGATTGGAATCGCAGCGACATAACCGCCCGGCGAAAGGCTTGCGCGGTTGACCGTGATGGTCAGGTTCGAGACCTGCACGCCCGTATTCGAGCCCGCCACGGGTGCGATGCTCAGCCACGTGGGAAATGTGTTGGGATCGATGTTCCAGTTAAGCGTGCCGGTGCCGGCATTCTGAATCGTGAAATTGAACGTCGTGGCCGCGTCGCCCAAGGGCGCCAACGGCTGTCCGCTGCTGTTCAGGAAGCCTGTGTCCACGTCGAGTATTGGAACCTCGGCAACAGTCAAATTGACGGTGACATCGACGTTGCCCGCGTCACTCGTAACCGGGAAAGTGAAGGTATGAGTGCCAACCGAGAGGCCGGTGCGGTCGACCATGAGAATGACGGATTCTGTATTGGACGATACGCTGCCGTTCGTGGGAACAGGGGACACCACGCTGAGCCAGGCAGGGAACGTTCCCGTGTTCACGCTCCAGTTCACCGTGCCCGTTCCTCCGTTGCTCACGATGAACAGCTTGGTGGTCGCGAACTTGCCGAAGTTTAGCGTCGTGGGCGTAACCACGAGCTGCGCGGGCGCCACCGTCATGTTGGCGACGACGTTTGCTGCGCCGCCGTCCGACGTGATGGCAAGCGTTCCCATGTAATCGTTGGGACTCAGACCGGTGCGATCGACGTCAACCGTGATGATTTCTGTTTCCGTTGTCGTCGATCCGGACAAGGGCCCAGCGGTTAGCCATGGGATGGATTCGCTGATATTCCAGTTCAGTGTTCCCGTACCGGTATTTCGGATCGTAAAGGTCAGTTGGACGAGATTGGTTCCAAAATTGAGAACCGTCGTCGACACCGAAAGCAGTGGCGTGGGGCCCGGCACGGTCATGGTGACCGGTACCGTCACGTTCCCGCCATTGGACGTGAACTCGATATTGTCGCTGTAGATGCCCGGCGACAAGCCCGTGCGATCGACCGTTACGATGATATTGGTCGGAGTGCCGCCAGTGCTGCCTTGTATGGCTGAAGTGCTCAGCCAGGGGATGTTCTCGGTCAACTGCCAATCGACCGTACCCGTGCCGGCGTTTGCGACGGTCAGATTTTCGGACAAGTCCGTTTCACCGAAATCGAGATTCGCCGGCGTGACCTGAAGCGTGGGGGGGAGGGGCGCCGCGGCCACCTGAATGGTGACGCTTACGATACGGTTCCCGCCGTTGGACGCGATCATGAACTCGCCGTTGTAGGTGCCTGGTGTCAATCCCGTGCGATCTACGGTCATCGTCACATTCGTCGGTCCGCCAACGGGGGTGCTGCCCGATAAGGGGCTCACCGACAGCCACGAGGGCAAGGGGCCAATGCTCCACACCAGGACGCCCTCGCCGGCATTCGAGACGGC
>CAZWDH010000038.1:0-31189 GCA_964632865.1 uncultured Nitrospiraceae bacterium
CGAAGTCCAGTTGGCGTACGCCATTGGCGTCGCGCAGCCGGTGTCGATCAACGTGACGACCTTCGGCACCAACAAGGTTGCCGAGGAGAAGATCGAGAGTATCCTAATGGATCATTTCGATTGCCGGCCCGCAAGCATCATCAAGACGCTGGACCTCAAGAAGCCCATCTTCCGCAAGACGGTCGCCTACGGCCACTTCGGGCGCGAGGATCAAGGCTTCCGTTGGGAAGAGACCGATCAGGCCGACGCCTTGCGTAAGAAGGCGGGTCTGTAACACCTGGCAATACCGCACCGGTCGCAGGGGTATCACCCGGTACGGCAACCACAAGATAGCTTCACGAACGCAAAGAGGGAGGCGTGCGCCCACGACAGCACGCACCAAGAAGGAGAGGAGAGCCATGAGCAGTCTATTGACCGCTCGCGATATGAACGACGACGACGGCCACCATGAGCCGGCCTGTTGGATCGTTATCGGGAAGAACAACAAGCGGATGGTCTTTCGGCCAGTGAAACCGCTGCCCCTTCCGCTGGTTGGCATTCATAACTAGCCTATCGCAGCACTGTTTGTAAGAACCCCAGGCCGTAGTTGATGCGGCCTGGGGTTTTCATATGTCCAATTGATCTCCCATTGCCCGGCGGAGAGAATGGCCCAAGCGCCAACTGACGGTTTACCCGCTCCGAGGAGTCTTGCCATGAAAGTCCACGATTTCGCCTACCAGGTCGCGATGCACACCATTCGCTTGCTCGAAGATACGCAGCACTACAAGATCCCCGATACAACCCGCAAGGAAATCGGCGAAAAAATCCTGAAGGACGTCGACGACCTGCTCAAGAAAGCAAAATAAGCCGTCCGCGTCGGCCCGCGTCGGCCCGCGTGTCCGTGCGTCGCCGTGCCAGTCCGTGTAGGTCCGTGTATCCCCACTGCAACGCCCCGGCCGATCTCATTAAGGGGAGATCCCCACGCGTTGCCCATCCCCCAGGGGGTGACCCCCTTGAATCGTCAAAAAGCAGGGGGGTGCACCCCTGAGATTGAGAGCCCCTCGCCCACGAAGTCCGCACGCTAAACCGTAAAAAGTGGGGAGGCGCAGGCCTCGCATTGAGCCTGCGCCTCCCGTCACTCCGTCTGCCCCACTGGTGGGGCCCCCAAGGGTGACGCTATTCCGCCGCGGGGGGCGGCCCGGGAAGATTGACTTGTGCGCGCGGTCCACGTCCTCCATAACCCCGCTCCGGCGCGTTCGGTCCACGTGGACCACGTGGACCATCGCCCCGGTTCATGGCTTCCGGTCCATTCGGACGCGGCGGCCGATGCTGCGCGTGGAACTGATCCCACTCCGCCTTCGTGATGGCGCCATTGCTATCGGCGTCGATCGCTTCAAAGGGGGGAGGCCCCATGGGGCGATCCTGGCCCATGCGAGGACCGTCATTCGGGCCGGCGCCCATCCTGCCCTGGCCTGCCTTGCCGTGAGGGCCAGACTGGTCGCATTCACCCGGCGTATGCCCTTGCTGCGCACCACGAGGACCATGTGGACCCCGAAATTGTCCATCTCGTCCGCCGCCGCCTCGGCGTCCCTGCGGTCCTCGGAACTGTCCGGCCGGAGGCGCATCCTCAAACGCTCCTGCTTCCGGTGGCGGAGGCGGTGGTCCAGGTTCCACGGCGTCAGGACTCGCCAGTGGCTCCTGCGGGGGCTGGGCCTGTACGCCGGCGGTCAGAAACCCCACGAGCGCGACCGCGGCTAGTCCGGCCAGCGTCAGTCTAAGGAAATGTTTCGTTGTCATTGTGCTACCCTCCTGAATCCCGTTTCGGGGCTCTTCGTTCGTTCTGTGGGAATTGTGCCCGGCGTTCATAACGGAATCCCGGAGGCTTTCATGACGAAACTGTAATCCGCTGCACTCGGACAAACCCGCCTATCGGGGGTATACTTCCGGGTATGAAGGTATTGGTAGTAGAAGACGAAAAGCAGATTGCGGGGTTCGTCAGGAAGGGGCTCGAAGAGCAGGGGTTTACGGTCGACGTGTGCGACAATGGCAACGACGGCTACACCCTGGCCACGACCCAGTCCTACGACGTGGTGATCCTCGATATCATGCTTCCGGGACGTGACGGGTTAAGTATCCTGCGAAATCTCAGGAAGCAAAAGAACACCGTTCCCGTCATCGTCTTGACCGCGCGAAGCGAATTGGACGAACGAATTGAAGGGCTAAACCTGGGGGCCGACGACTACCTCACAAAACCGTTCTTTGTGGAAGAACTGATCGCCCGAATCCATGCGGTCGCGCGCCGCGCCTCCGGCGAGCAACTCAGCATCCTCCAAATCGATGATCTCATCGTCAATGTCATCACCCGGGAAGTGAAACGGGGGGATCGGGCCATTACCCTTACCGCCCGCGAGTTCAGCTTACTGGAGTATCTGCTTCGTTCCCCGGGCCGCGTTTATACGCGCACCCAGATTCTGGAGCATGTTTGGGGTTACGATTTTGATCCCAATACAAACCTAATCGACGTTCACATTCAGCGCCTTCGCAAGAAGTTGGACGGCGCCGGCGACACCCCGCTCATCGAAACCGTGCGCGGTGTCGGGTATCGCATCAAGCGGGCGGACTAGTCTCATGGTGTCCATTCGATCATTTCGCCTTCGCATAACGCTCTTATCCGTTCTGCTCTCAGGGATTGTGCTGCTGGCTTTCGGTTCATGGAGCTGGTACCTGATCCGTCGAATGAGCGTCGAGCGCATCGACGATCAGATTCGAGGCATCGGGCAACTTCACCTCTCCATGCACCGTCCCCCAGAGCACTGGGCGATCGTGGGAGATTCTTTGGGAACCATCCGCTTCGGTGCGGAACAGGACTCGGAGCCCTTCATCTTGCTGGTGAAGAACCGGCGCGACGAAACGATCTTCGTCTCCCCGCATTGGCCACAAGACCTCCCGACTTCCGGGTATCCCCTCCCAATCGGAGGTCCACCGGCGAACCGGCCACCGCATCCCGAGGGCATGGCGTTGGACGGGACGCCTCGGGATCCCCGTATGGGTCCCCCTCCGCCAGGTCGCGGACCGGGGCCGCCGCCCGGGGCCGGCGATCGCCCGCCGCAAGCTCCAAATGAAGATGGCCCCGGCGTTCCTGGTGGAAGGGGTGGGCGCTTTCGCCGAGGCGAAGGCGCACCCCCGCCGTTGCCGCTTCCTGTGGGTCCAATCGGTATCGAGAACCGACAGGCAGGTGGCAAGACATGGCGCGTCGGAATCATGAGCAATCCCGAAGTTACCATGGTCCTTGGCATCGACCTGCAGCGGCATGGCGGAGAAATGGCGCGCGTGCGCACCGCTTTCTTGATGGCGCTTCCGACCGCGCTTCTTCTTATCGCGATAGGCGGGTGGATTCTGGCCCAGCGAGCCCTGCGGCCCGTGGCAACGTTGACCCGCACCGCGGAGGGCATTACCGCCCGAGGACTGAATCAGCGCATACCGCCTTCGGTCGAGGACGCGGAGTTTGTCCGGCTCATCGGCGTTTTCAATGAGATGTTGGATCGGCTGGAGAAGAGTTTTACTCAGGCCGTTCGCTTCAGCGCGGACGCGGCCCACGAACTCAAAACGCCGTTGACCATCTTGCAGGGAGAACTGGAGCAAGCGCTTCAAACCGCGCCGGACGGTTCGCCGGAACAACAAACCCTCAATAAACTCTTGGAAGAAGTCCAGCGCTTGAAAAGCATCATTCGCAAGTTGTTGCTGCTTTCCCTCGCCGATTCCGGCCAACTCAAGCTTACCTTGGAACCGCTCGACCTCAGCGCCGCGCTGGAGTCGGTTTACGAAGACACGCAGATCCTGGCTCCGGCGCTGACGGTGGAGCGGGATATCGACCCCGGAGTTTGGGTCCAGGCCGACCGCGATCTGCTCCGCCAGGTTGTGCAGAATCTCACCGGCAATGCCGTGAAATACACCCAGCGGAACGGCAAGATCCTGTTCCGGTTGCGGCCGAACGGACAGGCGATTCACCTCACCATCGCCAACACGGGGAAGAGCATCCCGCCATCCGAACGGGGGCGCATCTTCGACCGCTTCTATCGCGCCGACCCGTCACGCAACCGGAAGATCGAGGGCGTCGGACTAGGCTTGAGTCTGGCCCGTGAGATTGCCCGCGCGCACCAGGGCGACTTGGTTCTGGACGACACCCAAGAGGGCATCGTCTCGTTTACCCTGATCCTCCGCGCGATGGTCCCGGCGTAGTCAGTCCTTCACCTGCTCTAGCACCGCGAAATCACCTGGGTTCCAGGCTTGCGCGATGACGTAAAGCTTACCGTCGAGCATGACGCCCGTGGCGTTATGGATATGCTGAAAGTTCTCGAGGCCAAGCTCTTCCTTGGGCATGATGGTCGAAACGACTTCGTCGTTCTCCAGAATATACACGGGCGCACCCTTTTCGCGGTCGGGCCCGTGAAGACATCCGACTACCATGTAAGGGCCCACGAAGTCCACGTCGCAGGGAAATGCGCCTTCCGGCACATTCACCGTGTCCCGGTACTGGCCATAGCGGGTGAACCGCTCCAGTTCCGCGTTGGGCCGATCGGCGATTACGAGGCGCTTGGTGTCCGGCGATACGGTGATGCCGTGCCCGGTGCCAAACTGGCCGGGGGCCTCACCTTTGCCACCGAATACGAGATCGTGCCAACCCGCTTCAAATGGATTGGTCGAGGAGACCTTTGCCGTCAAGACGTAATCCAGCGGTGAATATCCGGTCGTCACGTAATACAACTTGCCCAGCTTCTCCACGTCCGTCGGAACGAACTTGCCGCCTTCCGCGAAGTAGCCGTCAACGACCGGTTCATCGAACGTGAAGTCCGTGGGGGCGTCCAGCGTGTTGACGAGCTTGCCGTCCAGCGTGGTTGTAAATACTTTCCCGGCATCGTTCGCAGGAAACACGAGAAACGCTTGGCCTTCGTCGTCATACCAAATCGTCGTATTGTGCATGTTCGTGTCACGCACTTCCGGCGCGGTATCCAGCAACTCCGTCTTCGCCAGGTCGGCGCTCATCTTGATGATGCCGGCGCCGGGCAGCGCGAAATAGGTATCGCCAAAACCATCACGCCGGTCTACCGCGAAGCCGCCGTGGGCGTTGACTAAAACATTCAATGCCGGTTCCGGTAAATGGGTGCTTGTGTAGAGCACACGGAACTTCAATTCGCCCTGGCCGCTGGTCGCGCCTTCGGCTGCGCCCAAAGCGCCATTGATGACAATGGAGTCATTCGCGGTCGTACGCGCGACCTGCACGGCGTCGTGATGATGGGTGCCATCCGTATGACCGGGATGCGCGACAGCCGGCAGGACCGCGACAAGAGTAAGAACCGCCACCGCGATCGATGACTGTTTGCAGAATGAGCACATACCAGGATATCTCCCTAAGTTGATTGACCTTGCAGGCGCAAAGTATGGCAGGAAACACGGGTTTTGAGCAAATGGGTAACGATATTGAGAACTTGTGCTGAAAGTCGCACGCGCAAATGCCCGCGTCGAATCTCTCGACCTCGTTCACGGGTGCAAGGGTGTGATTCTAGCGGCGTTTTCGAAACCGGGCAGGGGGATCGCCGGAAAAATGCTTGAACGCGGTGGCGAAAGCGAACTCGTTCTGATACCCAACCATCTCAGCGATCTTGGCGATTGGGTAGTCGTGGAGGATGAGCAGTTCCTGCGCCCGCTCCATCCGAAGTCGCTGGACCATCTTCATCGGCGACACGTTCGTAAATTTCTTGCTGATACGATGCAGGGAAGGCGCGCTCATGTGGAGTTTCTCCGCCATCGTCTCAACTGTCCAGGGGTGTCGCAAGTCCGCCGATACCGCCTGCCAAAGGTCGTCCAATTGCACGCGGAGATTCGCCGCGAGTCGCTGGTCCGTCATTCCCAAATCCCGTTCCACATGCAATGCAAGTATCTGCGCGTAGAGTCCCGCGGCCTCCTTGGAATCCTGCCGGCGGCTTCGGTTCTCCCGGAGGAACTCCTGCATTGCGGCATTGATGGGGTTCCAATAGCTCGTGCGCCGGATCTGCGGTTCCAGTTCGCGGAGTCGTGCCCACCGTTTTTCATCGGGAAGGTGGACCCAGGTGAACCGCCAGCGCCCTTTGGAAGGACGGTAGCCAAACGGTCGGCCCGCCGGCACGAGGAGCACGTATCCCGCTCCCACGGGGGCCTGGTAGGAAGGTGTGAAGAAGTCTCCAGTGCCTTCCGATGTATACACAAGCAGGTGAAAACGTGGATTCTCGCGCCCCAATTCGTAACCGGGATAGAGGTCGCTCACCCCCGCTTCGGCAATGAGATCGCAACGGTCTAATCCATCCGTTGCGATGCGCCACGGCGTAAAATGCTCCTGGCAACGATTCGACCAGACAATCTTGGTCTCAACGGTACCCAATCTGCTGTCGGTGCGACTTCGCATGCCTTCTCCTTCGCGCGATTCCGGTTCGGAATTCAAAGGCATTCTATCATTATTGCCGATCTCTTTGGGTAGTTGATTTGCGGGATGAAGTTTGGCCATAAGTGTATTTTTATCAGTTATTTGGCTATTGTTTGTCGTAATGGTTGCTGTCTGTTGAACGCGATTTAGTTAATAGTATCTCAAAGTTTTTTGCTAGTTTCAACAATTGCTGATTCCAGCCCCATGCTACAGAATGGAAAACAGCCCAGCACTCCGGACGGAGTGGTGTTGGGTCTGTGGTGCGCAAGGCGGTGATTATCGCGGTGATAGGTCGACATCGCGGAATCTTGCCCGTTCCATCGCAGTATCTAAGGATTTGTGTGTGGGATTAATAACGAAGCATGCATGGAATCGCATGCAAGGAGAGGAACATGAGGAAGAAGGGTTTTACACTCATCGAATTGCTGGTAGTAATTGCAATCATAGGAATCTTGGCTGCAATTCTTCTGCCCGCGTTGGCGCGGGCACGAGAAGCAGCCCGGCGCGCAACGTGCCAAAACAATCTCAAACAGTACGGACTTGTCCTCAAAATGTTCGCTAACGAAACGAAGGGTGAGATCTTCCCAGACTACGATTTTTGGGCGACGAGCTACGAGTTGATCGAGCAGTTTGCACCGAACGAGGTCCTTTGGCCAATGGGTCAAGGTCCCCGTGGTGTGGACATCTATCCCGAGTACCTGACGGACCTCCAAATCATTGTTTGCCCGAGTTCCGGGGCGCGCACCGGCTGGGGTGACTGGAGGAATCCTTATCCGGTACCTGGTACGGCCGCGTACGATGCATGTCACGAAGAGAACAGTTGGTTTCTCACGGCCGACAATGCAGCGGGTCCCAATCAGGGCGGTTACACCACATTGGACTGGAACGATCCGTTAAGCCCGTGCACGAACGGCAAATTCTTCGTGAATAACTACCCGTCTTACATGTACCTCGCCAAACTCATCAAGCCGCAATGGGTACAGGACCCGGCCGATGCCCAGTATTTCCATGATGTCATGGACGCCGATGGCCCCAACGATGAGACCCGCATCGTGGACTGGTACCGGCAGGACGTCGATCTCGAATTCCCAGTGGCGGGCGAGCAAACCGCCCAGCACCTGCGCGAGGGTGTCGAGCGATTCATGGTCACGGACATTAACAATCCCGCGGGCAGCGCGAAAGCACAGAGTGAAATCGTCGTCATGTGGGATCGGATTTCATCGAAGGAATCCGGGGCAATTGGATCCGCGAGCTTCAACCACGTTCCCGGTGGCGCCAATATCCTCTACATGGATGGGCACGTGCAATTTGCGCGGTACCCGGCTCCTGAATTGAGCGATCAATTCGTACTGTCCAGGACCTTCGTCTCCATCGTGAATATGAACGTCGGAAACGACTAACGGTCGAGTAGTTCTGCGATTGATGAACCATGGAGGAGCCATGGCTCCTCCATGGTTCCATGATGTTCATGCGTGTCGGATTCAACGCTGCAAAACGGTAACCACCGTGAAGGATGTAACAAGGATGAGACTCCGCATTGTTTGTTCGCGCCTCGCGATCGCGACGGCGGCGATACTGTTGACCTTGGCGATTCTGCCAGGATGCGGCTTCGGGGGAGCGGACGATTCCACGCTGCCTGTCAGCGACCTGTCGTCTGAGCTGGACGAGGAAGCCCAGGGACTGGGTACCCCCGACGACCCGGCTGTGTTCGTTAAGAGTGGCCAAGATAGCTACCATACCCGAGGCTGCAAATGGCTATCCAGAGGCCGTCCCGGAGTGGATGCCTTGACTGAAAGTGAAGCGAAGTCGCAGGGGTATACCCCTTGCCAGGAATGCATTGGGCAGGAAAGCTAGGCGATTTCGGTCTTCCTGGTGGGGCGAACGCGTCTCGGGCAAGTCTCATTGCGTGTTAGCTTCGTTCGGAGACGGCCTCCCGTTACGAGAGTTCAAATACCGGCGACGCTGCTCTGTGCGTCAAGGGTTTAGCCATGAATACGATGCCGGTATCGCAAGGCGGAACTCGTTTCATCAGCGAACAAAGCCAGAAGCAATCCCGAGGAGTATTTGAATGACGACAAGTGCAGTGCGAGTCCTCGCGACGGTGGTTCTCAGTGTATCGTACGCGATGGCTCAAGCGCAGGCCGGTGCCCCCGCGTTATCGGTTCGGGGCGTCGATGTCATCGACGAAGCAGGCGAGGTCGTGTCCATGCGTGGCATCAACTTCGGCGGTTGGTTGATGATGGAGACGTGGATCCCCAGCATCGAGATGGAGTGGCACGATCACTTGCCACGGCTTGCGGAGGAGGCCGGCATCGCGGCGGAACTTCACGAATCGCTCGAAGCGGTTGGCGAGTTCAACGATGACGAAGAGAACGTGCACAAGTACATTGAGAGGCTTCATGCCGATTTGAAGAAGCGGGCGCCCGCGGAGGGGTTCGCGGACTATATTGCGGCATTCGAACAAGAACCTTCCGTCTTTGCGGCGCATGAGATGGACGAACTATTGCGAAACCGCTTCGGTGATTTTGGCGCGGGGCGGCTCTGGAACGCCTATCATGACGCCTGGATCACCGAGGCCGACTTCCAACTGGCGAAGGCGGTCGGGTTCAACTTCATTCGAGTGCCGTTCTGGTACCGATGGTTTGAAAGCGACGACGCACCGTATGCCTACCACGACTACGGTTTCCGCTATCTCGACAAAGCGGTGGAGTGGGCCGCGAAACACGATCTCTACGTGATGTTGGACTTTCATGGCGCGGTGGGCGGGCAGAGTCCGTGGGACCACACGGGCGAACTCAGCCGTGGCGAGTTCTTCACGAACCAGGAGTTTCAGAAACGGACGGCCGCGCTCTGGAAAGCCATTGCCGAACGCTATGCCGGGAATCCCACGGTATGGGCGTACGACGCACTGAACGAGCCCTTCAGCGCAAAGGGCGTCGAAGACTGGACGGCCGCTCACGATCGTATCTACGACGCGATTCGCGAAGTCGATCCCGACACGATCATCGTCATGGAGGACGGGTACAAACTGGAGTTCCCGGAATGGACCAACACGGGCTTCTTCCCCGACCCCAAGGAACTGGGCTGGTCCAACGTGGTGTACTCGTTCCACTTCTATTCAGGCGCGGACCCGCTGTTTACCGACGAGAAAGGACTCGCCGATCATCCCAAGCGCGCCGAAGAGGTGAAGCGCATCGGGTTTATGGAGCAGCGCCGGTGCGGCGTCCCCATCTATCTTGGCGAGTTCAGCACCATGGGCGACCATCCCAACGACATCGAGGGCATGCGCGTCTTTCTCACCATGTTTAACGAAATGGGCTGGCATTGGTCCCCGTGGACGTGGAAATATGTCGACGACACCAACGAGGGGACCATCTGGGGCTTGTATCAGTATGCGAAACCCTGGCCGCGCACGCCCAACATG
Organism: uncultured Nitrospiraceae bacterium; assembly: GCA_964632865.1. Classification (GTDB taxonomy): domain Bacteria; phylum Hydrogenedentota; class Hydrogenedentia; order Hydrogenedentales; family SLHB01; genus JAHDWY01. The sequence continues at coordinate 9,861 of CAZWDH010000038.1, forward strand.
TATCGCGATTCCCTCGATTCCCTCCTCGAAACGGTGAGCCGATACCGGCTGGAGGATTTCCGTATCGTTGAACCCTACGCAGATGTGCTGCGCGAATGCTTGAGCCAGCCAGTTCAATCTGCTCAAGAGTAGATTTCGCTCTAGCCCATGAAGTGATTTCTACCCGCCGTGGTTGGCAGCATGTAGTTCGAGGAGTGCAAGGATGAGAGTTGTCGTGGTGGGCCTTGTGGCCCTTGTGAGCGTTGTGTTTGGACAAGCCGCCGAGTCGGACGAAGATGCAAACGCGGCGTTGCGCGCCGCCGAGGACAGTGGTTCGGCGGTGCCACGAATCGCGCTGGAGGGCGTCACCGTAACGCGGCTGCTTCGCGCCGAAGGTCTGCATTATTCTCCTCCGCCCGGCGAACCCTTGGGCGCGCTTGTTCAGTTGTTCGTTCGCAATACTTCTACGAACGCCTCGGCATGGGCGGGTTTTGACGAAGCCCGGTTCAACGGCGTGTATCCGCTGCACTACATTCTCAGGGGGGATTGGGCGTGGCACGATACGCCGGACATCTGGAAGGACATGGAGCGGAAATTGCCCCCCGAGGCCCTCTCGGTCTGGACCATCAATGCCGTCAGGCCGACGTGGAACGACGAGGGCAACCTTACGGTAACCTCGGAAGACTGGACGCGCGGCGCAATGTATCCCATGGCCGCGACCGTCAAAGCGCCGTCTCGCTGGATTTCTGCCGTGACGTTTCTCGGGAGCGAGCCGACGCCTCATGAGACGGTCATTCACGTGGCGAATGACGCTGGTACCCCCATGCGAATCACGGGTGTCCGGTTCTGGTTGCCCCGATCCGACGCGCCCCACCGCGCGTTGTTTGCGGGCGACTGGCACGAACCGGGGCAGATCTGGCCGAAAGACGGGGTGGTTCCTCCGCAGGATAAAGGCATTATCGCCGTGCAGACGGAACCGTTGCCCCTCACCTACACGGCGTTGCAAGTGCGCTACGAGGATGAGGACGGCGCGGAGAATCATCTCTGGACGCATCTCCGCATCAAGAGCGAGGTATTCGATATCTCCGGCGGCTGGTGCGGCGGCACCGCCGCAGACGGCAAGCACCTGTTTCTCCATGAACCGTATCTGAAGCAGCTCAAGCGGTTGTACGTCAACACGGCACATGTGGGCGAAGTCGATGGCTTCCATGACGGCATCGGAACGGGCGGGCTTTACGACCGGTATCCGATCAAGCAGTTCGGCCGACCGAGCCGTGAAAAGTACGATTCCGTGGAGATGGCTCGCCACGTGCACGGGTTCGAACTGCTGGGTGAGCCGCAGCTGCCGTTTGCGGACGGCGGTCATCTGCCCCAGGAAGTCTTCAAAACCTTTCACAAGCTCTTCGATTCGCACATTCCCACGACCATCACGCTCAGCGACGAAGGCACTTTTCCCTATTATGCGGGCCTGTCAGACTTTCCCCACTACGGCGCGTATCGCGTCTGCGCGCCGGCTGCCGATGTCTGGACACGGTACGATCGGTGGGGAGGGGAACGCATCGGCTGGGCGGCGCCGCTGGAAGGCATCGGTGAGATGTGCCGCGTGCTGCGCGAGATGAGCCGGCCCAAACCCACGGCCATCTGGTCGCAGGGTCCTCACGAAGGCTGGTATGAAATGGACGGCCGCACCCGGACTTCGCCGACGCCGGATGAATTACGCGTGCAGGCTTACCATGCGTTGAGCAGCCGTATCACGTCGCTCTACTGGTTCAACCTTTCCTTAAAGAGCCAGCTTATGTATCGCGACACGCTGAATGAAATCACGCGCATCGGACGCGAGATTCGGATGCTGGAGAATTTCTACCTCCGCGGAGACGCGTACCGGTATGAGCAAGTTCGCACCACAGACGGCGAACTGGATTGGGACCTTGCGTCCATCGTCGCGCCGGACGGTGCGTTGCTCTTTGCGCTGGACCTCGCCTACACGCCCGATCCTGAGACCAAGACTTTCCTCTTTGGACCGCCGCGGGAAAGAACGTTCGTGTTTGATCTGCCCAGTTACTTGAGCAGCGCAATTGATGTGTTTCGCATCGACGCAGACGGAACCTCGGACGTGCGGTTTGAGCCAACCGAAGGGGGAGTCGCCATCACGGACTCACTGTCGAAGGTTGGTATCTACGTGGCCACGCTCGACAGCGGGTTGCGGGCACGACTCGAGGCCCGCCGAGAAGAATTGATCGCGTCCGAAGATGCGCTCGATTTCGACCCCGCGAACGATGATGCCGACTTTGAGACACTCTCCAATCTCGTTCGACGCTGACTTCAGTCCGGCGCGCACACATACTTCGGTCCTTCCAGTTTGCTACACTGGTGCTCTTGAACCATGAGGAAGAACCCCGAACTCCGTACGGATGCGCGGGGGAGGCCATGAGGAGGACCCGTATCGTGGGTATGTTCGAGAGCAGCCGTCGCAGTTTTCTGAAGAATGTCGCATTAGGAGCCGGGGGCGCCGTGATCGGTTCGCATTTGCTCCCTTCCGGAGCGGCGGAACCTCCGGTACGCACTGGCAAGCCCTACATGAAACTCAGCCTGGCCGGGTATTCGTTCAACAAGGTGCTGCCTCGCCGTCCGAATGAGGCAGAGTTGGCTGAAGCGAAGATGACCCTCGACGATTTCATTCGGTTCTGCGCGGACCTCGACCTGGATGGATGCGAGCCGACCAGCTACTACTTCCCGGGAAACGTGACGCCCGACTATCTCATGCATCTGAAGGAGCTGTCGTTTCGTCTTGGTCTCGACATTTCCGGGACGGCTATCGGCAACGATTTCTGCATGTCGGCGGGTCCCAAGCGCGAACAGCAGTTGGCCGATACACGCGAGTGGATCGATCATGCGGCGCGGCTTGGCGCTCCGGTCATTCGCATCTTCGCGGGGAAGGTGCCGGAGGGCTTGTCTGAAGAGGAAGCCCTCGCGAACTGCATCGAAGGGATCAACGTGTCCCTGGACTATGCCGCGCAGCGCGGGGTCTTTCTTGCGCTGGAGAATCATGGCGGCATCACGGCAACCGCGGACCAGCTTTTGCGTATCGTCGATGGCGTTCAGTCTTCGCCCTGGTTCGGCGTCAACTTCGATAGCGGGAACTTCCGCACCGCCGATCCCTACGGGGAACTCGAACGGATCGCGCCTTACGCGGTCAACGCGCAGGTCAAGGTGTCCATCCATCCCGACGGACAGAAGCAGCCTGCTGACTTCGGGCGCATCGTCGAGATCCTTCGCAGCGCGAACTACCGCGGCTATCTCGTGCTCGAATACGAGGAGTCCGAGGATCCCTTCACGGAGATCCCCAAGCACATCGACACGCTGCGCTCGTTGTTGGCATAGACCTGGCCATCAGCGCTGCCACGGCGCGTCCTTGGTGGATGTCGTGACCAGACCGAAGTCCGCGAAGGTATCGCGCAGCGTTTCCCATGGCCCTGTGTCGCCGAGCACGTAGTAGGAGAAGTAGGTGATCGTGCCGTGGTCCAGCTCGATCCAGGGCTGGAGTTCCGTGTAGTAATAGGGTGTGGGCGTGTTGTCGGGATGGTTATTCCATAGGTGCAGATAGATCGCGTTGTCGACGGGATAACCAATGACGAGGGCGATATTCTCTTCCGTGTCGTATCCGGCAGACCAGCCATGCTTCGGAAATGTGGCGCGCCCGTAGTACCGCTCCAGCTCCGGCCGCGTTTCCACCAGTTTGTCCTCCGGGAAGTAGTAGCGGTCCTCCGGCCCGGTAGACTTGCCCAATTCAAACAGCGGATTGATGCCGATGACGTTGAGCGAGGGTGTCATGTTGGAGAAGGCATACCGCGCTTCCAGGATCGGCCCGCCGCCGTAGAGCGTGTAGATCTTCGAAATTTCGCTGCCGTGAATGTTTGCCCAGACGCGCATCCGCGCCTTGTCTCCCTGTGCTTGGAGAATCTCATAGCGGAACTCCGTGTGCCCGCCGATGTAGGGATAGCCGATGAACTCCTCAAGCCCGCCGAAGGGATAGAACTGGCGCACCCCGCCCACCTTGCCGTGCATAGGCGGCGTCTCGGGCCACAGCTTGAAGAATACATTCTCGCCGTTGTCTTTCAGCGTGTACTCGATGACACGGCCGCCCGTTCGGAGCACGGCGACTCGGACGTGGTCGTTCTCCATGATGATCTCGTCGATACCGTCGCCGTTGAGATCCTCCATGCGCGCGCTTGCCGTGCCCTCCGGCGGGCGTATCGCAATCAGCCCCGTCGCAGTTACGCCCAACGCCGAAACTTCCACACGATAATCGCCGGTATCTAGATCCAACGGGAAGGTGTCGCGGCTTTCGTTCCACGGTTCGCACGCGAGCGTCCGTTCGAGTTCAAGAACGCGCTCGGAATTATCGCGCCGCATCGCGGTGAGCCGCACCGGAACGGACGTTGTCGTGCCAGGGTTCCAAATGGAAATGGGGTAGTCGACCGCGCCGGGCGTATCGAAGAGTAGGGGATGGGCGTTGACGATAGGCGGCACGGTGATATGCGCCAAGGCCCGCGTGTGCCGTGCGTCCGATTCGGCTATGACCTGGACGAGACTGTTTCTATCGCTCGATTCCGGGAGCAGCTCGATGGGCACGGACAACTCGCGGCGCTCCTTTGCCTGCAACGCGAACGGCGCAGACCAGTTGCCGTTAGGGATATTGACGCCCTTGCTCGGATGAAGCGAGATGGTGACGTGTATGTCCCGTTCGGTCAGATTCTCCGCCGCGATCTCAAGCTCGCCGTTTGCGATCTGCGCATGCAAGGACAAAGGCCCGGGAAAACGGCTTTCGAGTGTGGCGCCTTCGAGCAGCAGAATCTGCATGGCACGCCGCAGTTCGACGGGACCCACGACCGCGCCACCGGGGTATACCGCGACGGCGCGCCGTTCGAGAATCCCCTGCATCAGCGAGTCCTGCGTGAGCGCAGCGCCTTTCTCCAGCAGCACCACCATGGATACGGGCGCGCTGCGGTTGATATCGCCGGTTTGGGAGATGAACGGAGCCGCCAATTCGGCGATGCGATCCTGATCGCCGGTCCCACTGACGATGTAGCCGCTGTAGCGGTCCTTATTTTCATCGTTCGCCGAAGAGAGGTTAGTGAAGAAATACCCGCCCCGCTCTTCGGCCCAGTCCAGGCACTGCTCCACCGTGTTGTCCTGTACGTCGGGATATCGGTCCATGCCGTACAGCGTTCCGCCGGTAACGAACTGTCCGGAGACCCACACGAATGGATCGTCCACTTCCTGCAATGCGTCGCGAACCGGTGCCGCCAGCATCCAGTCGTTGTATCCGGAGGACATGACCCACGTGCAGCCCAGCTCTCGAAACAGCGAGATCAGAAAGAACGGATTGTGCTGATAGCCCGAGGTAATGGTGAGGTGGTTGGTTCTGACGCCGGCGATTCCCCGGTGGAAGTCATAGGTGCGTACCAGATCAACGGTCGCCTCGATATCGGATAACAATCGATCGAGTTCATCCTGGGTGGGACAACACAGCGCGAAAATCTCTTGCTCGCCATATCGCGTAGTGAATGCGCGATTGCGCCGGAATTGGTGCTCCCGCGGAAGGTGGGGCAGCATTTCTTGCGCGAGGGCAGAACGATCCAGGAGGACGATAAGTTTCGTGCCGGCGTCGTTGCCGGTCGTTAGATCCTCGAGGGAGTTCGCATTAACGACGGCGAACGTTCGGGCGGCGAGCTTCTGAATGAATCCGCGTTCGATCCAGAGTTCTTCGAGCAAAAGCTGGCTTCCCAGGTCCTCTTCCATCGCCCATACCGCAGCTCTCGCCGTGGGGTTCGACTGCACGAAGAGTCCGCGTGCGGACGTCCAGGACCACTCGTCCCGGGACCAATGGCCGGCGTATCCGTCGAAAAGGAACGGGAACTCGCGGATGTCACCCGCCACCGCATGCGGGGCGGAACGCTCAACTGGTGAATACTCTTGGGCACGTGCGAGCGGCGCCGACAGAAGTAGACCAAGGAGCGCAACGACAAGTGCGGTGTAGTTCCCCGAAAAGGCAACCCGGCTCGTAACCACAGAATGAACCCCCATATCGTTTTCATCAGCGGACCTCGCGCAACAGGGGAGATCATATCCCCAGGATGCGTACATGACAACATCGGCGCACCAGGCAGACTTGTCTTGCATGCGCGTTTTGGGAATCCGCCGAAGTTCTGCCAGTCCTTATTGGTTCAAATCTCGAGCAGTCTTGTAACGCCCGGTTTGGGCACGGGGTAGGTCCCATTCGCGTCGGGTACGACAGGAGGCGGCATGCCGTCGTGACATTCGTCAGGGCTGGGAGGGTAGAAAAAGTCGGAGGCGTTGACCCGCTCCCACGTGATTTCTTCTCCAGTGTAACACGAGATCTGGCCCATCACGCCGATCATGGTGCTGCGCGCCATATAGTCGCCATTGTTGACCGGTTCACCGGACCGAATCGCCTTGAAGAGCACGTCATGCTCGATCTGATACGGATCGCATGCGTCCTCCCAACGCCACTCGTTCTCGCCCCAGATCTGACATGCCAGAATGGATGCTTTGCCTTTGCTCCCGAAGATCATACTGGACGTCTCGTTGTAACATCCTTCGGTCGTGCGGCAGAAGGCGTACACCCGGGTGCCATTCGCAAATTCGTAGACGACCGAATGGTGGTCGAACACGTCGCCGTAGATCGGATCGGTCATGGACGATCGTCCGGCGAGGCCATGGCATTTGATCGGTGCGGTATCGTGCAGCACCCAACTGGCGCGATCCAGGTTGTGTACGAGGGACTGGGGCACATCGTCACCGGAGAGCCAGCGGAAATGGTACTGCGTGCTGCACTGCCACTCGAGTTCAGACAGCCCTGGTGCGCGATCGATTACAACGTAGGGTGCTCGAAGGAAATTCTCTTCGATGGAAATGATATCGCCGATGGCGCCATCGTATATCCTTTGCACCGTTTCAACATACCCCGTGTGATACCGGCTCTGCAGTCCAGAGACCAGGCAGAGTCCTTTCTCCTGCGCCACCTCCGCCGCGCGTTGCATCAGCTTGATGCCCGCGGGATCGATGCCGTGGGGCTTTTCAACAAAGACATGCTTGCCGGCCTGGAGCGCACTCATCGCGTGGAACGGATGAAACTTCGCGGCGTTGGCGATCAGCACGACGTCAGACGCTTCGATGACATGCTTGTAACCATCGAAACCCGCGAAGCAGTGGTCATCCTCGACGGTAACCTGGTCCTTCATACGCCCTTTGATTGCCTCACGCCTCGTTTTGACTCGGTCCATGAGGATGTCGCACATCGCCACGAGCCGGGCGCCGGGATCGGCGCTCAACGCTTGCACAGCCGCGCCGGTATTTCTCCCGCCGCACCCGATCATGCCGACGCGAATGACATCGCTTCCCGCGGCATGTGCATGGGTCGCGATGTTCTGAACACCCACGACGGCGGCCGAGGCCGCGACCGTCGAACGCTTCAAGAAATCACGCCGTGTTGTGTTGAGGTTGTTGCCAGATTGCTCCGGACTCTCCATGGTGATTCCCCCTACACGATGAATCGTGTGTTAACCGGACGATTGCCACTTCATCGCTGCCCGGTTTACTCAATTCCCTTTACATACTCTTCGTAGCGCGCCACGACCCCCGCGTCGTCCAGCACGTCTGAGACTACGAGCCGCACGCGGGCCTGCGCCGTTTCCCCCGCCTGAAGTGTCCGCCCAAAGAGTGATAGGTACATCGATCGGTGTGGTTCGTCACGCTCGGGCGTAAACGCGGCAAAACAATCCTCTGCCGGCGCCATGAGCGCAACAACCACCCCGGTTTCCGGTTCCCGACGGTACAGGAGCGGTGCAGCCAACTCCGGCATGATTGCCCAGTCGACCGGGTTCGGCGGTATGGTCCAGCGCCCGTCCTTCACGAGGGAAAGGGCTTTCTCGTCGCGCGGATACACCTGCCATGTGCCGTACGCCGTTTCCGCGGTCATGAACCCGGTGCTGCCACCGCCCTCCGGATGTTTCACGTATACGCTCGTCACCGGGAACTGCGCCCCGAGGTAAGACGACAGGAAGATTTCGAAATCTGGGAGCTCCACCTTGGCCTCCACCGTCATCTCAAGGTCGAGCGTCTCTTCGTCTCGCCATCGATAGATTGCAGTCATCGTGTACGGATGTTCTTCAGACACGGGCCACATCACGTGTAGCGCACCATCCGGGAGTATTCTTGCGTTGCTTGGACGTGCCCGGGCACTTTCGCCGTATCGGCGATTCGTCGTAAAGATGCGGTAGAACGTTAGTAAACCCGGGTCACCGGCAATTTGGATGCCCGTATTGACATGCTCGAACGGTAGCAGGCCCAGGGATACGCCGTTCTGACGGACTGTTCCGTGAAGCACGCCCGTATCAAACTGGTACTCACCGGCTCGGTCCGTCGCGGTGAAATAAAGACTCGGGTCAACATCTAGCGCGGGACGTGCCTGACCATCCGCAACCGCGTACCAGGAAATCGACCATACCAAGGCGACTGCAAGAAACAACCTCACGCTCACTGATTCCCCCATTCTAATTCTGCGACTTCGAAGGCGGCCCTTACGACCATTGCAGGTCAGCCTGGCGTAGATCGAAGAATCCCGGTTCCGTCAAATCGGCCGACACACTCAGGGGTGCCAGTAGAAGGAGAGCGCGCCGGTGAACTTCTTGCTGGCGCCGATCAGTTCCTTGACGCATCTGGTCCCCCGACAGTGCGTTCATCGTGGGTAGCCTACCACGGATCAGTCCGTTCCAGGAAGCTGCTCCCATACCCCCGATCACAATCCAGCGCCGTGGGCATCGATACCGCCTTCCCGGACTTCGTCTTGCGCCAAGACAAAGTCCGGCATATTGGATTGGATCGGAGATCCATCGAACCAAATGTAATAAAGGGGAAAGTTAGGCAAGACCGGAAAGAGAAAAGCTCCATTAGGTCATTCAGGTAACCTATTGGAGCTAATTGTTTTAGATGGCGGGGACGACGAGACTCGAACTCGCGACCTCTGCCGTGACAGGGCAGCGTTCTAACCAACTGAACTACGCCCCCGCGTATTTGTCGCTGCATGGAGGTGGATTCACTTCCTGCAGCGAGTGCGAACTATAGCACTCGGAAATACGTCATGTCAATTCGATGTGCTCACGTTGTCAAGACTCGTTAGGAATGTCCTCTGGCTTAACTCGTTAGAAATGTCCTCTGTGTTTAGGAGTCAGCCTGAGCGGGTTATCCACGTATCCACGGCCCAAGCGGAGCGTTTCCAGCCGTGGCTCTCGTCGGGGCGGTGGAGATGTGGGTACCCCGCGGTCTTCATGAGTTACTTCTTTTTGGTCTTGGTTTCGGTGTCCCCGAAATTGGCGGTGCAGTTCTGACGCCAGGGAGTCCGGTATGTTTTGGGTGTCGCCGATAGTTTGGACTTGACTTGGCGACGGGTGGCAGTTTCAGGGCAGTGCTTCCGTTTGTCCCAAGCGCTGAACGGGGGGGGCAGGCGGCACGTCGGGGCTTTTCGGGCAATCTGTGTGAGGGGAGCTTGGGACCGGATCACTCGTGATCAGCATGCGGGAGTGTCGGGAAGCTTCGGTGGAGATGGCCCCCTCGGTCCTCGCGGGGTACGTTGTTTGTTAATTGCGTATCTTGACGTCGTGTAGTAGTCAATGTATCCGTATATGTGGTGGTTTGTCTGCGGATGGTGGTGGAGCGTAGCGCAATGGCGAAAGGACTGTGTCTGCGAAGTCATGCCGCGAAGGCCTCTCTAGGTGGTTGTCGGCGGAAGGCGTGACAAAACGTTCCTACGCAGGTACAATTCTCATGGGACCAAAGTCGACCAGGATTTGGTCTGGTCAAGAAGGAGGAATGCATGGACGTCAATGCCTTGCTAGAGTTGATCTTCGGGTTTATTCTGGAGTTGTTGGAACTTATCTTCAGTTTCTCGGGTTTCCCGGGCGATGACAACGATGAAGAGGATGACGACTAGACAGCGCCTGATTCACAGATCTTAATCAGAATCTCCGGTGCCTCTTTCGATCTAAGAAAGAGGCACCGGTCATTTTGGGGCGTGCCACTTGCCACTGGGCGGCATGATTGGTATCGTTTCGCGGACGCAACCGGAACGGTGGAGTATACATGCGCTACGTACCCGATACTTATGAATATAGCAAACGCAAAGGAATCGAGTACGCGCGTCCCGACGGCAAGCCGCTCCGGATGACTTTGTACATGCCCGAGGATGGGGGCAAGACGTCTCGTCCCGGCATGGTATTGATCCACGGTGGCGCTTGGATTCTCGGCACCCGCTATCAACAGGCCTGGTATTGTCGTCAGTTCGCGCGCGCCGGGTTTGTTGTCATGACGGTCGACTACCGGCTAATGCCTCGCTTTGCCTTTCCCAAGTGTCTACACGACTGCAAGGCGGCCGTGCGCTGGCTGCGGCTCCATGCCGATGAGCTTGGGGTAAATCCGAACCAACTCGTCTCGTTTGGCGCGTCGGCAGGGGGACACTTGGCGGCGCTACTCGCGGCAACCCATCTGGAAGATGGATTGGAAGGCGATGAGAATCCCGGTCCGCCGTCGTCGATTTGCGCGGCCGTGAGCCTGTATGGCGCGGTAGACCTCACCTGCTATCGCGACCTGCCCTCCCGAGGTCCTCTGCGCCGCGCGACGACGCGGTTTATGGTGGATTTCAGCGGCCGGGAAGCCATTTCGCCGCCGGGAACGACGTGGGAGAAGGCGTCCCCCATAACCTACGCCAGCGACGAGACGGCGCCGATACTATTCGTCCACGGCAAGAAGGATTTCCTCGTCCACTTCGAGCAATCGCGGAGATTTCACGCGCGACTGCGGGAACTGGGTGTACCCACAGAATTCATCGCGCTGGAGAATCGCGGGCACGGGTTCGACTACGTTCATTGGGGCGAACGCCGCGCCATCTTCCGGAAAATGCTCGCGTTCCTCTCCACGCATATCGAGTCAGATGCGTCGGAAACGTCCCGTTGTGAATCGATACAAGAACCTCACGCGTTTGATATCGAACGAGTGGCCGGCGACGGCATGCCGGGGTAATCGAAACGATGGCGGCTCCATTCGATCCATGGGCGGAATACTACGATCTGCTTCAAAAGGGCGTCGAGGGTGATGTGGAGTTCTACGTCGCGCAAGCCTTGCGCGCGGGAGGCCGCACCTTGGAAATCGGGTGCGGAACGGGACGCATTTGTATTCCCATGGCCATGTCTGGCGCCGACGTCGTTGGAATGGACAATTCATCGGTCATGCTGGAGCGATGCCGGGAGAAGCGCGAGGCCGTCGCACCGATTTCCGGCCGGCTCGAACTCGTTGAGGGCGACATGCGGCACTTCTCGCTCGGCGAAAGGTTTGCGTTTATCGCGATGCCCTATCGGACCTTCATGCACCTGCTGACGCCGGACGAGCAACGGGCCTGTCTTGCCGCGGTTCATCGCCACCTGGAGCCCGGCGGGGCGTTCATATTGAATACGTGGGCCGCCCGTCCATCGACCATCGCACCGTGGTTGGACCCGCAGAATGGAGCGCTCCGCTTGGTTGACCGGTATGAGGATCCTGACACAGGCTGGGCGATTCAACATTACTGCGCATCGACCTACGACGAGTTTACGCAGATCCTTCGCGAGGATCACACGATTCACGAACTCGACGCTAGCGGAACAGTTGTTCAATCGACGACGATGGAAATGGTGCGCGCTTGGACCACTCCTCGCGAGATGGAACTACTGGTAGCGCTTACGGGGTTCGAGGTGGACGCGGTACTTGGCGATTTCGCGGGTGCTCTATTCTCCGCTTCGAGCACGGAGATGATCTGGGTGTTGACGCCTGCCAAATAGGGGAGTCGCGTCCCAGTGACTTCCTATCGGATCTCGAAGCCGGAGTAACCCTGGTCGTCTTCCATCCAATCGGCCGTGACGGCATCCACGCGCGCGAAGGCGGGGCCTTCATCGCACCAGCTTCGCATGGTATCCAGCGTCGCTCGCGAACCTTCGAATTCGGCTTCCACCGACCCATCGCGAAGATTTCGAACCCAACCGGTCAGCCCCAGCGATTCCGCCTGCCGGTAGGCCGCATAGCGAAATCCGACGCCCTGAACGCGACCGCTGATCCGAACGTGGAGCCGGGGCATGACTGTTACCGATGGAGCTTCGAGAGCCTCGCGCGATAATCGGCATGGGCAAGCGACACCGCGGCCTGACTGGCCGCGATGGCCACCGCCGGATCGGAACTCTCGATCACCGGCTGGGTAACGGGCAGCAGCGATCGGAGGTCCAGCAGGCTGATCAATCGCAAGACCGTCATGTTAATTTCCGGCATGCCGATCCGTAACAGTTCCTGAAATACGCTGATGTGTGTCCGGTCACCTGACTCGATGAGCGCGGCCGTGGCCTCGGCTCGGTGCGTCAAAACCTCTTGGTAAGGGTCGTAGCGCTGCGCGAGCCGATCGCGAAGGACTTGCATGGCGACGGGGTCGCCTTGGCGGGACAAGATGGTCGCAGAATCGAATTCAAGAGACGGTACCTTCAGCATTTCCTCGCGCAGAAGTTTGGCACCGGTAGGATCGCCGAGGGCGTGCAAAACCCGAACGACGCGGAATCGGGCGCGTCCCTCCGCGGACGGAAGCTTCTCTCTCAGGGCGATAATCACGTCGTCGCCACCCAAGGCGATGAGGGCGTCCGCGGCGGCGTTCGCCTTTTCCTCGTTCCGCTCGGTAATCAGCTCGAGCAGCGTGGGGATAATCTCACGGTCGCCCAGCCACGCGAGGGCGTCAATCGCTGGTACGGAAATGTCCGAAGCCCGGTCACGCAGCATCTGGTGCAATTGAGCTTTGCCGGTCGGGTCTTCGGTAAGTCCCGCCAATCGCGCCGCGCTCGCCCTCACCAGCCGGTCGCCGCTGTCGAGACCCTGATTGACCAATTCGCTCGTGGGCGGAGGCGATCCGGCCAGGACCAGGTGGTGGGCTGCATCCAGTGCCGTACGAAGATCGTTGCCCGACGCCAGCGTGTTGAGGTAATCGAGGGCTGCCTGTTTTTGTTCGTCATTGCCGCCTACGGCAATCACTTCAGCTGCCCACATACGGAGCGGCTGGTTGCCCGCGGCTCCATTAAAGATTTCGTACGCGCGGGTGACGGCCCGGTTCACCACCTGTTGCTGCTCCGGCGTGAGGCCGCGATCCACGAGGGGATCGAGACGCTTGACCGTCAATACGCTTCCCTGTACGCGGATCTCCTGGATGTCGGACATGAGATAATGGTTGAGTTGCCCGGACTCCGATTCCACCGTCAGGACGTTGTTTTTCACTTCCTGGATCTTGAGATTCGCGTCGGTCGCGCCGCTGCCTTTCAGCACGACGGTGACGAGTGTGTCAGTGCCCGCGATATCGCTCAGTCGCGCGCCTTGGCCTCCGATTACGGGTACTTGGGCGCTGACTGCACCCGCCAAGAGTGCGACAAGGACCGCTGTAAGGGTTGATTTGCTGCGTTTCATGGAATCCTCCCAGGGTATTTCGGTTCGCTAGTGCAGCTCCAATTTCTCCTCCCGGATGATGCGGTCGAGAAACTTCCTCGCCGCGTCCAGGGAAGGCACCAGCGGGTTAATCGTCAATGCTTGAAGGGCAAATTCGTACGACTTGTGACGGACGGCTTCCACGGTCAGGCGGTCGCTTTCCTTTACCGATTGGAAAAGTCCGCGAAGGAAGCGCGGGCAATTACCCACCTTCTTGGGTTTGATCCCTTTCTTGCTGATCTGGACCGGGATCTCTACGCTGCAATCGTCGGCCAAATCCCGAACTGCGCCGTCATTCCGAACGCAGAGGATCGTGTCCGACTCTTTCTTTCCTTCCAGCGCGACGATGAGCGGCAGAATCGTTTCTTCGTACCAGATCGCATTTCGGGCGCGCGTTAATTCCGGCACTTCGGATAGCGATTCGTCCTGGTAGAGTTTCAGAATCTGCTGCTCCGCGTGGTGGAGCACTTCGGCACGGAAGCGCGCGCAGGCTTGCTGCCGTTTCAATATCTCATCTTGATGAAAATAGAGGCTCGTCGTCCGCGTCGGAATCATGCGGAACAGCTCGATCAACGCGTTGTCGAAGCCGTCGTCTTTCTCCGCTTCCAGACGTTCGAGTACGCGCCCCATGCTGCTGCGGCCCTCGACCTTGATATCCTGGATCCAACCCATGTGGTTGAGCCCGATGTAGTCGACGCAGATTTCCGACACGTCGAGTCGCAGCAATTCGGCCATCTTCTTAACGTAAACCCCCGGCAAATCGCATACGCCGAGTACGTTCAGTTTTGAATACTTGATCAACGCCTCGACACAGACCCCCATGGGATTGGTCAGGTTGAGAAACGTCGTGTCGGGGTTGACCGCTTCAATCTGTTCCGCCAACTTGAGCACAATTGGAAGCGTGCGCATGGCATTGGCAAAGCCACCCGCGCCCAGACTCTCGTCACCGATCATGCCCTGTTTCGGCGGCAACTTTTCGTCGCGCACGCGCGCCTGCATACCGCCGACGCGAATATGGTTCAAGGTGTACTTCGCGCCGGCCACCCCTTCGGCGGGATCGGTCGTTGCGACGATGGAAGAAGGAAACCCGCTCTTGTTCAACAGGCGTTGGCAGAACCCGGCGACGAGCTTGAGCTTCGGTCCCTCGCGCCCGATGAGCACGATCTCCTTTACGTTCAGGTTGTGCGAGATGATGGAGAGAATCAATTCCGGAATGTAGACGCTGCTTCCACCAAGAATGGCGATGCGATCGATCACTTCGAATACCCCTCTGTCGCCGTCATACCTTCACGGATTCCATCACAATTCCGCGCACGGCGTCAAAGGCGGACCGCATGGCCATTCCCGACGGTTTGGGCCGGGTTTCCAGCGTGACCCGTCCCGCGCGAATCGCTTGGACAATGCCGAACGGGCTCGATTCCGCCTCAATCCACGAATACGTCGTGTCCATGTAGGGCAACCCGTGGGTGTCTGAGGTTCCCAGCAGTGGCAGCCCGAAGCGGCTCGCCGTGCGCGCCGCCCAACGATTGGGGTTCAGCCCGCGGACGTAGAGGGAACTCCACTCAATCGCGTCGAACAAGTCGATATGGCGAACGAGATCGCTTATCAGGCTGCTTGGTGCGGGATAGTAGGGGTGGGGGGCGATGAACGCGGCGTCCTTCCGTCCAATCGCTCGCAGCTCTTCGAAAGAGTCCGCCAAGAGATGGTCGGGATGAGGGTTCAGGATTAACACATGTTTTTTGGAAATGAACTTCTCAATGCCAGGGACCAGCAACACATTCCGGCGCGTCGCGTATTCTGCGAGCCGGTCTTGGTATGGGTTCAAATCGTGACACGTGATTGCGAGCACATCCATTCCGGCCGCGGCAACGGCATCGATAAGCATTTCTGCGGAATACGATAACGTGTCAAAGGGATCATCCGCTGCATGTGTATGGAGGTCGGTTTTGAGGCGCTTCATCGACGCTATACCCATTCCGGTTTCGGACGTTCACGGACGTCTGACGCTATCCATTCCTGCGTGGACATGTCAACCTTGCGGACGCGCCACACCCGCGCACGGCAAAGTCGCGTTGACGAGCTTCAGCCACCCCGAACGGCCGACCCGCATCATAGCAATCGAATTACCCCCCATTCAAAAGTTCGCCATATCGCCGGGAACAGGATTCGATTCGCTCATGCAAGAGTCTCCCGCATTCGGGAGTCTCAGAGAATGAGGTCGTCGGGGTCGGTGAGTGGAATCTGGTCCGCGCACCCGGGACACTCGGAAGGATCGTAGCTCCGCATGGCAAGATGGGCCAGAGGTTTGTAAGGGCAATCGAACTTCGCTTCGCCGCCGCTGCGATCGATGAGGACCGATACGCCGGCCACCCGGGCGCCCCGCTCGATGAGGTGGTCGATGGTCTTCTGGACGGAACCGCCGGTGGTAACGATGTCCTCGACGACGAGCACATTCGTTCGGGGCTCCAGTTTGAATCCGCGCCGCAACGACATGGTTCGACCGTTGTCGTCTTTCTCGGTGAACACCGCGCGGCAATCCAACTGCCGCGCGGTTTCGTAGGCCAGCAGTATTCCTCCGGTCGCCGGTCCAACGACCAATTCAATATTCTCTTTCGCCCATTTCTCCGCCATGCCTTTACAGAGCTTCTCCGTGTAATTCGGAAACTGAAGGACGCGCGACGCCTGGAGAAAGTGGGCGCCGTGCCGCCCGCTCGCGTAGACGAAATGGCCTTCCAGCAGCGCGTTGGTCGCGCGAAAGATGTCAATGACCTGACCGGACGTCATAGGGCAAGTTCCTTTTTAATCAGTCTTACGGCTTCCGCCGGTTCGTCGTGACCCAGAATCGGCCGGCCGACCACGATAAAATCGGACCCGAACTCGGCGGCTTGGCGCGGCGTCGTTATCCGCGATTGATCGTCCTTGCCGGCCCAGTCGGGGCGCACGCCGGGACTCACCAGTACGGGCCCGTCGCCGACGACCTTGCGCAACGCAGGTACTTCCAATGGTGACGATACGATTCCGTGCGCCCCGGCTTCCACGGCCAACGTGGCCAAACGGGCAACCGCGTCGGCGGGTGTTTCGTCCAACCCCATCTCCTTCTTGAGAATCTCCGCGCTGACGCTGGTGAGGACCGTCACGGCGAGGATTCTGGTCGATGATCCCTCGACGGCCTCCCGCGCCGCGGCAATCATTTTCGATCCGCCGAGCGCATGCACGGTAATCAGGTCGACTCCCAAATCAGCGGCGGCGCGCGCCGCGTGCCGAACCGTATTGGGGATATCATGCAACTTCAGATCAAGGAAGACCCGTTTCCCATGGGCGGTGAGGTAGCGTGGAAGCGTGGGGCCGGTGCGCGAGAACAACTGCAATCCGATCTTGAACCAGTCGCAGCGTTCGCAAATGCGCACCGCGTTGAGCGCTTCTTCGCGGGAATCCACATCCAGTGCAACGATCAATTCCGTCTTGCGACCCATAATGCTCAAACTTTCATGCCGCCGATTAGCTCGGCGACGTTTTCGATGCCGTGACGAACGAGATAGGCTTCAAGCCCATGAACGACCTGCATGGCAGCGTCTGGCTGGCGGAACGTCATGGACCCCACCGATACGGCAGTCGCACCCGCCAACAGGAACTCGACCGCATCTCTCGGATAGCAGATCCCGCCGGTCCCGATGATCGGAATCTTTACAACGCGCGCCGCATCCCAGACCATTTTCACAGCGACCGGACGAATAGCTGGTCCGCTCAGCCCGCCCACGATATTGGTTAAACGGGGGCGGCGCGATTCTGCGTCAATGGCCATTCCGAGCAGCGTGTTGATCAGGCAGAGCCCGTCGGCGCCGGCCTCTTGGGCGGCCAATGCCGGTCCTTGAATGTCGATCACATTCGGCGTGAGCTTGATGAAGAGTGGAAGCCGGGTCGCGCTGCGGATTGCCTTGGTGTATTCCGTAATGGCGCCCGGGTTTTGCGACACGAGCACGGCGCCCTTCGCGACACGAGCGTCGTGTACGTTCGGACAAGAGAGGTTTGCTTCGATCGCGTCGGCTGCGTTTTCTGCCTCCAGACGTTCCGCAAGTTGCGCATATTCCTCAGGAGAGTACCCGTAGATATTCGCAATGATAGTGGCACCGCGTTCCCGCAGGAACGGGGCTTTCTCACGCAGGTATGCGTCGAGCCCTACATTCTGAAGGCCGATGGCGTTCAGCATGCCCGCAGGCGTTTCTACCAGCCTCGGCGGTTTGTTGCCGGCGCGGGCTTTCAAGGATAGACTCTTCGTCGTAACGGCGCCCAGGGCGGCGACGTCAAAGTACTGGTTGTATTCCGCCCCGTATCCGAAAGTCCCCGATGCAACGGTAACCGGATTCTTCATCCGGAGACCGCCGAGGTTGACTTCCATGATGGGTCGTGTCGCCGTAGCGGCGGATTCTGACATGATTCTGCAATGCCCCGACGGGTTTACGAATGGATGCGCCTACGACGCGCGTTCGGTCAAGTAGTGTAACCGTTCACGCGCATTGATTTCGAGTCGGCGACTCGTGCGCGGCGTTTATGGAGCGGTGGGGCTCCCTCCGACAAAAGCGGCTTCCCCCGTTTCGGACTCGTATTTCACGCCCTCGGGAAGAAACGCGAGTCGCTCTTCAAAGAAGATTTCCTGAATGGCGCTAAGCGACTTGGCACGGAAATTTCCCGCATCGATGATGCCTTCATAAATGGCCCACCGGTCTGTGTTTTCCCCAAGGACGACAAGGGCGTTGCGGTCCCGGTCGCGGCTTGTTCCGAACTTCTTGTACTCCCGGGACCGGATCACGTCGAGCATCCCGCTTTGCCGTTCCCACGCGTGACCGGTTTCGAGAAATCCCTCTACCAGGTGGGCGCGCGCGGCCCGGGTGCGAATCGCATGCAGAATCGGTTCCGTGTTCACGACCACCCCGTCGCGGTCCGCAATGGTGAAATCGCGATTCCCCTCATGGACGATCTGCTCGATTTCGCGAGCGACTTCACGCAAGGTGTCCACCGGCAAGTCCGCGTAGTCCGGTTTGACTTTCATAAAGGTGTGGCACCCGCACAAACCCACCACCAGAACCAGAGGAATCCATCGCTTCACGTTAGTTCTCCGTGGAGTCGGCGACAACCACGCAGTTTTTGCCGCTCCGTTTTGCATCGTACATGGCTGTATCCGCAGCACGGATGAGCGACTCGCCATCCAGCATTTCGCGGTGATCCAACTCCGCTACGCCCAGGCTCACGGTTACCACGTCGCCAGTCTCCATGCCCGGGTATCCGGGTTTCGCGACGCATTCGCGGATGCGCTCGGCCTGGGCTGCCGCGCCTGCCGCGCCGGTCTGGGGCATGATAATGACAAATTCTTCTCCGCCGTATCGCGCCAACACGTCGCTTCGCCGAGTCGTCCGGCTGGTGCGGGCCGCGATTTCCCGCAGGATCTCGTCTCCCTGCAGATGTCCATATTCATCGTTAATCTGCTTGAAATTGTCAATATCAAAAATTATGCAGGAAAGGGGGAGCCCGTACCGGCGCGCCCGGTCGAATTCCTCCGAAAACCGTTCGCGGAAATAGCGATGGTTATGAAGTCCCGTCAACTCATCCGTCACCGCGAGGCGTTCCAGCCGTTCGTTCGCGTTTTGGAGCCGTTCGAGCAGGTGCGCGCGTTCCAGGGCGTTGGAAGCGGCCTCCGCAACAATTTCGCAGAAGCCCACTTCGCGTGCCGTGAAGGGCATGTCCTTGCGCACGGCACGTAAGAACAAAGAACCCACGTTCGCGTCCAGTAGTACGATGGGAACTACGAGAATGCCTTTAATCTCCGTCCCTTTCAACCCGGCGCAGTCCCGGGTGAGGGGGTCGGTATGTGCGTCTTCAACAACGACCTTCTCGAAAAGCTCCATCGAGCGGCGCAACTCGGGATACTTGTCCAATTCGATTTCCAAGTCTCGAATTCCAGCGTCGTCGTGGGACGCGACCACACTTCCGTGGTCGTCGGTACCCCAAACGCGCACTACCGAACAACGGTCAACGCGAATCGTTCGTGCAATCTGCTCTACGAAAACATACAACACGTCGTGGGAGCGTCTCCGGGAGGAAATCGCTTTCAAAATATCGAGTACGGAGAGGAGGTCGTCCCGGCCCACGGTTTCCGTTCGTTGATACGAACTGACGATTCGCGTGAACGTGGTCATCAGCCGGGTGACTTGGGGTGTCCAGTGCAGGATCACATCGACCTGCGATGACGGCAATTCCGGGTAGGTCCCGGGAGTCATCTGGCCAAGTTCACTTGCCAAGCGCAACACCGTTTCCCGCTCAGCGGTCCACCCGCCCGTAAACCGGCCGTTCGATTCCGTGACGTGCCCGACGATCGCCACGCTAGCGGTCGTCGAGAAAAGGGCCAACACGCATTGCCGTGCACCGCTATTTTCCGGGGCCTCGCGGTGGCCATTCGGATCCACATGGGCGATATGCGCGGCGACGTTTTGAATACCCCCGAAATCGGGTACGGTTTTCGCGGTATCCGGATCGGCGAAGACGACGAGATTTTGGCCCGGTGCGCTTGCGATTTGACGGCAAACTTCTGCCGCGAACGCCACAAACACGGGCTGCGATTCAATCGGGACAAGCGTTCCCGGCGGGCTCGCCGCGAACAACTCCGCGAGCGCTCCAGATTTCGATAAGGGATTCCGTTCGTGCATGCGGCTCTCAGCGATGCTCCCGAAGAATTGAGTGCGGCATTATTCGACTCCGCCGCTCCAAATGTCAATGGAGCCGCCACTCCGGGGGCCGCACGGCTTGTTCGGTCCAGCGGTCGGCAAGAGAAACCGGCGGTTGTTCGACGCCATCGCCGTTTGTGAAGTCGCGATCCTTGAAGTCACGACTGTGCAATCGCGAGTTCGCTGATCGTGGCAGGTTCGATCGTCTCGACGACCTCCGCCGGGGTCGAACGTACGACCAGATCGTAGAGTTCCTCGACCTCCTCCATGCGGAGACGCGCGCAACCATGGGAAGAGTACTGGCCCACGGTCGCGGGATCGATGGCGCCGTGGATGCCCAAGTCGTTCGGCAATCCTTCCTGAACCGGCACGAAGGGCATCCATCGGGTACCGAGTTCATTGCGAGGATCGCCCGGCGGGATGGGTTCCGCGCCCGGTTTGTGCCAGGTCGGGTCTTTTATTTTGTTCCCGATCTTGTACCTGCCCAGGGCCGTTTCATAACCCGGCATGCCCAGTCCGGTCGAATACCGTTTGAAGATGCCGTCCCCGTCCATCAGGAAAAGGCGCCGTGTCGACCGCTCGATAACGATCCGGAAATCCTTGGGAGTCCATTTCAGCGGCTGTCCAACGCGCAGGGTGGAATCGTCGGTCAGATTGTTGGCCCGCGTCAGCAGACCCTGCGTGGTGTTCAACTTGATGCCGATACTTGTCAGCGTATCGCCGGATTCGACCACGTACGTCTTGCTGTCGGGCGTGGGAGTGGGGGAGAAGATCAACTCGACATTGGCCTCGCCCAGCGCGTCAAGCGCTTCATCCCAGTCTTCCGAGTCCCAGGCCGCGCTGTCAACGGCTTCCTGGAACAGCTCGCGGGCCTCTACCAAGTCTCCCGTCCGCTTTGCCTGGCGGCCGAGACCCGTCAATGCCGGAGCCCGGTACTCGGCCGGGGCGTTCGCGCGGATGTCTTCGTACATCCGCACGGCCTCTTCAATCTTGCCGTCCTCTTCCAATAGCTTTGCGTAGGCTGCTGCCGCGCGCGGCTGATCCGGGCTGCCGGGGAATTCGTTCACAGCCCGC
>CAZWDH010000039.1:0-31177 GCA_964632865.1 uncultured Nitrospiraceae bacterium
GCTAGCGCGGCTTGTTGGATGAAGGCTTTGGCGTGGGTCTCGGGGGTTTGGGGTTCGAGTTGGGTTTCGGCGATGGAATCGGGGTCGAGGTTGGTGTCGTGTTGAATGCGTTGGGCGTGGCGGAGGATGCCTTCGGCGGTCGGGGGTGCACCCGTGGAATTGTGACGGTTCAAGGGGGTCAACCCCGGTGCTTGGAGGAGTTTTAGTGTGTGGCGGTACTCGCGCATGAGGCGTGTGAAGGCGAGGACCATGCTGGGGTTTGGGGTTTGGGGTGTGGGGTTTGGACTTGGGGTATGGGGGTTGGGGTTTGGGGTGTGGGGGTCTTCGGAGGCTTCTGAAGAAGAGGGACGCCTACATGGGCTGGAAGCCCATGGAACGGCTGGGGGACACGGGCTGGAAGCCCGTGGCACCTCGAAGAGGCTGGAAGCCGTTGTGAGTTGGGCGGCGGCGGTGCTGACGAGGACTTGGAGGGTGGCGACGTTGTGGGCGTTGTGGAGGCCCATGGGGTTGGGGTGGGGTTGGGATTCGACGATGGCGAGTGCGTCGGTCAGGACGGTGTTGTATTCGGTTAATTGGTATACGCAGGTTGGGGGTGTTTGTGGGGGCGCGGCGTTTTGGGAATAGGACTTATAGGACGTATGGGACCTATAGGACGAAGTGGGAGAAGGCTGGAGACCGGAGGCTGGAGACTGGAGGGAAGATTTCGATTGCGGATTGCGGACTGCGGATTGCGGATTTGGAGAAGGCTGGAGACCGGAGTCTGGAGACTGGAGGGAGTCCGATTGCGGATTTGGAGAAGGCTGGAGTCCGGAGGCTGGAGTCTGTAGAGAAGAATCGGGCGGATCGGGCCGATCGGTCGGATCGGGTGTGTGGGATTGGCCGGATGGGTCGGGAAATTGTGAAGAGGGAGCCCCGTTTTCGCGGGGATTTGGTGCGGAATATGAAGATGGGTCCCCGTTTTCACGGGGATGACGGTTTGGGTGGGTAGCTGGGTCTCCGTTATCCCTGGCTTCGCTGGGAGCTTCGCCGGGGCACGCACGGGAATGACGGTTTTCGTGGTGCGTGAGAGCGTTGGCGATTGGGCAGGTTTGCCAGTGGGGGCAGGTTTGGGTGCAGGGTCTGAGGCGGCGGGAGTAGAGTCCGTGGATGACGTGGTTGCGGTTGCCGGGGGGTGCGCCGGTCAGGTCGAAGCCGCCGTGGAAGGGGCAGCGTCCGGAGGGGTGATCGGATTCGTTGCAACAGGGCGTGGCGTCGGGTAGGCGTGCGCCGCAGATGCGGTGGTTGAGTTGGGTTTCGGTCGCTTCGACGGTGGCGATCCAGTCGTTGGTCCAGGAACGGGCGCAGGGGGTGCCGAGGGTGGTGTGTTTGGGGGTGGTTGGCATGGTGAGAACCTCCTTATCTTTGTAGGCGCGGGAGGTTGCAGTGGGGAAAATGATGAGTGATGAATGATGAGTGCGAAGTGATGAGGATTGGAGGAGATGGTGTTGGATCCCCGATCCCAGTTTGAGAGTATTAGCAGGGAGCGACCGGAGCTGGGAAGCCGTGTCGCTGAGCGGTCTAACATGGGTAGGCGGAGCGCCAGACCGCGGCGTACGCAGGCGCTTAGGTGGGGTTCCAGTGAATTGCTTGCGATACAATTACTTTCCTGTTCATCTGTGACGAGAGGCTGGCGAAGTGAGGGAGCGAGTCATGAAAGACACGCAAATCCAACGATATATTCTCTTCGGGATAGGAGTCGTCTTGATACTATTGCTCCTATTCCCGCTTTTTGATTTCGTAAATAACTCCAGCAATGCCCGCCGTACAGCCGGATAATCATTTGTAATCAATCCGTCCGAATTCGATACAAGACTCGGGACGATAGTTGGATCAGTGAATCTTGGTTCGCTTCTGATGGAGTACGTGTCTGTCGTTAGTAGCGGAGGCTTCTTGGCTTTGGCGTTCCGGCCGAAGTAGGGAGAACGATTGGATGGAAGAACCCGACTCGAAATTAGACGGTTCCGAGAATGGGCAGCGTAATCTGGAGGTGCCGAGAACCCTAAGTGGACTTACACGATTGGGTGCCGCAACAGTCAAAGCCATGTTCTCTGCTTTTGGACCACTTGGAGGTCCCATAGCTAGCGGCATCGACGATGCCATGGCGGAGTTGCAAACCCGCGCATACGATAGGTTCTTTCAGGAAATTTCGCAACGCATAATCGCGCTGGAGATATCTAAAGAGCGTATCGCGGAACGACTAAGATCAGAAGACTTCATAGAGACGTATAACCGATGCCGTTGGATCGTTTTGATGACAAATCGTAAGACCAAGATCGAAGCTGCGGCTGCCTTAGTAGCCGAAATGATGAAACCGGATTCCGATGACCAACGCCTCTCTTTTAATGACACGGACTTCTTCGTTCGATGCGTGGACGACTTGAGCACAGGGGCGCTTGAGTTACTTTCCGAGGCAACGGCGAAGTCTGTCGGGAAACGGGATAATATGAACATTAGCTTCGGTAGCGTCGCTAGGCATGTTGCGGACGATGATCTCAAGATGGGATTATTCTATGAACTCGCCAGATTCAACCTTGTGCAGATTTCCGTACCGTCAGTGCTTCACGCATCCAATCCATATGGAAACTATGGATTGAGGCTTACTCTAATGGGCAAGAAACTTGTAGATCGCATTCTGACCGATTCTAAATCCTTGACGGAAGACTTGAAAAGACTCTAAAACAGAGCGCCCCAACTCGCGCAACGCGCTACTCTGAATAGGGAGCGGTGGGAGGGATTCACGATGGACTCGAAAGGTAAGCCATGCCGGAACTGTGGAGGGAGTGAGTGGTACGCGAAGGACGTGGCCGCAGAGAGCGGCGCCGGTCGTTCGTTACTACCGCTTGGATTGTTCTCTGACCCCGAATTCCACATTCGCGTTTGCGGAAACTGCGGTCTGGTCGATTGGTTTGTCCCTCCGACGTTTCTGAAGGAGGTAAAGGATCAATTTGAGCGAGAAACTTAGGCATGGGGTTGGCACTTGAGGATCAGGAATCTGAGGGTCGATCAAACCTCAACCCTACGCCCGTTCTTTTCTTTCGTTATCTCGGATATTACTGCCGCGACGTAGAAATGTGCGAAGCCTTCGACAACGCCGCCCTCCTCGACGAGGCCTACGCCGAATCCGAACGCGTTCCCATTCCCCGTCGAAGGGGGATCAAGGGGGATGTTCTGCAACCAACTCGCTATCCATCGATCAACACCTCGAAGGAGAAATCTCACTCGACACCGCCAAAGTCCTCCAGGACTACCTCGACACCCTCCGGGCCGGCGGAATCCCGCCCGAAGCCTTCCCCATCGGCTCCAAAGCCCGAGCCGTCGCCGAGGCCATCTACACCGGCCCGCCCCACTGTGCGAAGCGTGACGTAACCCAATCGAACGCGCGCGCAGGTGTGCTCGGAGCATCCGAATGCGAAGACGTGAAGACCCCCTCCCCGGCCCTCCCCGTCGACGGGGAGGGAGTTAGTTCTCCCGCCGTCCACGGGATACCGAAAGAAGATCCACGCAATGCTCAAGACGCGGAGGGAGTCAATTCTCCCCCCGTTCACGGGGGGAGCTAGAGGGGGGGCTTTCCGCTTGGCTCGGCGTCTGCAAATCCGCGAGACGATGGTTTGGGCGTCCTTTCCGATTTTGGTCATTCGAATTTGTTTCGGATTTCGTGCTTCGGATTTCGAATTTTGGCCCCGCTACCCGCTTTTCCAGTGGACACGCCGCGGCCCTTGGGTGTAGCCTAGATCCGGAACGTGCGGATCAAATCCTTCGGGGGAAGGGATGTAGTTATGGTTACGTCACGGAATCTTTCGGGGTGTATGGGGTGCCAGATGAACCGTCGCCGCTTTTTGGCGGCGGGGTGTGCCTGCGCGGCGGGAGCGCTGTTCGCTCCGCGGCGGGTTCACGCGGCACCGGGGGCGCAGAAGGCCAAGATCAAAATCATCTACTCGTTGCACGCGGCCGTGCAGCCGGGGCCGGACTGGCCGAATGTGGGCTATGACTTCAATCCCGTGATGGAACGCATCACGGGCGGTCTGGCGGAGGCCTGTCCGGAATACGAGATCGTCTCCGCCATGGCGACAGGCGAGGAGGAAGCGGCGAAGATCGTCGCGGACGATGCGACCGCGAATATCGACGGCTACATCGTCTACCAGATGAACTGCTGGAACCGGGTGGTCCAGACGGTGGCGACTACGGGCAAGCCGGTGCTCTACGCCGACTACCAGTTCGCGGGCAGCGGCGGGTTCCTCGTGTACACGGCGGGGTTCCTGCGCAGTCAATCGCCGAACGTGGCGTTTGTTGCGTCGTCGAAGTTTGAGGATCTCGTGGCCGCCGCGAAGTGTTTCGCGGTGGTGCAGAGCGGGGGAGCGCCCGCGGAGTTCGTGGCGGCCGTGGCGCGCGCGCGTGTGGCGGCGACGCCGAAGCCGGGCGACCTGAGTTGTCTGCCCGATTCCGTGGCGCTGTTGTCGACGGAGGAATGTGTGCGGCGCTTGGGCGAATCGAAGATTCTCGCCGTGCGCGATCAGGAGTCCGGCGATCAGCCGGCCATGTTCGGGATCCCCGTCGTGAAGGTTCCCTTCGCGGAACTGAACGACGCCTGGGCCTCCGCGGATAAAGACGAAGCCATGGCTATTGCGGACCACTGGCAACTGGGCGCGCGGTCGATTATCGATGTGCCGCGCGACGTGCTGGAAACCTCGGCCGCGATGTACCTGGGCGAGAAGGCGGTGTTGGACAAGTACGGCGCGAACGCCATCACCATCAACTGCCTCGGCGGGTTCTACGGCGGGCACATCCACGCGTACCCGTGCCTGGGGTTCCACGAGTTGAACAACCAGGGGCTCATCGGGGCCTGCGAATGCGACGTGCGATCCACCGCGTCCATGGTCGCGCTGACGGCGCTCACGCAAGGGCGGCCCGGTTACATCTCCGACCCGGTGATGGACACAGCGAAGCGGCAGATCATCTACGCCCACTGCGTGGCGTCGAACCGGGCCTTTGGTCCCGAGGGCGAAGCGAACGCCTTCGACATCATGACCCACTCCGAGGATAGGCAAGGCGCATCGGTGCGCTCGGTGCTTCCGACCGGGTACATGACCACGACCATCCAGGTCGATACGGAGAAGAAGGAAATCCTGTTCCACCAGGGCAAAGCCGTCGACAACGATCCCGACGATCGCGCGTGCCGCACGAAGATCTGCGCGGAACCCGTGGGGGATTTCGAGAAGCTGTTCACGGAATGGGACCGTTGGGGCTGGCACCGTGTGACCGCCTACGGCGACCTCAAGGAACCGATCTTTGCCCTCGCCGACGCCATGGAATACACGGTAACGGAAGAGGCATAACCGCGGCGAATACGAGGAGGGCGGGTTTTCCAACCCGCCTGGCCCAACGCTTCGATTCGAGGAGACGCGCACGCGTAGCGGGATTCGTTGATGTGTGCGCGTTTTCCGTGTCGCTTCGGGGGTACTTGGCCCACGCGCGATCTCGGGATCCTCGGCGCGGCGGGCTGGAAAACCCGCCCTCTTTGGAGGCGCGCTACTTTACGTCGAACTCGATGACGCCTAGGGGTTCGAACTCGGCGCGGTAATGGCCGGGTTCGGCTTTCAGGATCTTCCCGACCGCGCCGTTAGTGATGACGTGCCCGGCTTCGACGGTGTAGCCGCGGCCGACAACGTCGTTGACGGTCTTGAGCAAGGTGTCCCATTGACCGCCGGCGGCTTCGTCCGACTGGGCGGTGTTGACGACCGCGCCGTTGTGCGTCAGCGTGATCGCCACGGCGTCCACGTCGACTTCCGCCGGAGCATGCCGCGGCCCGACGATGAGTTCCTTCGCGTTGATGTTCCAGGCGAGCATGTCCGCCGTCGTGCCGGGTTTGCTGTTGTCGACGGCGTTGCCTGGAAGTTCGACGATGGGCGCGACGAACGCGACGTGCTGCTTCAAGGTTTCCACGTCCGGCAGCGGCTTTGAAATGGGAGCGGAGAAGATGTAGCCCATCTCCGTTTCCACGTGCCGGTTCGCATCCTCGGACAGATCGACGACGACGCCGTCGTCGACTTCGTGTATGCCGGAGGCGGGGAACACGCCGGTCAAGGGTCCGTCGACGCCGTTGTTGTCGCGGGCGCTTTGGCTGATGCCTGCTGCTTTGAATCCGCCGACGCCGTCCGGTCCGAACATGAGTTGGACCACGGCCTCCTGAACGCGGTATCCATCGTCAAGGGTCGCGTCGGGGCGGCACGCGCTGAGCCGTGGCATGGGTTCGCCTGCCTGCCAGGCTTGGTGCAGCTTGACTGCGACGGCATCGACCCATGGTCCGTCGGGAGGGGCAGCGGCAGCGACGCTCAATGCGGCCAATGCCAGCAGCGCACCGAGATTGAGTAACGAATGGTTGGCTGGAACGCCGTGCCGGATGCGACTGATATGCATGCAATGATTCCTTCCTTGGGAATTCTGTGGGGTCCATCGCAATTCTAGACCAAAGGCTTCATTTTTCAGACGCGATGGGTGCCGCGCAACTTCTTGAGTCCGAAACGTCCGAGGGTAGCGAGTGGTTGCCGGCAGATGCAATAGCGCTTCCGATATCGATAGAGTATAGGGAGCATCTTCCAATGGGCTGCGGCACGGCGTGCGATGCGGCTCACAGGAAGCGACGCACGTGGAGGTAGCATACGATGCGCAGGTTACGATTTCTCGCTCTCGGACTGATTGCAGGCAGTGTCTTTATCTATGGGTGCCAGTCCACCGCGCCACGCTGGACTGAGGTTGGCGGCGAGGCGCTCAGTCCGGCGCAAGCCGCGCAGCAGGAACGCGCCCTCGCCGCGCGGAATGAACTCGCGCAAACCCTGATGGGGCATCTGCAGGAGGCGCTGCAATCCGGTGACGCCGCGTCGGCCATCCGCGTGTGCAAGGAGATCGCGCCCGCCCTTGGCACGGAGATCGGCGCCAAGCACCACGTGAACATCGGTCGAACCTCGTTTCGCCTCCGAAACGCGGAGAATGCTCCACCCGCATGGGCGGTCCCGTTTGTGGAGAGAAGAGCCGATTCACCGTTGTTTCTCGCCAACCGGGAAGACGGCTCCTTCGCGGCGCTGCTGCCCATTCACCTGAGTTCCCAATGCCTTCAATGCCATGGTCCGCGCGACGCCATCGCGCCGGAAGTTCAAGCCGCGCTGGCCGGTGCCTATCCGAACGATGCAGCCGTGGGCTTTGCGGATGGGGACCTGCGTGGTTGGTTTCACGTAGAAGTTCCTCCGCTCCCCTAACGCCAATCTGACTCGAACCTCGTCGTGCGAAATGCGGTGCGCCTCGACTTAATCCTTGACGCAGAATCCCCGTTATGGTATTAAGTGAAATTAGTAAGGCATTAACGGCTTTGGCGTTATTTGTGGAGGCTTCAATTATGGCGAATGGGCGCCCAGCGCCACTCACCATGGGCTTACTCTTCGCGGATTATCCCCGCGACGAGGTCCAGCTCACCGATAAGGACCCCCGGCTTGTCGGGTCCTGGATCGGGGATATCTGCACCGTCTTGCAGGGCGGGGGATATTTCCGGGACGTCATGCTCACCTTTACCGAGACCACGCTGACCATGGACGCGCCTTCCGATAACGCGTTTGTTGGCGAGTATTTCTGCGATACGAGCGTCATTCCCATGAAGCTTCATTGGCACAGCCCTACCGGGTTGGTTCGCGGGCTGTATACCTTTGGGTCCAACCCGGAAACCCTTGTGCTTGCCTGGAACCGGGCCAGCGCCCGCGTGTGTCCCTCCAATCTCAATGACAGCGAAACGGTGTTTACCGGCGCGTATCAGGTCAGCCGAAAATTTAGAATGGCTGGTGGTCTCGAGAAGATGATCGAGTGACCTTTCGTCTCGCCACGGCCGTAGCGGGATTCTCCCTCGGATAACCTAAACCACTCTTCCTTTGCACCGGTTGCTGCACTCCCGTCCACATTTTCTGCTTGACAAGATCGGGCTGTCGTGTTTTAATATAACCAAATGGTTAATTAACCGAAGGGTTAGAGTTCATGCGAGACCAGTTAACACTGACATTTGCCGCCCTGGCCGATCCCACCCGGCGCGCCATGCTCGCCCGGCTCGCCGAGGGCACGGCCAATGTGTCCGAGCTGGCGCAGCCGTTTCTCGGAAAGATGAGCTTACCGGCCGTGACCAAGCATCTGAAGGTACTGGAGCGGGCGGGGCTCGTGACCAAAACGCAGGACGCTCAGCGGCGGCCTTGTGAACTTAATCCTGAAGCGCTCAAGAATGCGGCCCAGTGGATGGAGCAGTACCGGGTCTTCTGGGAAGAAAGCCTTGATCGCCTTGATGAATACTTGAAAACCGTTACTGCCGAATCCAACCAGAAAAAGAGGTCAACTCATGTCCCCCACGAGCAAACCGAATGAGATTCGCCTGATCCGCGTGTACGACGCCCCCGTTGAGATTGTGTGGGATGCCTGGACCGATCCGGACCAAGCCGCCCAATGGTGGGGTCCCCGCGGGTTCACCCTGACGACCCATAGCAAGGATTTGCGCCCCGGCGGCATATGGCATTACACGATGCATGGCCCGGACGGCACGGACTATCCGAACAAGACGCTATACCATGAGGTGGAGGAACAGAAGAAGCTCGTATACGACCATGGCGCCAACGACGAGCGCGCGCCGCTGTTTCGCGTGACGGTCACGTTTGCCGAGTCGGGCGGCAAGACGACCATGGATATGACGATGGCGTTGCGGACTGCGGAGGAGGCGCAAGCGACGCGCGAGTTCATCAAGAAGGCGGGCGGTAATGGGACCTGGGATCGCCTGGCGGAATACCTGGACAAGCAGATTGCCGGGCGCGATGTCTTCGTCATCAATCGCAGTTTCGATGCGCCGGTCGACGTGCTGTTCACAATGTGGACGGATCCCGAGCGATTGGCGAAGTGGCTTCCGCCGGTTGGTCTCGATATGGAATTCCGTGAGGTGGACATTCGCGCCGGTGGCAGCGCGTTCTACAAGATGACCGATCATGCCGACGTCACCATGTACGGACGCATCGAGTACAAGGAGATCGTGGAGCCGAGCCGCCTGGTCTACACGCAGCAGTTCTGCGATCGGGAGGGAAATATCAGCCGACCGCCGATGGTGCCGGTGTGGCCCGCGACGATGCATACGAAGGTGCTGCTGACGGCGGAGGGCAGCAATTCGTCGCGTGTGACCGTGACGTGGAAGCCCGTGGGAGAGTTCACGCCGGACGAGTTGGCTGCGTTCCTGGAGCATCGGCCCAGCATGACCCAGGGTTGGACCGGATCGTTCGACAAGCTGGAGGCGTTGCTGGAAGCGAAATCGTAAGGCCGTTTCGCGGACGTCACGAACAGTGGCGGTCGATCTTCGGAGATTGCGGACGAACGCGACCTAGTTTATCGCTGCCATCGGGATTTGCCAGCAGCGAATGCGTTCCCTCTTCCAGGTGTAGGTCACGGCAATACCGTCTTCCGTGCGGACGATCGCGGGGTACGAGTATTCGCTTTCCTCGTTGGGGTCGTCTTCGAGGTGTGCGATCGTCTGCCATGTGGCGCCGTTGTCGGTGGAGATGGCCAGGTCGAGGGGCGTGCGAGGTCCCCAGTCCTCGCCGACGGGATTGTACACGAGGAGTACGCGACCGTCCTCAAGTCTTAGTGCGTCAAAGCCGCTGTTGTTGTTCGGCAAATCGGTTGCGATGACGGGCGACCACGTGACGCCGCCGTCGTTGGAATCGGTACGCCAGACCACTCCGGCGCCGGTGCGCATGAGGGCGTGGACATTGCCGGGCGAGGACTCCCAGAAGGTGGGTTGAATCGCGCCGGGGCCGCCGTAGCGACCGTCCAGTTCTTCCGGTAGTGCGAAGTCCGCGGAGCGAGTCCAGGTCTTTCCGTTGTCGGTGGAGCGCTCGGAAAATGCGGTCCAGATCTCACGCTCTCCTTCCTTGCGCTCCAAGGAGGCGGGGGCCAACCAGGTGCCGTCGGAGAGGATGATCGGCTTGTTCTTGACCGGGCCGCGCCCGCCGACGTCTCCATCGACGAGCGGTAGCGGTTGCGACCACGTATCGCCGGCGTCCTGGGTCTGCATCCAATAGGTGGCCCAATTCACTTCGTCGACGCCGACTTTGAAGAAGAGATAGATGACATCGTCCGAGTCGCGAAAGAGCACGGGATTCCAATGGGCGACCTCACCAACTTTGGCCGTTCGTTCGGGAGCGGACCAGGCGGTACCATCGAACCGGGAAATCCAAACGCTCACGTCGGGATCCTTTTCACGGGTGCCGCCGAACCACGCGCACAGCAAGGAGCCGTCGGGGGCTTGCACCACGGTTGAGGCGTGGCATTCGGCGAAGGGGCGGTCATCGCCGAACACGAAATCGACGCGGCCACCTGCGTGATTGACGGCGGATTGATAGTCGGATGAGGCGATGGTGTTTTGCATTTGATTGTTATTCTCCGTCTCGGCAGCGAGGGTAACCGCGGCGGCTATCAGGGCTATAAATACTGCGCGCAAGTGATTGGGCATTGGTTTTCTCCGTTTTTCAGGGGCAGTGGCGACATCAGGGACCCCAAGGACCAAAGGGACCGAAAGGACCAATAGGACCAATAGGACCGAAAGGACCAATAGGACCAATAGGACCGATAGGACCAATAGGACCGAAAGGACCAATAGGACCAATAGGACCGATAGGACCAATAGGACCAACCAGAGGGACCAGAAGGGGCCCAAAGGACCAAAGGGGACAACGACGACACGAGGTACATCAGGGGTGGCAAGTTGTGGCCTCAGTGCGTTCTTTCCAGATCGAGGGATCTTGGGCGACCCGATTCCGCAAACCTTCCAGCATGCGGTCGCGGTTCATCGGCTTGATGTCGTGGACGATGGATTCGCGCATGGCTTTGCCTTCGTCGGTTTGTTGCGGATAGGAGAGGAACTCGAGGTCGAGATGAAGCCGTTCGGCAAGGCGACAGGCGATGATGGGCCAAATGACTCCGATGTCGCCGATGACCGGCACGCTGCCTTCATGTCGGGCGAATCCCGACATCTCCATGCGGAAGGGGACCTTGAATGCCTTTGTCTTGGGCAGTCCGTTCGCGATGGCCTGCTGTACTGCGCTGCCTTCCTGTTCGGCTTGCCAGACGTGCTCGAGTGCGGGGTCGAGGTCGATGCGTATGAGGCTCTTGCCTTCAAGGGAATAGGTCTGGTGTCCTTGCCAGGCGGCCCACATGCCGTGGCCGGTATAGCGCTCGAAGGGACCGTCGTGGATTTCCTGCGTCAGGACCACGGCGGACTCGATGATGACATCTGCCTTGTCGAGCATGCGCGCCAGGCGGGATGCCCGTTCCGAAATGCTGATACTGTCGCCGATGGCCAAGCCGACGGAGCCGCCGCCGATGAGTTGGGGGATGGTCACGAGGACCGGCAGCCCCAATCGCGCGCCCCGGCCGATCATGGTGCGTTCGTCGGCGCCCAGGCCGGCGATTTCCTCAAACGAGGCGCCGTGACTGTGCGCAAGGGCGCAAATCTCCCAGGAGAGGCGTTCGAGCCAGAGCCCTACGGGGTAGCCGAGATTGCCCGCGGCCTTGATGATGGTTTTTCCTTCCGCGCTTTTGATCCGTTCAATGAGCGCTTCGTCGACGGGCATGTACCGGCGAATCGCGTCCAGCGTTTCGTCGTCCATAAGCGTGAGTTCGAATTCCCCGCCTCGCGGCGTGTAGGACGGGGAAACATCGACCGCCGCGCCCGCGCAACGCTTGACCTTGTCCAGGGTGCCGCCCATCTCGTGGGATACGACGGCGGAACTGGTTGTTACGGCATCGACCACGCCGGCCCGCATGAGTTCGGAAATGAGTGTCGTGACGCCCTCATGAATATTGGGGCCGCTGCCCGTTACTACCGCGACGTTTCCGCCGCGTTCCTTGGCGTGGACGATGCGGTCGACGGCTTGCGAAATACGATCGAGCGTTGCCGGGTTCAGGCCCTCTTCAAGATTTCTTGCCGTGTCTGTGTTGATTGCCATCGCTAGTCTCCTGAAGTCACTAAGCCTCCACGCCGCAGCATGGTGAGAAGAACATCCCCCTTGATCCCCCTTCAAAGGGGGAATATGACACACCGCTTTGTAGTGTGGTTTGTTGCCTTCCCTGAGCGTTCCTCAGGCCTTCCCGAGGCCTTCTTGGAGCTTTGTTCAAACTTTCCTCGAACTGCCTCGATCCGCTGGCTCCTGCCGATCACTGACTGCTCAGCGCACGAGCCTGGCGTTCGCGCAGCATGCGTTCGGCGCGTTCCAAATCTTCGGGGGTATCGACACTGAATCCGCTGAACGATTGGTCCCTGCATTTTGTCTCGACGACGCGAATTCGCATGCCGTGTTCCAGCCAGCGCAATTGTTCCAGGGATTCGACGCGTTCGAGGATGGTCGGCGGAAGAGCCGCTACTTCAACCAACGTCGTCTTCCTATAGACATACAATCCCACATGCTCGAAAACCGCATGGTCCACCGCTTCCCGTGGATAAGGAATCAGGGAGCGGGAAAAATAGAGGGCGTCGCCGTTCGAATCTGTAACGACTTTCACGACCGCGGGATTCTGAAGATCGGCCTCGTGCGTAATTGGACACTTTAGCGTGCACAACACTACGCCAGGGTCGTCCAGGAAGGGTTGGACGCCTTCCTCAATCATGACGGGATCGATGAAGGGCTGATCGCCCTGAATGTTGACCACTATGTCCGCGTCGAGAGACCGGGCGGCCTCGGCAAGTCGATCGGTACCGCTCACGTGGTCGGAACGCGTCATCACGGCTTTTCCGCCGAAGCTTTCGACGGCCTCGACGATTCGCACGTCATCCGTAGCCACGCAAACGACGTCCAATACCCCGGCCTGCGCGCAGCGCTCGTACACATGCTGAATCATGGGTTTCCCCAGTATGGGTTTCAGCGGTTTCCCAGGAAGCCGCGTCGATCCGTACCGGGCGGGGATAATACCCGCGACGCGCAACAAGCCCATGCTATCCACTCCTCCTGCGCACCTTGGAGGCGCACCTTATTCAAAAAGAAGAATATCGAGAATAAAGTATGCTTTAATGTAGAACTTTTAGGATATTCTATGTCAAATTGCTTGCAAAGTCAAAATAAATACCATATTATTTTCTGGCTAGACGTTGGGGTGGCCGGATAATGGACCCCTTCATGAGGCCTGTTTTTCGTATCCCAGGACGTTTTGGACGATGACGACCCAGTGGGTGGAACCGCCGTATGCGGCGGGAATTCCGAGGGCGTACGACGTAGGGGGAGCGCAGCGTGGCTGGAATTAATCTCATCGACTTGGGCGTGCTCGTCATCTATTTCGGCGCCATGCTTGCCATGGGCTCGTACTTCGCGCGCCGAGCCAAGAGCACGGAGCAGTATTTCGTAGGCGGCCGCGCGTATCCGGGCTGGCTCATCGGGATTTCGCTATTCGGCGCAACGATTAGCTCGATCACCTTTGTGGCTTATCCCGCGGACGCATACAAGACCGCGTATGTGCGGTATCTGATCTGCATCATGCTTCCGGTGGGTGTTTTCATCGCGTCGTGGTTGTTCGTACCGTTCTTTCGGCGCGGCAAAATAACGTCCGTCTTTGAGTATCTCGAAGGGCGGTTCGGACCCGGCACACGACTCTACGGCGCGTCGGTTTTCATGTTGAGTCAGTGCATCCGAATCAGCCTGATTCAATACTTGGTGGCGCTTCTCATGAATCGTCTCACCGGTTGGAGTGTTCCGACCTGCATTCTTTTGGGCGGGACGATCACCGCGTACTACACGATCATTGGTGGAATCGAAGCGGTTATCTGGACAGACTTCGTTCAATCGTTGATCCTGGTCCTGGGGGGACTGCTCATTCTTGCAACCATCGTGTACAAACTGCCGGATGGATTTTCCCAACTTTTCTCCGTGGGGTGGGCCGACGGAAAGTTCGGATTGAGTCAGTTGAACGCAGGCGGGGAGTTGGAGCCTATTGCGTGGGGGATTTCGCTCAGCGAAAAGACGGTCTTCATGCTGTTACTCGTCGGGTTGTTTCAATGGCTCGCGGAATACAGCACAAACCAAGAGGTCATCCAGAAATACTGCGCCTCCAAGAGCGCGTCAGATGCGCGGCGCGCCATGTGGATTTGCTGCTGGTTCAGCGTGCCTACCTGGGGCTATTTCATGCTGGTCGGGACGGGGTTGTACGTGTTTTACAAGATCTTTCCTGACGCGCAGGCGCATGCGATGCTGACGGGCGAGCGGCGGGCCGAGGAGATTCTTCCGTACTTCATATCGAACGAATTGCCGGTAGGGTTCTCGGGCATTGTGATTGCCGCGGTGCTCGCGGCGGCGATGTCGAGTATGTCGTCGGCGATGAACTCGATCTCCGCCGTGGCGATTACGGACGTGTACAAGCGACACCTCGCGCGGGGACGGGGCGATCGGCACTATGTCGTCGTGGCAAAGCTGTTGACCCTGGTCAGTTCGATAATCATGGTCCTTGGCGCATTCTGGCTGTATCGTTCCCAGAGCAGCACGCTTCAGGATCTCGCGACGGAGATTCAGTCGATTGTTGCCGGTGGCGTGATGGGGCTTTACATGCTGGGCTTCTTTACCAAGCGAGGGGACGGCCGTGCGGTTTGTTTCGGCATCGCCTTCGCCGTAGGGTGGTCGGCATTCATCTCGCTGGCCGTGCTCGGTTGGTTGCCGGCCGCATGGACCGCGTTTGTAGAGGGATCGTTTGAGTCGTACTACACGGGGATCATCAGCAACATCGCCATGTTTGTTGTGGGGTACGCACTGTCCTTTGTGATCCCGGAACGCCGCCGGGACCTGACGAACCTGACCGTGTGGACCCAGGACGATCAACCGTTAACCTAGGTTTATCGAGCATGCTTGCCATTGAGCGAACCGGAGCCGTCTTGTGCCAAATCAATTGGGACGGGTCCACCGATTGGGTATTCTCCAGGAATGAGTAAACACGAACCAAACACGAATACGCTGGCAAACGTCATCGCCGATCGCATGCATGCCGACATTGTGGCGTCGGAACTCCAGGAAGACGATTTCTTCATGACGGGGGATCAGGTCGAGCAGCATTATGGCGTGTCGCGTAGTATCGCGCGGGAAGCCCTGGGACAGCTTCGGGCGTTGGGGGTGCTGAAATCACGCCAGCGAAAAGGGCTGCTCGTAGGGCGGCCGGACCCGGTGAAGCTCATGTCCCAATGGGTGCCGTTCTATGGGCGCGGCGCTCAGGGCAACGAGTTGTCACGCCTGGCGGAACTCCGGTTTGTGCTGGAAATGGGCGCGGTTGATCTCGCGATAGCCCACGGCACGGAGGAGCAAGTTCAACGCGCGGCCAAACTCGCCGGCGAGTTTGAGGCGGTCGCGGCCAAGTACGGGCACAACGAGAGAGCCGACCAGATCGATCTGGCATTTCACTCGCTCATCCTCGAAATGACGGGCAATCCACTCGTGTCCGGCATGCACCGCGTCCTGGCCGACTACTTTCTTGCATCGACGTTGGAAGCTCCGAAACCGAGCGAGGACCCGGTGAGTTCGATTCGGGCGCATCACATGATCGCCGAGGCCTTCGCGCGGCGCGACGCCGAGATGGTCCGGTCGATCTTGCGCTCTCACTTGCGCAGGACGTTGGACGACTAAGGGGCGACCGTCGGAAAGTACTCACGTTAGCCATGCCCCGGTACGGCATCGTGCCCGCGACGAATTCCCGCGCCAATTGGCATCGATCGACAAAGAGGAAAGAATGGTCGGGGCGACTGGATTTGAACCAGTGTATGGGCCTGGACAGGACGGGAACACTGCAGGGACAAAGCCAGGCCATATCGACGCAAGTGCCTGCGGCCAAAAGAGTGGGGAGGAACATGCTGGGGACATTTCAGAACAAGCCGGGGACGCAATAGCCAACGCGCCGTGTTGCACATATGTTGCAGACTCGGATTTCGCAACTCTTATCCGAGCGTGGCAGGCCGCACCCCAGTGGGCCCGGGAAGTGTGTACGCGCGTCCTTAAAGAAGCAGGTAAAGAGGATTCCCGCTGCCAAGGCACAGACGAATGACAATGGATTGGCACTGGGGGCGCTGCAGAGAGGAACTCTTATGAACGAACTTGTTGGCCAGGCATGGACGTTGGGAGCGCCTGTTGTTTTGATAGTTTTCGTTGTCGTGTTTGTTGTCTGCCTGCGGGTGCTTCCAGAAATGGGATTTGGCGGATTCTCCGCGAGAGTGCTAGCTTTCTGCGTGGCCGCGCTCAGCGCCATGGGTCTGATTATGCTCGAGCCAGAACGCGGATCTCGCGAAGTTTCCGAGTCCGTGCCACTGCCAGAGAGCTTTCTTCTGATGCCTTACGCGACGCTTGGACTGACGCTACTCCTGCTACCTCTCATCCTTTTCGTGTGTAAGTGTTTCTATGCATTCAGGGAGAGCGTTCGACTCGACCGGAAGATGCCTCAGACTCGGGGAGATTTCTCCTCACAAGATTCAACCCGATTAGCTTCTCACGGCTGCGGACGAATCGAACGAAGGACAGACGAAGGTCGAATTGAGACAAAGTAAAGTACCAGGCTGGCAAACCGCTTCCTGTGAATCGATTTGCGCGGCTTATCTGCAAATTGGCGGGTTTGGCGGCGCTTATGGTATCGCCGCCAACCGCAACTGAGCGGGCACACAACCTGGCACATCTTCTTGTGCAGGCGTGAATGCATTCGTGCGTCAAACGTTTGACGAGCGCAACTTACATCAGCAAACCCTGGAGAAGGACCTTTGGGTTATGAGGCCGGAATTGTTATTCCGTGTAACACATTGAATTCCAAGCAATTAGCACAGCGCCAACCACATAGCGTTTTTCAACTCTGCACCACATGGTACGCCATGGTGCACATGTTCTTCAAAAAAAGTGGCACACAAAGTGCCACACTTTGTGACCGGTGTCGCGCGGTGGAACCAAACGTGCAATCGAGACTTCCACGGAGCGAGACACCTGGAGCGATGCGCACGCGCGCGTGACGATTGGAGAATAGAATGAACGAGCTGAGTTCTATGCCGCGCGTGTAACTTCTCACCTCAGGGTCACACACCAGCCCTTCCCAGTATTGCCGGCGGCTTGGACCTTTCCCGATGTCCCTCCTCCACAAGTCAAAAAGCCACGCTGCCGGTAAACGAAAAGTAGACCAAAGGGTCTACAATTCGCGGTCCCTGCAAAACTCTCTCAAGTTCGTTTAGGTCACATCGATGCTCGCCGGTCCCTGCCGGGGTGTTGCTAGCCAGGGATGCTAACCAGGGATTGACAGACAAGTACAATCTAACTTAGACTTCTCGATAGACATATCTACATTGTCATATTTCCAGTCTTTTTTACCCAAGTGAGAATGCGGTTCTGCGCCGGTGCGCGAAAGGGAACCAGAATGATGATTCGCGTTTTGCGCTTATCGACGTAATGGAACTGTCGTCCAGGAAGAAGTAACCGTGTGCGCCCCAATGGCGCGGCCCCGACCCCAACGCCTTCTTCGGTAAGTCCTGACAAGGCGAGCGGAGCCGGAGAGTGCACTTTTGTACATCGATTTTGAGGTGAACAAACAAGCGCATTCGCTTTCCTCTTATCGCAGCGAGGAATAGCAGAACGGCGCTAAACGTAGAAAGGAAGGCTCCGTATGGTAACACGAGCAGTCTGTCTTCTTGCGACACTGGCCGCGTCCGTTACATTCCTGGGATGTCCAGACAATCAAGGGACGTTTACGCCAAACCCAAAGCTGAAGTTTACCGACATTACGTTGTCCCAGAGCCGGGCGAATGTCGGAGATGCAATTGAGATCACATGGGACTATGAAAACGCCAACCGGCTTGAACAGCAGTCCGTACAGGGAATCGGCTTGGTGCTTGACGGACTTTCTCTAACGGAAGCCGTGCCAATGGAGAACCATGAACGGAGTTTCAAATTCGAGTTTGGCGGACCTATCACCATTGTGCTAATGGCCGAAGATGAGGATACGATCGATGACGACACGAAGATGGCGGACGTTGTCGCCTTCGACATTCTGCTGGACGAGGACGCGTTCTTCGAATTGGACTTTCGCCCGGTGAATACCAGCACCGAAGTTCCCGGCGCGCCGGCCGCGGAGAGTTACAGCTACCCGCGGCTTGGCGCGAGCGGTTTCACCACGCACACACTCCGATTCTCTCAGTTTGTTGGATTCTTTGACAGGCCCGGCGAAGAAAACGGTGTAATTGACGAGTTGGAACCGTTTCTCGACACGGGGTCGGCGTTTCGTGCCCTTTCGACAAGCGTCAAAGAAAACGATTTCTTCCTCATGAAACAGGGTTCAGCATACCAGTTGCTATCGGCGTCGGTACCGAGTCTGGGTGTGTCGAATGCATACGTATTTGGTGGCGCGATCGCCTACGACGGCCAAGAAATCCCGATCAAGGCGCAAGACGATTCTGAATTCGGGGGCAAGCACGGCGGCGTTCTTACTTTTGAACCTGTCTTTATGTCCATTGTCCTTGAGTACGGCTTCAAAAGCGACCTGTCCACGATCGTCGACATACAACTTGGCAATTTAGCACAAGGCTTTGTTGCCACCTTGTACACCGGTACCTTGAACAATGGTGGCGAACTACTGCGTGGCATTGAGGGGACAGTAGACATTTCTTCGACGACCGATGGCGAAAGCCCCGGTACCATCACCGGGACGATCAAGGGCGCGACCGTTGGATTCGGGGTAACCACGTCCAACGAAGATATTTTTGACTCCATCATTCAGATCGAAAACGTCGGTTGGAGTATGCCGTTCTTGTTTGACACCGATCTGAACAGTCGACTGGTCTTTTCCTACTAGCACGCTATTTTCCGGTGCCGACGGGTTCGCATACGCGAATGTGAATTGGTTTGATTTCGTGGTTCGCGTCGGGATGAGACTTCCGTGGCAACTTGACTGGTACGCTTTATGGCTAATAGAAGGCGGGTGTGCGCTCGCGCCGCCCGGTGCCTCGAACAAAACGCATACAAGAGGCAAGGATATGCCTTCGGATCTGGATTTCGCGGCGTGCGATGCCAAGCCGGACAGGTCCCCATTATGCCCAGCATATTACGCGGCAAGGGGGACTTGTCCGCGAGTATCTCGATGGTACGGCCTTCCTGTTTCTGATTCTATTCTGCATTTGTACCGCTCGGTTTTGATGACGGATTCGGTCACTACTGGAGAGGTCCTTACAATGAAAGACATCTGGGGAATCATGTGTAGGTTTGCATGCGTGGCAATATTGGTGATTCTGGCGGGATGTGTGGGCGGCAACGTCGACCCTATCGCGGGTGAAACCCGAACCTTTGACGGTATCGAGTTCCAGTGGTGTCCATCGGGCACATTTGCCATGGGCAGCCCAACGAGCGAGCTGGGCCACGAATCAGATGAGAACTTGCACGAGGTGACGCTGACAAAAGGATTTTGGCTATCGAAGTTCGAGGTTACCCAGTCGCAGTGGGAGGAGATCATGGGCAACAACCCTTCCTTGTTCTCGGGTGATGACCGCCCGGTCGAGCGTGTGAGGTGGGATGATGTGCAAGAGTTTCTCATCGTGCTGAATGCAAACACGACCGGCGCGACATACCGGCTACCGACCGAGGCGGAATGGGAATATGCGTGTCGCGCGGGATCAACGACGCGATTTTATTGGGGGGAAGACACTGATGAATCCGAGATTGGGACTTACGCTTGGTATGAGGGAAATGACGGTTATACAACATATCCCGTGGGACAAAAGGAACCCAACGCGTTCGGCCTGTATGACATGACTGGAAACGTGCAGGAATGGTGTCAGGATCGACACGGCGAGTACCCTCCGGGGCCGGTTACCGATCCCTCTGGCTCGGAAGTGGGATCGGGACGAGTCATACGCGGCGGCGCGTTCAGTGATAGTGCACTCCTGTGCAGAACCGCCAATCGGTCTAAAACGCTATCCATAGTTTTCGCGGACAATCTGGGATTTCGTTTGGCACGGACCCAAGACTGAGTCTCACGGTCGAAGGCCGCCCGGATGCCGTCTGCGACGCGTGAAGTGGGAATGGGCTGGCGATCATATCGCCATGAAAGGAGTGGCATGAAGCTCATCCGTATCGTATTGACGTGCTTGGCCGGGTTGATTTGCATGGCGGCGCTGTTCGGTTGCCCGCCGCGTTCACCTCAGGCCGGCGACACACGCACCTTTGACGGCATTGAATTCCAATGGTGTCCGGCGGGGACATTTACCATGGGCAGCCCTGCGAATGAGGTTGGCCGGGACGACGACGAGACCCAGCATACGGTCACCTTGTCTGAGGGTTTCTGGCTCTCTACGTTCGAGGTGACGCAAGACCAGTGGTTAGAGTTCATGGAGTCCAACCCATCGGCCACAGTAGGTGGCGATCATCCGGTAGACAACGCGAGTTGGAACGACGTCCAGGAGTTCTTGGCCATACTTAATGCCGGGAAAGCCACGGCACAATATCGCCTTCCGACCGAGGCGCAATGGGAATACGCGTACCGCGCAGGGACCGCCACGCGTTTCTATTGGGGCGACGATACGGACGGTTCAGAGACGGGTAACTACGCGTGGTACACCGATAACAGTGGTTTTGGGACCCGTTCGGTGGGCGGGAAAGAGCCCAATGGGTGGGGATTGCACGACATGAGCGGCAACGTGTGGGAGTTCTGCCTGGACCTCTACGGCGAATATCCTGAGGAGGCCGTTATCGATCCCGAAGGTCCGGAAACTGGGCAATTCCGGATCGCGCGGGGTGGCAGTGTCATCAACGACCGCAAGTTCTGCCGCGCCGCAGAGCGCCAAACGTTGGGCCCAAACTCTGCAAGCAGCACGGTAGGTTTTCGACTGGTGCGGGTCGAGCACTGATCAGTTGAGTGGCGCTGGGATTCGATTGCGTTGGTGAACATTTGATTGTTACTTCACGAACGGGTTTCCTTTAGCAGTCCAGCCTCGCAATTAGACCAAGTGCACGTGTCCAGGCAATTGGCACGTAAGAATAAGAGTACTGGAACAGCATTGCCTGATTGTAGAATGAGGAGAGAGTCGATGAACCGTTCCGTTCTCCTGGTCTATGCTCCCATTTCCCCGGATGCTGTGGGCTTGTCGCCCCCGCTGGGGTTACTGTATTTAGGATCGGTGTTACGGGATAACGCCATTCCGGTGCAGCTATTTGACCTTCGTTATGAAGAGACTTCCTGGAAGTCTGTAGTACAAGCAGCATCTCAGTCCGACGGGTGCTTGGTTGGCTTTACCTGCGACAGTGAGAATCTCTACCGCGTACTGCACTTGAGCGACCAGCTACTGACGCGATTTCCCCACGTAACCGTCGTCCTCGGGGGCCCCCACGTGACTCAGGAGTGGGCGCGGTTTGTACATGACCGGCGAATGGTGATTCGCGGAGAGGGCGAACACGCCATGCTCCTTCTTGCCAAACATGTATTGGACAGCCAGGGGTCCATCCGGAGGATTCCGGGCCTTGCCTATCGATTCGACGGGGACATCCGGGAGAATCCGCCCTTTCTCGGTCCCTATCGAAATGTGGACGCCATCCCTTATCCCGATTATTCACTTCTCTCCACATCAAACTATTACATCCCGGCGGTAATCACCAGCAGAGGTTGCATGTATAGCTGTTTCTTTTGTAGCGAAGGGTCGAAGGATCGTGCATACCGGCCGCGCAGCGCCCGGAACGTGGAAGGGGAGCTGATAGCCCTCAAAGACCACTACCATGGCGACCTGCGTTACCTCGCGTTCAATGACGACACATTCACCGCGTCACCCCAACGCGTAAATGAGATGTGCGATGTTATCGATCGCGTATTTCCAGACAAGTCGCGCTTCCGATTTTTCTGCGAAGGCCGGGTTGACGTCCTGGCGGGCCGCCCGGACTTACTCATTCGGCTGAAGGAAGCGGGTTTGGTACGCCTCCAAATCGGAATTGAATCGGGCAGTCAGGATATGCTTGATCGAATGAACAAACGCACTCGGGTTGAGCAGGTGGAGATGGTAGTGTCTGATTGCGCCAACGCCGGAATCACCTCGATCTTTGGTAACTTCATCTGCGGGATGCCCGCTCAGACGGAGGCTGATATCGAAGCAGATCTCGCGTTTGCAAAGCGCC
Organism: uncultured Nitrospiraceae bacterium; assembly: GCA_964632865.1. Lineage (GTDB taxonomy): Bacteria > Hydrogenedentota > Hydrogenedentia > Hydrogenedentales > SLHB01 > JAHDWY01. The sequence goes on from CAZWDH010000039.1 coordinate 22,188, forward strand.
TGGCCGATCTCGCGCCCGAAAGAATTGAACTCGGTGTATCAATTCTGGTACCCCACCTCGGGACAGAGTTCCGCACCAATTCGCAGCAATGGGGGCTTGAGCTAATAGACCATGAATTCGTAACTGGGCGGATGGCTGAGACTTGTTTTACACGAACTCCGCATCTGTCCAAGAAAGACGTTGAGCGATTAAGGAACCGGTTTCGCGATGAAATCGGCGACTACATCTTGGAGAAAGCCTCGCCACTTCTCTCTCCTCAAAAACTGAAAGAACTTGTCGTGCTTGCTGCGGAAAGCTCCGCGCGGTCGTATGTCGTTAAGCGCCTGTGCCAATTTCTCCATTTCGGCCGTATCTATGTCATGCGAACCCACCCCGACTACCGATTCCTCTACGAAGTAGCCGAGGATACAATGCCTTTTTGCGCACCCGTAGGTGTGGTCGATAACACGATTGAAACTGGAGAACGGGCTTCCATCATTAACCGAGGTTCACCCTTTGAATTCGAACTATCGGTCGACCAGATGGAATACTACCAGTACTTTGTGGGAAAACTGACCTTTCAGGAGATCGCGCAGCACATGTCGGCCCGGGCGGGCATTCCCGCCGCACAGGCCCTCTCCGAATGTGAAGAAGTTTACCTGGAATGCGAAGACTGCATGGCGGCAATTTCCCTGGTGTAAGAACGGCGCCATGCCAAATTCGCTCTTCACGTTAGTGCCCATCAACGACGCTGCACCGCTTGCCTGCCGCAAGCACTTCCCTTCTACTGGCTCAGGACGCCGTCTTGAGGCGAGAAAGGCGACCGTAGGATGAAGCGAAATGGCCCAACGGCAAAAAGTATTCCCTCACCGGGTCCCAAGGTTTCGACCGTGAGTTTGCCAAGAGAACCTGTTTTCCCGTCGGACTGACCCGACCGCGGCAGATTCTCCACCTTTATCCGGCTCACATTGCGCCGCTCGTTTCGTCCCATGAAAGCCTCCTTCTCGATGTATTACATCGAGTCGTTCAATTTCCCGCCACCGCTACAACCTGTCGTAAAATACGATAACATTATCCAATTTGATTGTCAATACGTACGTACGGCGGTGTACGTACGACTGATCTGTGCTCAAATGTATCCATTGCAGGACCTGTAAAATGAGGGGGTTTTGGCAATTGTTGGCATGGAATCTGCGGATTCTAACGGCCGTTTTCGACGTTCGAACCACGGCGGGCGACACAAACACCCATTCTACAAGGGTCTGCTGCGCCGATGTCCACGGGGTGAGAATCCTCGCTAAAGTCGACAAATAACTTTACCATAGATAGGTCATTGGAAAATCACAATCTTTTGTGCCGTTAACCGGAGAATCGTTCGTAATCGTATTGTACAATCAAAGTACAATCAAGGCCATGGTAGCTGTTGTCTGCTTCAGGGAGTGAACGAGCAGGCCGCTGAGGGGCTTGGTGTCAAGTCACGGACGTGGCGACTTCAGGGGCAATGAACCGTATGGGAAAACTCTCTCCTTCCTCTTTGCGGATGCGGTTGCTGTTTCTGATCGCACTGGCAACGCTTCCGGCGTTAATCTTCGTCTTCTTTGCGGCAGTGAACGAAGCTTCCGCGCGATTCGCGAGGACGAGGGAAGACGCGCTGCATCTCGCGAATCTCGCCAGCAGGGAACATTGCCATCAGATTCAGGGCGCAAGGGAATTACTGCATTGGCTGGGAAGAAAGCTGGCGCAGGAAGGGACGCAGTCCGAGTTGTTCTCCGATCCGGATTTTATTCAGGCATTGCTTGCAGGACATCCGCAACTCGCGAACATAGGAATGCTGTCGCCAGACGGCGAGGTGCTGGCCAGTGCTTATCCACTATCCCATTTCCCCGCCATGAGAGACAACCCCGCCTTTATTGCCGCGCTCAAATCCAATGACGTAGCTACGGGAAAGTATATCGTATCGCCAATCTTCGAGCAGCCGACGCTCAATCATGCCTTTGCCGTCCGCGATTCAGACCGACGCGTAATATCCGTCCTGTTCACAGGACTGAATCTGAATTGGTTGTCCGAGATGGCCCGACAGGTCGAGTTTCCGGGTCCGTTCTCGCTGTTTATTGTGGACCGGGACGGGCGTGTGCTGACCTATGCCGGAACGGCGAACTCGGAGATCTCCGCGGCTGAGGGCATGCGAATTCCTGAGATCGCGAAGATTGCTGAAACGAGACGTGGCCAGCGGTTAGAAATTCACGGTGCGGGGGTGCACCGGTATTTCGTTGCCACGTCTACGGGAGAGGATCCCAATTTGTATGTTGCAGTGGGCTTGCCTCACACACAAATCCTGCAAGTTGCGAATTCCGCCTTTTACCGCACTTTGGGGGCGTTAGGACTACTGACGTTGTTTACGGCGGCAGCCGTGTATTTCGCGGCCGAGCTGGCGGTCTTGCGTGCACTTCGCTCTCTGGCCAAAACGGTAACACGCTTCGGAAGCGGGGATCTATCCGCCCGAGTCGTGCTGATTCGCGGCTACAACGAACTGACTTCGGTCGGACGTGCGTTCAATGCCATGGCGGATTCGTTGGCGGCGCAACATCGTGATGCGCTTGAGGCGCAAGCGCAGTTGCGGGCGCTTTCGAGCCGTCTTCAGCAGGCACGGGAAACCGAGGCCGTCCGTATCGCCCGAGAATTGCATGATGAAATCGGTCAACTGCTAACTTCGCTGCGGATCGAACTATCGCGCTTGCCTGTGCGGTGTGACCAACACGCCAGAGGCGGTTCCTGTGCGCAAGAACTCAGCAGCAGTGTCCGCGAGATGACCCGGCAGATCGCGGAAGCAATCGAGTTTGTGCGGCGAATATCGTCTGAACTCCGGCCCAGTGTGCTCGACAAGCTAGGCCTGCCCGCAGCGCTCGAATGGCAAGCGCGCGAGGTTGAGTCACGTACGGGGCTGGTGGTACATGTTGAGGTGGGAGATGTAGAACCAATCCTTGACGAATTGATCTCGGTCACGTTGTTCCGAATTGCCCAGGAAGCGCTCACCAATGTGGTTCGGCATGCTAATGCGACAGGAGTGAACCTGCGCCTGCTGAGGACGGAGCGCGAGTTGGTTCTTGAGGTCGTAGACGATGGAAAAGGATTCGCGACGGGCGTGATCACACCCGATAAATCTTTGGGAATCATCGGCATGCGTGAGCGCGCAATCCTCGTGAGCGGAGAATTAACTATTGACGGCACATCCGGCCAGGGCACACGACTGCGTGTCCGCGTGCCGCTACCTCCGGAACGGAATGTACTCCATGCGCATTCTTCTCGCTGACGACCATACCATCGTGCGATCCGGACTTCGCCACATTGTTGCGGATGCCTTTCCAGACGTGGTCATCGGCGAGGCGGGCTCTTGTTCTGAGCTACTCGATATGCTTCGCGACACAGACTGGTCGGTGCTGGTTCTCGATATTGCGATGGGCGGCCAGAACAGCCTCAATCTCGTCTCCGAGTTCAGAAAGCTCCGGCCCAATTTGGCCATAATCGTATTAAGCATGTATGGCGAACGCCAATTCGTGATCCGTGCATTAAAACTTGGCGTGCTCGCGTATTTGACCAAGGAGCGCGCACCGGAGGAACTGCTACGCGCGATCCACAGCGTGCTGCGAGGAGAACGGTACATTGGAGAATCGCTCGCCGCGCAGATCGCTGAATACTTGTCTCTTCCCGGCTCCGATTCCGGCGCCCTTCATGAGCGACTCTCGGCCCGCGAGTACGAAGTTTTCCTGTTGCTCGCTGCCGCGAACAGCGTCACCGAGATTGCGGAGCGACTCAGTCTGAGTGTGAAAACGGTTAGTACATACCGAAATCGCATTCTCGAAAAGATGGGGCTGCGGTCCAACGCCGAACTGATGCGATACGCCATGCAGAACAGGCTGGTCACGTGAGCGTGTCAGACAAAAACTGACAGGCCTTTTCCAAACATCTTACTCGCATATCGGCCCGCTACCGATACCAGACTTTGTCCATGCCGGTTACCATGACCCTATGGAAGCATCGCAGGCCAACATGCAGTGTCACCAAGAGGGAATCCGGCTTCGTCCTGTCGAGTTGTGGCCGCATCTCGCAGTGCGTATTCAGATGATGCATCCCGCATACTTTGCGCTTGTTATGGCAACCGGCATCGTCGCGATTGCGTGCCGCCTGCATGGTCTGAACGAACTTGCCTGGTTCCTCGCGCGGATCAACATCGTGATGTATGTCGCCCTGTGGATCCTGTTCTTCACGCGTTTGACTCTATTTCCGCAGAGCGTCTGGGCAGACTGTACGAGCCACCAACGCGCCCCGGGATTCTTTACTTTTGTCGCGGCGACATCCGTGCTCGGCTCGCAGACGGTGCTTCTTCATGCGAATCCTGGCATCGCAACGGGGCTGTGGTGGCTCAGCCTCGCTTTGTGGGCGCTGTCCACGTACGGCGTCTTTTCGATTCTGGTGACGCGGGAGAAGAAGCCCGTCTTGTCCGAAGGGATTAACGGAGGATGGCTCGTTGCCGTGGTTGCGACGCAGTCGGTTGTCGTGTTGGGCTGCGCGGTTGGTAGGCCGCTCTTCGGCGATCCCGATACGTCGCTGTACGTGCTGCTGTCGTTTTGGCTGTGCGGCGGCATGCTGTACTTCTGGATCATCTCGCTTATTTTCTACCGGTATCTGTTTTTCCGATTCTCACCGGACGACCTCATGCCGCCCTATTGGATCAACATGGGTGCGGTGGCCATTTCGACACTGGCGGGGGCATTGCTCGCGCGCGCGGCAAACGATTCCGCCTTACTCGGCCCCATGCTTCCGTTCATCACTGGATTGTCCGTCATGTTTTGGGCGACCGCCACGTGGTGGATACCCATGCTGCTGGTCCTTGGAGGTTGGAGACACTACATCCGTGGGTTCCCCGTCACGTACGATCCGCTGTACTGGGGACTCGTCTTCCCCATCGGCATGTACGCGGTCTGCACGTTTCAGTTGGGAAACGTTCTCAACGCTCCCTTTTTGTTCTCAATCGCCGGATTTTTTGTCATCGCGGCAACGGTTTCATGGCTATTGACGTTCTTGGGGATGGTCCGGCGCCTCATATTCGTTGTGGTGCTAGGGTATCGCCACCTCCGGTCCGCACCGCACGGAATGGAACTACCATCGTCAGATGAAGATAAGGAGGCACAAACCAATGAGTATCGTCTATTGCCCAAGCAAGGCTGAGGGGAACACGGTCGGCCTTTCAACCAACGAGCTACGTGATCGCGGGGGCGAAAGCGCGCGGAAAACGAGCGCAGCGGAGGCCGAACGTACGAAGAAAGCCTTGTATGCCGACGCCGAACGGCGGATGCTGCGTGGAAAGCGGCTTGTCATCAGCGGGTTTGTGGTCGTGGTAGTAGGTATGGTCGCTTACTGTCTTGCGTGCTTCGCCGCCGGAATGAATGCAAACCTGGGCGCAGCACTGCTCGAGAACCCCGGCTGGCTGATCGGTCCAGCAATAGCCGTCATGGGCGCAGGTGCGTTGCTTTGGCTGGTCGGATCGTTCTTGTACCTGTTGGGCGGCATGGATAGCGATCCCGAGGGGCCCGATCTGTATTTCTGATGTGCCGCGAGTTGCCGCACGAATGAACGCGCTTGGCTTGCGCCTGCGTGCAAGCAGGCGAGCGGGCCAAGACCGTCGTCTGATGGAAAGCGGATACGGGCTAATGGATCGTTCCTATCGTGTTATCGCGCATTGCGTTTCCAATGAGTTTCCAGCACAAAAGGCATTTTGGCATGTTCTCGTTTTTCATTTTTACAGGTCAGTCTTGCGAGAGCGCGTGCATGGCGACTGTATTCTCTAGGCGGGTGTTGCGCTCAGGATTTGTGGAAACGCGCACAGGCTGCGGGACTAATTGCGACGCTTGTTGACGGCCGCGCGGCACGCATTACCGGCGCCAGACCCATGGCGCTCAGCGCCAGACGGCGCTTGCGATCCGGAGCAAGTCGCTATGCTGCGTAACCTAATCCCGCTGTTCAACCATCACGGAGAGAACGCAACCGCCCCGTGCCTGCCTTTTTGACGCAGGGCTACGCTTTGAGGCAATTCGAGGTGTGTCACTAGATTCTTCTTTCGACGGACGGACACGCCCCGACCGGTCTCTCTTTCCGGACCATGGGTTTACATGATGTTCATGTGTATCATGTAATGGCTGGTCTGATTCGCCAAGCATCCCGATGAACGAGTCTGCATATTCGCCGTAGTAGTATATGCTGCGCTTTCCAACCAACCATCCAGGAGCAATACCCTATGAGCGTAAACGATAAGTCGAAACCCGACTGGGATCCGATTTCCTGCGAGGTTCTTCGCGATCAATTCGCGGCCTATGATGCAATGCGTGACGGCTGCCCTGTTGCCTACAGTACATTCATGCAATGGTCGCTCTTCCGGCATGAGGATGTTGTGCGCGTACTTCATGACCATGACACGTTCAGCAACGCAGTGTCGCAGCATCTCAATGTGCCCAACGGAATGGATCCGCCGGAGCATACGGCCTATCGCCGCATAATCGACCCGTATTTTGCGCCGGAGCGGATGGAAGCCTTCGAACCGGTCTGCCGGAAGGTCGGGGTGGATCTTGTGGAGAACGCGCTCGAGCCAGGTGTAATCGAAATGATGATCGACTTCGCCTTGCCCTTTGCCGTGCGGACTCAATGCGCCTTTCTCGGATGGCCGGACGCGTTGCACGAACGGCTCGTGCGTTGGACCAAGAACAATCAAGAGGCCACCCGTAACCAGGATCGGCAGGCCCTGTCGGATATCGCTCGCCAATTCGAGGAACTCATCGACGACCTGATTGAGTCGAGAATGCAGTCGGGAAAGAGGGCGGAACACGACCTTACCGCGTCTCTCATGCATGAGAAAGTCTGGGGGCGTCCGCTGAGTAACGAGGAAATTGCAAGCACTCTGCGAAACTGGACCGTGGGAGAGATCGGGACGATTTCCGCTGCCATTGGGATTTTGGCCGCTTATCTCGCCCAACATGCTGAATTGCAGGACAACTTGCGCGCCGAACCGTCCCACATCCCCGCGGCAATTGACGAAATCCTCCGAATTCGGGGACCTCTCGTGGCAAACAGGCGCGTGACAGCTCGCTCCGTGGAGATAGGCGGCCGCAAGATCAACGCCGGGGAACGCATCTCGATCATGTGGGCCGCCGCCAATCGGGATGACCGAGTGTTCGAGGATCCAGACGTGTTCCGTTTGGACCGCGATCCCGCTCAGAGTCTCCTCTATGGCGCGGGCATTCACGCGTGTCCCGGGGCCCCGTTGGCGCGGCTCGAGTTGCGCATTGCGATCGAGGAGATGCTTGCGCGCTCGAGTGGGATTTTCCCAGCTCGCGGCAAATCGCCGGCAAACGCGGCCTATCCCGCGATCGGTTTTGCTACGTTGCCCCTCGAGATCCGATAATGACGCGAAGCACTGCGGCACAGCGACGGTGCTTGATGCTGTAGTTGCTGCAAGGAGAAACAAAGTGGAGAACACAGCATGGAGACAATCGACGTGCACGAGACCGTTGGACAACTGGTTGCGAGGCGGCCCTCCTTGTCTCGCGCTTTCGAAGCGTTTGAAATTGATTACTGCTGCGGAGGAAGGAAGTCGATCGAGGATGCCTGTCGAGAGAAAAACATCGATCCCAAAGCCCTGATTGCAAAGCTGGCCGAAACCGAGCTGGACAATTCGGGGGCGACGGCGCACTTGGATATCACCACGATAACGTTGTCGGCATTGGCCGATCACGTCGAACAGACGCACCATGCCTACCTGCGTTCCGAACTGCCGCGACTCGACCAAATGACGGAGAAGGTATCCACCGTCCATGGCGCCAAGGAGCCCAGGCTCCACCCGTTGCGCCGAACATTTCTGGGGTTGGCTCAAGAACTCTCGACGCACATGATGAAGGAAGAGCAGATCTTGTTTCCGATGATCCGGCAACTCGAGGCGAGCGAATCCGCCCCGTCGTTTCACTGCGGGACGCTTGCCAATCCGATTCATCAAATGGAAAGCGAGCACCATGAGACGGGAGCGGCACTGACGAGTATGCGTGAGCTAACCGACGGCTTCACGCCTCCGGAATGGGCGTGCAACACCTACCGCGCCATGCTGGACGCCTTAGCCGAACTTGAACGCGACATCCACCAGCACATCCACAAGGAAAACAACGTGCTTTTTCCCCGGGCGCTGGCAATGGAGGTGGAAAAACAGAAACCGTGAAATTGCAGCAAGCGCCTCTGGAGTCCATCGTGACACGGAGAATCAGCGGTCGAGGGTGCTTCCGCGTGCGTAAATGGAAGATGATGATTGCGAAAGGTGAATCATGAGCAAGTTCGCGGACATTTACCTGGAATTGTGGGAAAAAGCGGAGTGGATGGCTATCACAACCGCGGGACCGGACGGTCCGCATGTGGCCGGCGCGTGGGGCGACCACCTGCGGCTGCTCAATGGCGAGTTGACCCGCACTATCCTCGTTCCAGCAGGTAGGTTTCACCGTACGGAAGCGAATCTAAAACAGAATCCGCGGATCGAAGTCCTGCTGGCCTCGAAACGTGTCGAAGGTTCTCACGGTCCGGGGCAAGGCTGCAGTTTCACCGGCGCGGGAGAAATCCAGACCAGCGGCCCACATGCCGACCGAGCAAGGCAGACGTTCCCTTGGGCGCGCGGGGTGTTGGTCATCCAGATAGAACACGAGGAATTGCACCTGTAAGCGATTCCGCGTTCCTTGCAGCCTTACCCTGAGGACAGGTGAACTCGCTATGATCAAACTCAAACGGGCCTACGATCCCCCCGACAAACAGGATGGTGTCCGCGTTCTGGTGGATAGGGTCTGGCCGCGGGGCGTGAGCCGGGAGAACGCCGCCCTGGATCGGTGGATGAAAGAGGTCGCTCCCAGTACAGAACTGCGGAAATGGTTCAAGCACGATCCGGGGAAATGGGAGGAATTCCGCAAACGGTACGCAGAGGAACTGGC
>CAZWDH010000040.1:0-30949 GCA_964632865.1 uncultured Nitrospiraceae bacterium
AGGATGAGCGCCATGAGGATGGCGATGATGGCGATGACGACGAGCAATTCGATCAGCGAGAAACCCGATTTCTTGCTCACGGTCCACCTCCTCCTATCTCCTGACCCGCGAGTTCCCGCCACGAAGAAACCGGCTCATGTGCGAGTCGACGTCCGTGTATGTCCGTGTCTTCCAATCCGCAGTCCGCAATCCGAAATCGTTCCTACCGTCTTCGTAGTTTGTTCAACAGAAGCGGCTGCGAGAGGATCGAAAGCGCCGGCAGTGTGCTCAAGCCGACGATCGCCAGCAGAACGGAGAACACCTCGAACGAGTTCGGCCCGAACGGGTCGACTTCATCGGACATAATGACGGTCGTCACCATCACGACAAAGGCGAGGATCATCAGGTTCCGTGCGCGCGCCACGATGGCATCCGACAAGGAGCGCCACATGGTGGGAAGCCGCCACACGATCGCGGTCGCGACTACAAGCGCCACCGCCGGAATCCAAATAAGCCAAAACATGTGGATATGCTCGTTGATGGATTCGAAGTCCGTGTTCGCCAGGGACTGGTAATAGAAGTAGCTCCCAAACCAGAACAGATAGAGCAAAACCGGCACGCTCATCCACAGGAGGGACCAGAGCAGAAGCCCGTAAGCCACGACCAGGCAAAAGAAGAAGGCAACCCGCACGACTTCGTCCCCGCCACTGACATTCCCGCCGCTGAGTGCGTTGCCGCGTGCGTCCCCGTATCCCAGGAGGACTCCCGCCAGGCAAAGCGCCACGCACAGGCATAAGCACAGCAGCACGCTCTGCACGCTCATTCGCAGCCGCGCGCGGGAGTAGGCATCCGTCGATAAAGGCCGCGTATACAGGAACGTCGACAATCCGGACGACGCGTGACGATAATCCACGGAAAGCATGTAGAGACCCGTGAAGAACGCCGCAAACAACGAAGCGATCCACGGCGCGCCGATCATCGCTTCCTGTAATTGTGCCATCGATCGTTGATCGAAAATCCAGGTGAACAACACGTATGCCGCCGTAAAGCTCAACGTCAACACCGGCAGCACCCATCCTTTCTTGCGCCATTCGTACCAGAATTGGGCCTGCTGACCGGAACTGGTGATTCGTGGGCCGTCGCCGAATAACCGGGACCCGAGGCCCGTTTGCCCACGGCCAGGTTCGGCTCCCAGACGGGACCGCAGCCCCACGCAGTACGCGATCGCGATGTGTAGACCGGCCGCCAGAAAAAGCGCAATGGCAATGCCGGTCGAATCGAGCGTCAGACCCATCCAAGTCCACTCAGGCGTTTGCTCATTCGCCATTCGGACAAGCAGTGCGACCGTGACGAGCGGCGCGAATAGCGCGATCGCCGCGCTGATCCATCGCCGAACCGATCCCCACGACCACGCCACTGCGAGGATGTAACTGAACGTCGCTGTCGCGATCGACACGTCAAGCAACAGCGAGCGTTCGACTAGCTCTCCGAATTCCAGGCGTATCAGCGTGAAGAGCGCGACCGCCATGAGCATGAAGCTCGACAACCGATACAATAAGTGAATCGCCACGACCGCCCCCGTCCGGATGGGCAGGCAAAACTGGCGCGCCGGGATTCGCGGCGACAATGCCTTCGGGTCGGCCAGGGCGTACATCGCGATGGCGCCGTACAGGAACAGCGCAAACCAGCAGATGGCATACGAGGGAAGGTCCGGGTCGCCCCAGGACGTAGTGCCCAACCGGTGCATCTCCGCGATCGAGTGCGTCACCCCCGCGCCCAACGCCAACGCCACGAAGAAGGCCAGATACGTCAGCCGCCAGTTTTCCCAGAGCAACGCGCCAATCGGACCAATGGCGCGGGTCTTATACGAACGCATGGCTTTTCCTCCTCGGTCTCAGCTACGGCGTAACCGTTCGACGAGTATGGGTTGCGCGAGTACGGGAAACGCGGGACACAGCGACAGCGCAAGCACGGCCGTGATCACAGTGAGCAGGCCGAAGTCTGACACTGTCGCACTCCATGCGGAATCCGCGATACCCAGCCAAATTACGACGCACCACGTCGAAAGCATCACGACTATGGATGCCGCGGCCGCCCACAGGAACAACATTCTGTTCTGGGCACTTCGCCAAATAACGAACGTGGTCGCGGCAATCATTGCCAGACTGGGCGGCCAAATCATGATTTCCGGTGCGACGAACAGACGAGGGTAACCGGTCACGTCAAAGAATATCGCGACAAGGACAATCCAGAACCAAAGAATCGCCCCGGGGATGGCCATCCAATACAGCGTCCACACCATCAGGATATAGCCGAGGAGCATCATGGCAATGCCCCAGACAGAGAACGGCGCGAACTCGCCCTGGAGTTGTCTCAGCGATTCCGGTCGGACGGCCGATATGATGATCGCCCCGACACCCATGACGATCAGACACAAACCGAGGGTCATGCCAACCGACTTCAAACTCATGATGAGCCGGGCCCGCGAATGTAGGCCGCTATCCGCCGCGCGTGTATACAGAAAGGTCCCAACGCCGGAAATCCGCTGCCGGTAGTCGTCGAGAAATGCGAGTACTCCGGCTATGATCGCCGCGATCGGCGCCGCATATACTGGAAACAGGATCATCGCGAATCCAAGAGCGCCGGACCTGTTTCGAGGCACGCTCACATCCGCGAATACGACATAGAAGAACGTGCCAAGCGCGATAAATCCCATCGTCAACGCCGGAAGCATCCGCCCCTTGCGCTGCCACTCATACGCGATCTGCGCCGCAAGCGGGCTCATGTCTTTTGCGCGAAGAAAGAACGGCGACTTCGTGCCCAGGGTATCGAACCGCAACGGCGTCGTGCCCACACTCCGGCCCCATCGCGCGCCTTCGATGGCAATCCACCCGATTCCGAGCAACAGGATCGACACCGTCACCGCCCTCGGAACCCCGTACGACTCCGCCATCTCCAGCACTCGTTGTAACCGGCTCCCTACCTGGGCGACGTTCAGCGCGATGGGCAATGCGACGAGCGACGCCAAGAATGGCCAGCCCCCGAAGTTCCCGACGGTCCACGCCAAACACTGGCCGACCAGCAATCCCGCCATCGCAATCGCCGCTGCCCCGAACACGTGCAGGGGCATAAACGAAAGCAACGCCAGTTGAATCAGGCTCGATAGTAACGCCATTAACACGCCCATCGACACGAGACGATAGATCAGGTGGACGAGCGCCACCTTTCGCGGCGACAGAGGCAATGTATAGTGCCTCGCTGGAATCCGCGGCGTAAGGTCTTTCGGGTCCGACAATGAGAACACGAGCACCAGCGCAAAGAAGAACACCGGCCACGCCGCCAGTGCGTACACTTCTTCGTCCGGGCCGCTGGTGTAAACTCCTTTGAACTTCAGGTACGAAGTCACCACAAATCCCGTGAGGGAAAGTCCGAGTCCTATTGCCAGTATCACCAGAAACGCCACCCGGCTCCGCCGCCAGTCTTCCCAAAGCAGCGCCCGGATTGCCGGTCCTCGCGGCAGTTTCATACTCATCACACTGCCCTCCGGCCGGCGCGGGCCACGAAGATGTCTTCGAGGCTGGGTGTCGCTTCGCCGACGATCTTCGCATTGAGTTTGGCGACGGATGCGCGCAGGTCTTCGAGCCGGCCGTTGCACACTGCGGTCCATTCCTTGCCGCTGCCGTCGACGGCGAGCGCGCCTTCCAGCGCGGGCGCCTGCGCGACCGGCTCGTCGAAGTGCAACGTGATCGCGTGGTGCGTCGCTTTGATGTGTTCCATCGAGTCGCACAGCACCACCCGGCTCCGGCTGATCATGGCGATACGGTCCGCCACGCGCTCCACCTCGTCCAGCAGGTGCGACGAGAACAGCACCGTGCGGCCCTCCTCGGCCACCGTGCGGATGATGGCCCCTAAAATGTCCCGCCGCACCACCGCGTCCAGCCCCGACGACGGTTCATCGAGCAAGAGGAGTGGAGGTCGATGGGCGAGGGCGGTGAGGAGCCCTGCCTGGGCGCGCTGGCCGCGGGACAAATTCTTTACTTTCGCGTAGGGATCGAGCCCGAAGGTCTCCAGCAATTCCTTCGCATAGGCGTCGTCCCACTTGGGGTAGAAGGACTTCGTGTACCGCATCAACTCGTGAATGCGCATCCAATGGGGCAGGTCGTGGTCTTCCGACAGGTACCCGATCTGCGCCAACACCTCTTCCGGCTGACGCACTGGGTCTTTCTCAAACACGCGGACCACGCCGCTCTCCGGTTTCAGCAGCCCCAGCAGATGTTTGATCAGCGTCGTCTTGCCCGCGCCGTTTTCCCCCACCAGACCGAACACGCCGCCCCGGGGTATCGCGAGCGACACGTCCTGCAAGGCCGCCGTCCTCCCGAAGTGCTTGGTCAGATGGGTCACCTCCGCGACCGTTTCCGTCGTAGGATTCGTTGCGTTACTCATCGGATTCGTCCTCCCCACTCACTCGCGCCTCACGTACGGCGAGGTCCGCGTCTTGCTCTCGAATCATCTCAAAGACCACATCGACGGGAACGTCAAGCTGGTGCGCCTCAGTGACGAGCGCCGCCACACGTTCTCGTAGAATCTTCTGCCGCTCTGCCCAGGCCAGGGGCGTCCCGGCGTCGGAGACATAGGTGCCCGCGCCCTGACGTTTTACCAGGACCCCCGCGATTTCCAGTTCACGGTAGGCCCGCGCCACGGTGTTTGGATTCACCAGCAGTTGTTCCGCCAGCACGCGGATCGGGGGGATTTCGTCGCCCGCCGTGAGCCGCCCGGAAGCGACGAGGTATTTGATTTGGCTGACGATCTGGAGGTAAATCGGAACCCCATTTTTTGGAGAGAGATGAAGCCGCATACTGCAAACCCTCCGTTTGGAGATTGTATGCATACTTTAATACAATTTTCGGGGCTTGTCAAGGGGGTGGTACAGGATGTACTCTAGGTTCCTGCCGGTACGCGGGCTGCGGCATTGGCGGGACTTGTCAGATTGCAGGGAGTGGGGTATACTCTTGACATGGTGAAGCGCGCAACTTCATCGCGGGGAGCGGGATCCTCTCGTTCGGCACGGATACTCCTGAAAGTGTCCCTCTGCGCCTGTATCTACGCGATGACCATTCCACTCGCCGCGGCGCAAGGCGCGCCCGTCAATCGAACCGCCGTTATTAAATCCCCAGGCGCTTCGCCGTCCATGGAGAATCGGCGCGAGCAACTCGACCGCGCCCGCCGCCAGGCGGAACTCAAGAACGAACTGCTCCGCCAGCGTAAGATGTCAGGACGCCTGAGTACCTTCGGCGCCTTCGAGCCGGATGACGGCGGCGCGACCATGCTCACGAACCGCACCTACAAATACCGCAAGCGCGACGACTACAACGAGATCAAGATCGATTTCGATCCCATCGTAATCCCGGACCGCTACCGCACGCCGCCCCGGCGGTACACGGATTCTCAAATCCACGAACTCGTCCGTCTCTACTGCAACAAGTACGGCCTGGACGAAAGCCTCATCCACGCCATGATCCATGTAGAGAGCCGGGGCAACCCGAATGCGGTCTCCAGCAAAGGCGCCAGCGGGCTCATGCAGCTCATGCCCGGCACCGCGAAGGACATGGGCGTGCGCAACATCTTCGATCCCGCGGAGAACATCGCCGGCGGCACACAGTTCTTCGCGAAGTTGCTCGACGTATTCCACGGCAACGTTTCGCTGGCCCTCGCGGGGTATAACGCGGGACCCGAGAACGTGAAGAAGTACGACGGCATCCCGCCCTTCAAGGAAACCCAGAACTACGTGCGCCTGGTGCTCGACCGGTGGAAGCACTATGCGGGGAATGGCAACAGTATTCAGTATCCGAAAGTGCTCCCCCACGCGGAGACGCCCAAGCTCCTCGCAAAGAACGAGCCGCAAAAGACTGTCGCTACCGTAAAGCCGCCCAGTCCGGTTCCCGCCGGAAAACCCAAGGTCCACTTCAAGAGCGGCGCCATCCAGGAAGCCGACCGGGTCGTGGCCGAAGGCGACTACTTCTACATCGAAGCCGGCGGCCGGAACCTGCGCATCCACAAGGACCAAATCGAAGAGGTCCACGGCGCCGAGGATACGCAGCTCGCCGCGAAAATGTAGCACTGCGCGGAACTTCCAGCCTTGCCAATTCTCAACCCGACCGTTCGGTCCGGTCCCTCCTGATGCTCCGCTATTGCGGGACCACAAAATCCGCCTGCGTCACCTGCCCCGGTTCGAAGTTTACCACCTGTGTTTCTTTGAAAAGCTGTCCGTCCTGCATCCTGGCTTCTACCTCGAGTGATGCAGCCCCGCTTGGTAGTCCCTGTACCTCGTACGACCCGTCCGACCGGGCCAGCGCCATATGCGTCATCTCACCATCGCCAAGGTCATACCGCACGGTGATCCGCAGCGTGCCCGGCAATCGCCCACCCAAATCGATTTGTCCCGCCAGAGAGGCGTCGCCCGAGGGCACCTCCAGATCTAGATTCAAGCTTTGCCCCGCCGCAAGCGACACATTCCTCGATACGCCGAGGGTTCGGAAGTTCTCGCCCCGGGCATACGCGCCGATGGTCACCTCACCAGGCATCACATGGCGCAGCGTAAACGGTAAACCCGGAGCGGCCTCCGTAGACGCCACCGGCACAAACTCTCCCGGCAGCGTCGCGTTGACGGTCCACTGATCCAGGTCGCCCTGCGAATGGATTGTGCCTTTCACCGTCGCGCCCCCGGACAATTGCACCGCAAGCGGCTGGCCAAAGTCCCAATCCGCCGGGATCGTCTCGTAGACGGTGGCGTAATCGGCGTGATAGAAGGCCAGCCGCTGCGCAGTTTGTGGGAAGGATTCGATGTGGAATAGACCGGCCGCGTCGCTCAGGGCCGCGGCGCGGTCCGTGAACCCAGGCAAACTCCGCTCGAAAAAGACCATCGCGTCCTTCACCGGCGCGCCGCTTTCATCCGACACCATCCCGGTCAGTCGGCCGCCACCCTCGAGTTCCAGCCGAATTCCGCCTGGGACCAGTTGCTTCAAATCGACGATGACCATGGCCGTACCGAACCCGGGGGCCCGCGCGGCGACCACCGCCTCGCTGGTCCAATTCACGTACCAGTTGACATCCAGCGAGAACTCGCCGTTTGCGTTCTCTATTGATTCCCACTGCCACAGGTTCCCGGCGCTCAACATGGGGTCCGTGCCGACGGTCTTCAGTGGATCTGCGGTGAACCAGGCCACCTCGAACTGCGGCACGGGAGCGCCCGTTCGCGCGTCCACCACGCGGCCCGACACGGTGTATTCGCTGTTTTCCAGCACGAAGTCCGCACGCTCCGTTCCCACGGACACGCCAAGCATCGAAGACTGTACATAGCCCGCGGCATGGACGTTCACCGTGTAAAGCTTGGGTGATAAGTTGGAGAGGCTGTACCGCCCCTCGGCATCCGTTTCCACATCCTCCGCGCTCGCCGCGCTTACCCGTGCTCCAGTAATCGGCTGTCCGTCTTGGTCCCGCACTGTCCCGGAGATTGAACCGCTCCGGTCGTAGACGAGCACCAGCCCGGTCAAGCGTTCTCCCGTCGCAACCTTCACCAACTCCCCCTCATGCCTCCCGATGTTCGGCATTTCCTCCTTCGGCCGCATGACCATGCGATACTTGCCGCCGGCAACCGGTCCCGCCGAGAATTCGCCGATCGCATTCGTGAAGGCCGAGTCCGCCGCGCCCACGCGGCTGCTGGGTTCACGCCGCGGAAGCACGCGAATTTCGGGCAAGGGGCGGCCGTTGACGTCCACAACCTTGCCCTCGATATACGCGCCGGTCTCGATCACCACGACCATGTCATCCCGTCCGGAAGGGGATAACTCAAACTCCGTGGGCTCGCTAACGAGGGTGTCCTTGCGAGCAATCACGAACAGCTCTCCGGTGGGGGATAAGCCGCGGAAGCGGAACCGACCGGCATCGTCCGTCGTCGTACGCGTGCCGATGTAGATGTCCGTTCCCCCCGCTAAATGGACGTTCGCACCGGGGACCGGTTGCCCAACGGAATCGATGACGACTCCGGAAAGCGGGGCTTCCTTTGCGACCGCGAAATTCACTCGATGCGTCGCGCCCTCGACGACCGTAATGGCTACCGGGGTATCCGTAAACGTTGGTTCGCGATAAGGGGGAGGGGTGTCCCCTCGCGAAATTTCGTAGTCGCCCGCAGGAAGGTCCGTCAGGGAATAGGCGCCCGTTGCGTCCGTCAGCGCCGCGAATTTTTCGCCGTCTTTCTCGCCGGTAGGCTTCAATTCGATCTCGACGCCTTCGATGCCGGTAAGCGAATCCTTGTCCCGGACGCGCCCGACGATACCCTGCGTGGCGGCCATGTCGGACGCAGGCGACGCTTCCTCAGATGGACCCGTGCTTACCGCCGCGCTTTCATCCGGGGGCGTCGGAACGTTAAGTTCGACGGTGACCAAAGGGTTCGTCGACGCGCCCTCCGGCATCGGTTCCGGGCTGCGTCCATCTCCGATTTGAAGGAACATGAAGATCCCCGCCGCTAAACCGGCCACCACCACAACCCCGAGAATCTTGTTTGTCGACATTGCCACCAATCCTCCCAATACGCCGCCAATCCCGCTCGTGGCCGCGGCATCCGCCGCTAACCACGGCACGGAAAGTCCGCCGATTCCCGCCATAACCTGTTTGACCCGGTCGCCTTCTTTTTTCCTCGGGCCCAGAATCTCGCCCAACTCATCAGTAAGCCGTTCGCTCAAGGTTGTCCGCGCGCGTTCCAGCCGCTTCTTCACCGCGTCCGGCGTGATACCCATCACATGAGCGATCTCCCGTGTACTCTTGCCGGCGAAGTAGTGCATGAGGAGCACCTCTCGAGGCGTTTCCTCCAGCTCCATTACTCTTTTGCGCAGCAGTTCGCGCATGTCGAGTTCCTCCGGCGGGGTTTCATTTATGGTCTCCTCGAAGGGCGCGCATTCGTGCGTCGCCCGGGTTGACGCCGCTTTACGCAAGTGCTGCCGCGCTTCGTTCCGGGCGATGGTGGAGATCCACGGGCCAAACTGCCGATGGTCGCGAAGGGTGTGGAGCGACGTGAACGCTTTGAGGAAGGAGGACTGCACGACATCCTCCGCATCCGCGTGATTCCCCGTGTGCGAGAAGGCAATCGCTTCGAGTAGCGCCCCGTAGCGTTCCGCCAGCACGGAAAAGTCATCCCGCCGACCTTTTAGAACGCGCGCGACCAGATCCTTGTCTTCAAGCCGGTTCAGCAGTCTCACGAGTGGAACTCCCATGGTACGCAAATAGATGCAGTGCCCAGTCCATCGGTGACATCACCTCGCGGGTCTCGGCACGGAGAATCGAATTTCGAGCTTTGGATTTCGAAATTCAAATATCTGGTACTCATTAGCTCGAAAAACTCTACAAATTGTGTTCGTTGGCGATTTTTCGTTGAAAACCGGCGAGGCCTGTGATACCATACAATCCCGTTAGGAAACGGGACTTTCCTTCCTCAAATCCTAACCGACGTATGTTGAATCCGCAGTGGTTTTGGTGCATCCACGGTAAGGACTTTTCATGGCAGAGGCAGGAAAAGAGCGCGTGCTCGCAGTGATTCCCGCCCGATTTGCCTCCACTCGATTTCCCGGGAAAGTCATCGCACCGCTGGCCGGAAGGCCCTTGGTGTATCACACCTACCTGCGCACCTGTGAGGCCGCCCTCGTCTCGGAAGTGGTCGTGGCCACGGACGACGCGAAGGTGCGCGCCGCCCTAGAGCCGTTGAGGGTGCCTGTGGTGATGACCCGTCCGGATCATCCGTCGGGAACGGACCGGATCGCCGAAGTCGCCGAGACGTACCGCGCGGACATTATCGTGAACGTTCAGGGCGATGAGCCTCTCATCGATCCCCATACCATCGACGAAGCGATCCAAGCCCTGCTCGATAATCCGGAGGTTCCCATGTCCACGGCGCGTCGCGCGATCTCCGACCGGGCCGAGATCGCGGACCCCAACATCGTGAAAGTAGTTTGCGATAAGAACGGCAGGGCCTTGTACTTCTCGCGCCATCCCATACCGTACATCCGCGATGCACGGCCCAACGAAGAACCGATTGGCTGTCGCTGGCAACACATAGGGCTGTATGTGTACCGGCGTGACTTTTTGATCGAATACGCGCGGTGGCCTCAAACGCCGCTGGAACAACTGGAGAAACTCGAGCAACTGCGGGTGCTCGAAAATGGCTATCCAATAGCCGTCGTGAATACATCGTATCGCAGTATTGGCGTGGACACGCCGGAGGATTTGGAACGGGTGCGTACTATGCTCGAGGGGGCGCTGGAGGGAGCGGGGTAATGCCAAAATACGTTTTCATTACTGGCGGGGTTGTTTCATCGGTCGGCAAAGGTATTGCCGCGGCCAGCCTCGGGCTGCTGCTGGAGGCCCGCGGGCTCAAGGTCGCCATGATGAAACTGGACCCCTACATCAACGTCGATCCGGGGACCATGAATCCCTTCGAGCATGGCGAGGTGTTCGTCACCCACGATGGCGCGGAAACCGACCTCGACCTCGGCCATTATCAGCGCTTCACCCACGCCAAAATCTCCCAGAAGAGCAACGCGACGACCGGGGGTATTTATCATACGGTGATTGAGAAAGAGCGTCGCGGCGAATACCTCGGCAAGACCGTTCAAGTCATCCCGCACATCACGGACGAAATCAAACGCCGTATCCGCTCGCTCACCGCGGAACCGGAAGACGACGCGGATATCGCGTTGATCGAAGTGGGGGGTACCGTCGGCGATATCGAGAGTTTGCCTTTCATGGAAGCCATCCGCCAATTCAATCTTGACGTCTATCCCGAGCCCTGCTGCAACATCCACGTGACGCTATTGCCCTTCATCGAAGCCGCGGGCGAACTCAAAACGAAACCCACGCAACATAGCGTGCGCGCCTTGCGCGACATCGGTATCCAGCCCCAAGTCATCATCTGCCGGACGGGCACCCACGAAATGGGTCCGGACCAGCGGCGCAAGATCGCCATGTTCTGTAACGTCATCGAAGACGCCATCATCGGCGCGCCAGACGTGTCGCCCGTGTACGCGATCCCGCTGAATTTCAAACGGCAACGCTTCGATGACATCGTGCTGCGCACCCTGGGCATGGAAGCGCCCGAAGCCGACCTTTCGGCATGGTCCGCTTTCGTCCAGAAGATCACCGAACCCGCCGACGAAGTGCGTATCGCCGCGGTCGGCAAGTATGTCGACCACGACGACGCCTACAAGAGCATCAACGAAGCCTTCGTCCACGCGGGTGTGGCTAATGACTGCCGCGTAAAGCTGGAGTGGGTGGATTCCGAGATCTTCGAGAACGGCACCTTGCCCAAGGACAAACTCGCCAAGTTCGACGGCGTCTTGATTGGGCCCGGCTTTGGTTCCCGGGGCATCGAAGGCAAAATCCGCGCGGTCAACTACGTCCGCACCTCGAACAAGCCCTTCTTCGGAATTTGTCTCGGCATGCAGATCGCCGTGATCGAGATGTCGCGTACCTGTCTCGGGTTGTCCAACGCCAATTCCACCGAGTTCAACCCGGAAACACCGGACCCCGTGATCTCCCTGTTGTCCGAGCAGCGGGGCGTGCGCGACATGGGAGGCACCATGCGCCTGGGCGCGTACCGGTGCGACTTGAAGGAAGGCACCAAAGCCCGCGAAGCCTACGGCGAAGACACCGTGGAAGAGCGGCACCGGCACCGGTACGAGTTCAATAACGCGTACATGGCGCGCCTGGAGGCGGAAGCCGGCGTTGTCATCAGCGGTGTGCACCCCCGCAGCGACCATGAACTCGTCGAGATTATCGAACTCCGAGACCATCCATGGTTCTGCGGCGCCCAGTTCCACCCGGAATTTACCAGTATGCCGCTTCGGCCGCAGCCCCTCTTCAGGGAGTTCGTGCGGGCGGCGCTTACGTACAAGCGTTCGCGGGTATCGTCCGAAGCGGGCGTGCCATCGGGCGTGTGAGAATGTCGCCGGAATCCGACGCAACAATACCACTTCGATTGGCGCTATCGTATCGCGCGAAGGCCGTCGCTGAACTTGCAAATCTTGAGACGGCGTTCATGAATGGCGTGATACCAGAGCCGGATTTTCATGTCGGCCAACGGGAACTCAGAAAGGCACAATCGCAGGCCAATGAAGCGGTCGACCGGTTCCGCAAGCGGGAACAAGCCCGGGCGGAGAATCTACGCGCGGAATTGCGCGCGAAACGCCACGAACAGGCGCACCTCCCCGAGCGCGTGGCGTCGGGACGCCTTTCGGCCCCGGAGGCGAACGACCGAAACCGCACGCTATCGGATCGGATAGAAGCGCTCCGTGCCGAGTTACGTATCGTTGACGCCCGAGCTGCCGCAGAGACGCCAGAAGAGCTAGGCGAATTCGTCGATCTGCCTTTGGATGAGTACCCCCGCCGGATCGCTTCGATGTCAGGAACAGGTGAGGAATCGCCCGCCCCCACCGCGCACATCTACCCCAAACGCTGGGAGTTGATTTCCGTTCTGTCGGGCGGGGTTGTCTGTATACTTGCGGTGTTCCTGCCTTGGGTGATGCGCGGCGTGGAAGCAGAATCCATGTTCCGGGTCGGTCTGGACCTGTCGCTGGATGGACCCAATCCGATTGCACGGTTGGCGTGGATTGCATATGTGCTCGCACCGATTGCAGCCGTGGTCATCCTCTTGCGCTTCCGTGGCCCAGCATTGGGATGGGCCGTTTTGAGCATGGGATTGCTCATGCTGGCCGGGGCGCTGCTTCCTGTCGTGATGGCCGGGGCGGATCGCGTTCACGCGGAAGACCTCCGGCAGCTTTGGGCCGCGCTTCACGTGGGTCCCGTTCTGTACGGCGCGGGCGCCCTGGTGACGATCGTCGTCGGCGCGTTACGAGTCAGCCCATGGAGCGATTCACTCGTTCATTCCATGATCGTTTCATTGACGCTAGCGGCCGGTGTAGCCGCGATTGCCGCGGTCGTTGCGCTGTTCCTCTTCTTCGGGCCGGAGCCTGGCAGTGTGCGCTTCGAATTGGCTCGTGATGACAGCACAACCGGACTTGTACGCGTCCTCTGCAAGAACGGTAGCCGGGACACTTTGCGATTGGCCGTTCCGTGGCCGGACGACAACGCAACGGTCCAGTCTGACGGCGACGCTCCCAACTTGGGCGCGGAAATCGAAGTACGAGAGAAAGGAACTGAAGACTACCGGCCCTTGCCCTATTCCCCGGAGCTATGGCATTTGCCAAACACCCCGTCGCTCGAGCTTCCGGTTGTGGAAGTTCGGCCGGGTTCCCAAGTCGAGCTGGTCCTCGATTTGCGGCAGGTGAGCGTTGCCGGCGCCGATGCGGAATCCATCATGCTCACGTTCACCTGGCGAAGCGGCCGCCCCGTGGCCCGTTACGAGATCCCGCTGCCTACCCGGTATCTCTCGCCGAATGCCGAGGCCCGAAATCCCTTGAACCTTCCGCAACCGGACTCGGCCAGCCCCGTCACAGAATCTCCGGCTTCCGCGAGTTCGGATGAAGAGGATGTGGGACCAGAGATTCGCCTTGTATCCCGCGGCGGATTCGTGTTCACCGGTATCATCGGCGGGAAGGCCGCTGTGGAAACTTGGGACGGAAACGGTACATCGACCGGCTCCCGTCTGCTCCAAGCCGGCGACCACATCGGGGAAGGGTGGTATCTGGAATCCGTGTCCGAGTCGCCCGCAGCCATCGTCATCCATCACGATCCCACCGGCACCCAGGCGGTAGTCTCGCGAGGGAATCGCATGTCCTTCGGGACAGAGGAAGTCGTCGTCGAGAGGTAGTAGGAAATTGGGAAAATAGGGGACAGGGAAAATTGGGGACAGGCACCATTTTCCTACTAAGCGCTTGATTTCAAGCGCAGTGATCCAGAAGGAAAATGGTGCCTGTCCCCAATTTTCCCAATCTTCTTCCGCGTCCTAGAAGAAGGGAAAGAGTCTGCGGATCTCGTCTTCGTTGGGTTGGTGGCCGTATTCGCAGATCTCGAAGGCCTCCGCATAGCGAACTTTCCTGGCCCGCTTCGCACCGTACCAACGCTCGAGCGCGGGCCGCGCAATCTCGGTGTGTTGCAGAAAAAAACCGTCCCATGCCGTGCGCAGCCATTCCCGCCGCTCATCCACGTTCGATGGTACTTGGTCCAGGTGACCTTGGAGCCACGGCAGCCACTCATACACCTGAGACTCCATGGCGTCCAACATATGCAGCTTGGTCTCCATTACCCCCGACACGTCAACCGCTACGTCCGGCCGAAACGGTATGGGCCGCTGGAATCCATCGACCAAATAGAGGAAGACCGGATTACGTTCCAGACGGGCCACGTCCGGGCAGAAATGCGGTACGGTCACCATAAAGGCGGCATCTTGAACGAGGATCGAGGTGTATCGGTGGTCCGGGTGATAGTCGTTGGGCCGGTGCGTCAACACGAGGTCGGCTTCCCACCGCCGGATAATACGGACGACCTCGCGCCGGGCCTCGAGCGACGGCAGCAATTCGCCGTCATGGTAACCCAGCACCAGGTCGTGTACCCCGCCGCGCTCTGCGGAAAGCCGCGTCTCGGCAATTCGGCGTTGTGCGAGCACACCGCCCGCCTGCTGGAAATGGCCAATGTCTCCATTGGTCATGGAGACGAAGAGCACGCGATGGCCTGCCTGCACCCATTGTATGGCGCTTCCCCCAGCGAAACATTCACAGTCGTCGGGATGGGCCCCAATACATACGATGTTCATGAGGCCGGGGCAGGCTCGGGGGGCGTGGGAGAATCCGGGGCGGCCGATTCGGACCCGGTCTCCGGCGTACTGGCTTCGGCAGGGGCCTCAGCCGGAGGCGCGTCGGACGGCGGCGCCGACTCCGCCGGTGCGGAGTCTTCCGGCATAGACGGGGCGGCGCTGTCGTCGACAGTCGCGCCTGACGCGTCATTGCCGGGTACAACATTGACCCGGATTGGATTGAATTGAATCGCCTTGGACGTGGAAGCCGACGTCGCGATGGCTGGATCGAGCATCGATGCGTCCGTGCCTTCAGGCATCAAATAGAATTCCCCTTCCACGGTAGCAAGGAACGAATCGGGTACCTGCTCAAAGGCCGACAACAAATCCACCGTGCGGGTGATCTTATTGTCCCTGTCTCGTACCTCGATTACCTCTTGTACGTTGCCAACCGGCATGCCGTCAACAAGGATTTGTGCGCGGAGTATGACGGGCGTGTTCTCGAAACTCCGGGTTGACTCCAAGGTGTACTCCGCCATTAACTGGTCCGGAACAGGGCGAGGGATCGTGACGGTGACAATCGCCAGCCGGTTGCGCCGATTCTTAATCTCTTCGTTCGTGGCGTTGGGCGGAATCGAGTCCGGAACCAAGCGTGCTTCAAACCACAAACCTTGCTCAACGTCGCCAATATTTGTTGGTTTCTCCACCGGGGAAATTGGCTCCGCCCCGGACATGTTCCCGGGATCAATCTCCGGTTCGTCGTCAGGCGACCACGGTTTGTCAGGCTGACACGAGGTGAGCACCACCATTGCTGCGATAAGAGGAATGAACGCCGGCTTCATAATACCACCCATTTTTGCGACTGTCAGAAACTTTCGATAGCAAACGACCATAGTTGCCCAGCGCGGACGAGTATCCGCTGAAGCGCATGATAGCAGCCGTCGATGAAGAAATAAACACTGGCGCGTGCCAGTTTACCGGCACGGAATGGGTGTTTAGTGACGCCGCGTAGCAGCGGGTACGGAGGCGGTCTCCAACGCGATGAAGAAGGCGTCAGCGTCTTCATAATCCGAAATCAAGGTCGTTGCGCCCGATCTTCGGAGCGCGTTCGGATCTGATTCATGGACGACGCCAACAAACCGAATGCCCAGTTCCGCGGCGGTCCAGGCGTCCCAAGCTCCGTCTCCCACATAGACCACGTCGTCGGGATCCCGTTCAGTTCTCGTGATGGCGGTCCGGGCAATGTCTGCCCGCGATATGGCGTCGTTGGCAAACGCTCCCGGGATCCGCGATCCGTCGATACCCGCCCGGCTCAACTTAAAGAGAGCCGTACGTCGCATGCCGCCCGTCGCAAGTGCGACCACGACGTCCGGAGAACAGGTGAGACGACGCAGAATCTGCCGTGCACCAGGGACGCCTCGAAACGCTTCCGGTCTCCGCACGAAAGCCGCTTCAAGCTCGCGGCGATAGTTCGATTCGAAACGCTCGACCTCATCCGATTCCAGCATCTCCTCGTGCTCTCTGTCGAGCAACTCCTGGAGTATGCCGACATCCGTTACATGGGTATAGGAGCTCCAGTCCGTGGTAGGAATTTCACGTCCGAAGGTCTTGCGGAACGCGCGGGCATAACACGCGTTGTCGATCTGGCTGGTGGCCGTCAACGTGCCATCGATATCAAACAGAATAAGCCTCAAGCCGTAACCTTCACATTGGCGCCAAACCGAATCCTGACTCTGTCAGGACTTCTCGTTGGCTTCCTCAGGTCCCTTCCGATTAGACTTCCCCTGCGCCTCCCTGAGAGCGCGACGGAACTCTTCATCGCCGAGCGTTTCATTGAATACTTCGCGTTGCCAGATCGCGTGCTCCGCACGAATGTAGCGAAGATCAAGCAGCACGCAGTACAACACGATCAGAAACAACACCAGAAATAGACCCCAATACCCTAGAAAGAGCCAAGGAGTGATGTCAGTCACCTTGAGGTTCACACCGTACACGGCCATGACCCCGCAGGCCGCCAAGCAAACGCCGCCCACAATGCGCCAATGTCGTTGCCGAATCATGGGCTCTCCTCGTTCGTCCGCATACGAGTGCCTGTCAAGAATATCGAGTATTCGCCGTTGTGACGCTTGCTACGTCATTCCAGATACGCTAAACGAAAGACGGAAGCAATGCGTCAGGAACCCGGTACCCACACGCGCTCCTCGTAGGTCTCACCGGATTCCGTTTTCACGGTACGAGTTTCCCAATGACCCGTCTGCGAGGGCGCCGGTTGCGCGACGGGCGCCGGCTGCTGGGGCGGTGCGGCCTGAGGCTGCTGCTGGCCAGCTCTGCGATCGCGACGCTCGTCCACCCGATCGCCGATTAATGCGCCAGTAAGTGCGCCGACACCCGCGCCGATTAACGCGCCTTCACCAGCCTTACCGGACTGGTGGCCGATAATGGCCCCGGCGCCCGCGCCGATTGCGCTGCCGGCAATCGCACCATCCTGCGTCGGCGTTGTGTTACATCCCGTCAAACCGCACAGCGTCAACGCGGCGATCATAAGTCCCATCACTGTAAATCGTATTCTCATCGGGAGCACCTCCCCGTGTCGCTATTTCTGTTTCCGTTCGTCCACCTGGTCGC
The DNA here is from genome assembly GCA_964632865.1 of uncultured Nitrospiraceae bacterium. Classification (GTDB taxonomy): domain Bacteria; phylum Hydrogenedentota; class Hydrogenedentia; order Hydrogenedentales; family SLHB01; genus JAHDWY01. The sequence continues at coordinate 17,339 of CAZWDH010000040.1, forward strand.
CAATCAGCGCGCCTCCCAGGGCCCCAACGCCTGCCCCGATGAGGGCTCCTTCGCCTGCCTTGCCAGATTGATGACCGATGATTGCGCCGGCGCCGGCGCCAAGTGCGCCGCCCGCGATGGCGCCATCTTGTGTAGGGGTGGTATTGCAGCCTGCGGACATGAGCGCCGCGCAAAGTGCGCCCAATACAAGTACACGAGTAAACATGGCTCCTAATCCTCTTCACCAGGTTCGTACACCCACTGAACTTTACCACATTTTGCGGACCCCGTTACCGGGTACCACAAGTATCGGACGAAAGTCCGCACGGTCTATTCACTGGTAACTAATCCGTTGTAAACGCTTTAGGTTTCCGCTCCGCACGGAAGGTCCATTGCAAAAACGGGTTTCTGACGATATAGTGTCGTCATTATGGCGCTGCCTCCGCTCCGATACGTCGACGTAACCCAAGTCGATCATGAAGGTCAAACCCTCGTCTGCCTCCGCGATCCCGAAGGGATCGTGGAAGAACCTATCCTGCTTAGCCCGGCGGGGTTCTTCATCGCGTCTCAGCTTGATGGCCAGTCAGATGCCGAGCAAATTCAGCGCGCCTTTTCCCAGTCCACCGGCGGCCGGACACTTCGTGACGGCGATGTCGAACAGGTCGTTTCATTCCTCGATGACCACGGCTATCTCCTGACCCCCGCGTTTCTGGAGCGCCGTGAAACCGTACACAACACGTTTCGCGAATCGGCAGTCCGGCCCGCGTATCTGGCCGGGAAGTCGTATCCCGCAGACGCCTCCGAACTGCGCACCTACCTGGATGCTTTGTTTTCCCGTCCCGGCGGCCCGGGCCGGGCACCCGGGGACTCCCCCGAGAACGGGGCGCCACTCCAGGCGATCGTGGTGCCACACATCGATTTCGAACGAGGCGGTCACACTTACGCCCACGGGTTCGCGCGAATGGCGGCCGCGGGCCGTCCGGATACGGTCGTGATCTTCGGCGTCGCCCATGCCGGACCGCCACTCCCCTTCGTGACGACCCGGAAAGCGTTCGAAACGCCCTTCGCCACGCTTGACGTCGATGTTGAATTGCTCGATCAGATTTGCGACGGCCTCGACTGGGACCCCTTTGAGCACGAGATCGTGCATCGTACGGAACATTCGGTCGAGTTCCAGGCGGTCATGCTCGCCTACCTCTACGGACCGTCCGTGAAAATCCTGCCCATCCTGTGCGGTCCATTCCTTTCCGAACGCGACGGGCTGGAACCGGATGTGGACGGCAGCGTCCGCGAGTTTCTTGCACGCTGCAAGCAGGCCTTTGTGGAATCGGGCAAACGCATCACCGTCATCGCCAGTGCCGACCTGTCCCACGTAGGCCCAACCTTCGGCGACGATTTTGACGTGGACGACGCAATCATCGCGCAGGTGAGTGCGCGCGATGCTGACGATTTGAAGCACGTCGCGGCCATGAATCCGGAAGGTTGGTATCAATCCGTCATGATGGACGAGAATCAACGCCGCATCTGCGGGCTAAACTGCATCTACTCGACCATGAAGTGCGTGGAAGGCCGTGTGGATGCGGGTGAAATTGTCCACTACGATTACGCCGCCGATCCCTCGGGGGGCATCGTCTCCTTCGCGAACGTCATACTACCCTGACGGCGTCTCACGGTTCGCGAACCACGTCTATTCCAGTTTTGTTTTCCACTGAAATTGCGTACCCGGCTGGAGCGTCAATGCGATAACGGATCGCGCCGTCTTCCCTCCACCAGCGCATGCTGACGCAGCCGTCTGGCAAGGGCTTGCGTCCTTCGCACCAGTCCAGCGAAACGTCCGACAGCCGGACCGTGATGGTTTTCTGAACGGGGTCTACTGCGTACAAGCCCAGCACGTCACGATAGAGCGTATGCACGATGTGCGACGCGAATCCGTGATTGCAACTTGCCGCTATCGAATCGTTTTCCCAGAGCGTACCGGTAAGATCCGCCATGTAAAGCAGGTATCCGATCGATTCCGGCAGTATCTGCGCGCCGTGTCCAAAGCGCGAGAGGATCTCGAACCGGAGCATGTTGCCCATAAACGAGTTCGCGTAGTGGACCTCTTCGAACGCCTTGGTCTCCTTACGATCCGGGCCGAACTGCGTGCAGAGACGTTCCCATAATTCCGGATGACTCTCCGGCGTCGCGACGTCGAAAAAGAACGCGTAATACTGGCAGATCTCGCTGCGGTTCCGTGTGACGGTCAACGCCCCGTTCTCGCGCAATGCGTTGTCGATGAAGAAATCGCCGTCAAAGGACTGCTCCAGAATCACCTTGCGCAGGCGCTCCGCCTCGGCAATCAGATCCGATCGGTCGTAAAGCCGGCCGGCCGTTCCCAACACTGCCGCGTACAGCATGTTGGACGGATAATTCACGTCCTGGACGAACTTGTTAGCCTCCGACCACTCGACGAAGACCCAACTCTCCAGTTTTTCCAGGAGCCCGTCTTCATTGCGGAACTTCTCGAAATAGTCCAACAGCGCCATGATTCTCGGTTCCAACGCGTCAATCGTCGCCCGGTCTTCACTTCGCGCCAGGTACTCTTCCAATTGAATGACGAACCACATGGCCCAGTTCGGAATGAACACGCCGTCGTTGTGGTCTGCCGGGTAGCACATGGGCAGCATGCCTTCCGGCAGGTACTCAAACTGCTCTGGAAGCAGAAAATTCTCGTAGAAATTTTGTTCGACTGCCGTAGTGCCGCCGAGATCGAATGCCGTTCGCGCCGTGAACAGGCTGTCTCCGAGCCAGCCCGCGCGCTCGCGGGAAGGGCAATCCATGAATACATCGACCGCGTTCTGCGCAAAGGTCTCCCGGCCAGCTTCGAAGAGCCGGTTCAGCCGCTCATCGCTTGCCGCGAAGTGGGCGCTGTGCGTGTCTGGATTCACGTACTCACGCAGATAAACATTGGAAATCGTGCAAGGGCCATCGAGAGCGATGAACTTGAGATAGCGGGCCGTGTAGGGCTCGAAGGACTCCAGGGCGTAGGTCCCGGGTTCCAACTCGAACAACAGCGCATTGACGCACCCCAGCCGCTTAAAGTCCACGTCGCCGTTGGACAGGATCTCGTCGAAGGTCACATACAAACGCATCGCCGCTTCGCAGGTCACCGTGGCGCCGACAAATCCGGACAGGTTGGTGCCCAAGTCGACGATTTGATAACGTCCCGCGTTCAACGCAATCTCGGATGATGGCGTCCAAATAGTCCCGCTGGTCCCGGTTTCCGCGTACAGAAACTTTTGCAACTCAATGGACGGGATGACCTCGAGTTCTGACTCGGGATACTTCTTGAGGGCCGGTCCGATATTCACCAGCGACCGATCCTTCCACAACTGCGAGGGCTCGACTCCAACCTCGACCGTGCCGGACGCGCCCATCGTCATGGCCGGGCGTCTCGTGTAGGTGGGATGCGACACGCGTCGCGGTAGCAGCGGGTACTGAGGCTGAATCGTGCAGGTGACAGAGTCCGTGCCGCCGTTTGTCCGCCAGTGGTCCCAATCTTGCTCCAGACGATAGACCTCGATAAACGGCCGCTGAAAACTATAGCGCTGCACCTTCTGCACTCGTTCCGGAATGATACGCGCAGCAAAGGCGTTGCTTTCGACACCGGTTCCGCACAATACGCGAGAACCCTGCGTGACCTCGGCCTGAAGAAACGCCGGCTGGTCCATCAGGTAATAGCTGTTCACGTTGTATCCTGCCACTTCAATGGCCAGCGTGTTTGTCCCGTCTTGAAGTCGAGCAGTAATGTCCAATTCGTCTACGCGAAAGTAATCGTGACACGCCCGCGCCGGACCGTGGCACACGAACTCGCCATTGAGAAACACGCGATACAAGGTCGACCCCGTGAGCCGCAAGGTAACTGATTCCTCCGGTTGCGCCTCGAACGAGCCAAAGAAGCCGATAGACAGATTCATCTCCGTCTCGCGACCTTCGGGCCACATGGGCTTGGCGCCAACAAACTGCGGCGTGACGTCGCTCGCGAGCAACATCACGGTTGTGGTAAGGGCTGACAACGTAGGACTCATGTCGAACTCCTTTCAGACGGGACCCCCGCGAATTGTACGGCGTGGCGGGCGTCGAATTCACTCTTCCATGCGGTTAACGGCTACGATCGGTTTGTGAAGATTTCGGCGAGGTTCTCGTCGAGATTCAATCGACAGAATAGGCCCAACTTGACCGGTCATGTCTCACCGCGATATCGTCAATGAAACGGTGTGGCCCGTTGCTCGGTCTAAACTGCGATACGTCTGTCGGCAGATCGTCCTGGGACAGCCCGACAGCGACGAACTTTCGGATCTACGCATTCGAACTGTACTTCTAATGACACATCGCCTGCATCACGGATGTAATTTCATGGGAATCACGCTACTCCTCGTTTTCTCTTCCGTTGCGCTCGTGGCGGATCAGCCGCGCCAGTTCGCCTTGCACGCCGGCGTAAGTGTCTGGGACGTCGCCGCGATGGATGTGAATGGCGACGGACGCGGCGACGTCGTCGCCGTGTGTTGTGATGAGGATTCGGAACCCCTGAACAAATACATTGCCACGTTCTTGAGTGACGAGAGTGGGGGATACCCGGCCGAGCCCAGCATTCGAACTGTTTTGAATCCAACCGTCGGCGTGCTTTTCGAGGCGGAGATCGATGGCGCCGCGCCCAAGGAAATCCTGGCGGCCGATGCCGAGGGCGTAACCGCGTACGGCTTCTGGGATGGCAAGCTCGTGCCCGTGCGCGAAGTCCCCTTCGTGTCGCTGTTCCCCAGCGGATCGCGGGAACCCGGATTCTTGAAGGACGCCGCCGCCGACATCGACGGCGACGGCATCGACGAGTGGTTCGTGCCGATGCCTTCCGGGTTCGCCATACGGAATGCAGACGGCCTCCTCGCCAACATTCGCTGTGATGTGAACAGTACCATTCGCACCGGTTCCGGTATATCCATCAGCAATCGGTACCCGGCCTACGCCACATTCGCGCAGGACGAGTCTCCTCGAAAAGGGATCGCGTTTCTGAGCGACGAATACGCCGACTTCGCCTTTGGAGACGACTGGACGCAACACAAGCGGTTTCGCATCCCCATCGATCTCGACGAGAAGTGGGACACCAGTTCCAACATGAAGGACATCGACGGGAACGGCATGCCCGACCTGATCGTCACCCAGACCCAAGGCACGATCAATCTGAAGGCGCTCACCCAGGTCTATCTCGCCACCGGTCCCATGACGTACTCGGATACGCCGACCGCTACCTTCGAGTCCAGTGGGTCCTTCGCGGCGCCCATCCTCAAAGACGTGAACGGCGACGAGCTTCAGGACATTGTCTTCGTCAACATCCCCTTCGGCGTGAAGTTCTTCGTCAACCTCTTCGTGTGGAAGAAGCTTGGTGTCGACCTCGAGATCTACTTGTTCGACGGGAAAGGCTTTGCGTCGAAACCGAATTTCACCGCAAGTGTTTCCATCGAAGCCCCGGAGGGGAAAGAGCAGGCGGCATATTGCCTGGGCGATTTCAATGGCGATGGCAACACCGACGCGGCCTTTGGCGCGGGATCGAATAAGTTGCATCTTCAGGCGGGCGGCGGCAGCGAGTTTATCGCGTCGAAGCCGTACCTCACCGTCGAGGTTCCTTCCTTCGGGATTGCCAAGGCCCACAACCTTGATGGCAATAAGGCCGAGGATATTGTCATCTATCATCCCGGCATCGCCAACAAAGAACGAATCGAAGTTCTTCTATTCTGATTCGTTGCGGATGCTACAATGCGCATCATTCGAAACATACTGCGTGCGTTAGGCGAGGGTTCCGGCCCATCGCTTGAGGAAACCAACGTGAAACCACTCGATTCCCTCGAATCCTTGGACGCGTGCCTGAGCGCGTCTACCAAACGCCCCCTGTTCATTTTCAAACACTCAACGGCATGCCCCATCTCGTCCGCGGCCTATCGCGAGGTTGCGGAGTATGCCACGGCCATGGGCGCCGAAGATCCGGAAGTCTATCTGGTCAAAGTAATTGAAGAGCGTCCCGTCTCAAACAAGATCGCAGATGTTCTGGGGGTAGCCCACAAATCGCCTCAAATCATCCTGGTTCGTGACGGCAAGTGTGCGTGGACGGCTTCTCACCACGGTATTCGGACAGAACGGTTGCGCGAAGCCGCGGACTCGCGCTGAGCGCTATGCCTGCGGAAATTGCAGCGGAAACGTTGCGATTTCTCCGGTCTCCAAGTCCACCGTCGCAACGCGATGATTGTTCGTATCCGCCACATACAGCTTTCCATCGTGAACCGCCAGCCCGGACGGCTCGTTAAATCCTGCGTCCATCCCCTCGCCGGACATCGGTTTCCCCGTGCCGGCGAAGTTGTCGACCGTCCGATCCGCGGGGAAAAGGGTCTTCACGCGGTGATTGAATGTATCGGCGATAATCAGTTTGCCGTCGTGCCAGCACACCCCCAGGGGATGCTGCAAGCGTGCCGTCCGCGCCGGGCCAACGCGGTCCCCGAATTCAAATAGCCCCGATCCAACAATTGTTTCCACTTCGCCCGACGCGCGAAGGTTGCAGCGGCGGATCGCGCTGACTTCGCTGTCGGCAAAATACAGATGATGACCGGCCAGCGCGAGTCCGCTCGGTTGCGCCAGTTGCGCCGAAGGACCCGGGCCGTCCACGATATTCTCGACGCCGGACCCTGCGAACAATCGAAAGTTGCGCGTTTCCACCGCAGCCCGCCAAATCTGATGCGACCCCGCCATGGCCACGTAGAGGATGTTGTCATCAATCGCCACGTCCCACGGGGAACTCAGAAGCGTATCCGGTCCCCCGGACATGGTCCGAAAGTCCCCTTGGACCCCCGTCCCACCGAAGGTGGAGACCCGGCGCGCGGCCAAGTGCACCGCCCGGATTGCATGGTTCTCCGTATCCGCCACGTACAGCACATTGTCCCGAATCGCCATCCCCTGAGGCCGGTTGAATCGCGCCTCCTCAAACGATCCGTCCTCAAACCCGCGCTCACAAATTCCGATAGAATCCTGTACGTGGCCCTCAAAACTGCAGACCAAGACCCGGTGATGGCTCGTGTCGGCGACGAACAGGCGCGAGCCCTCCGCATCCGCCAGCACCTTTCCCGGGAAACGCAGAGACGCCGCGTCAGGCACAGCCTCCCGCACGCCAAAAACCAGGGGCGTTTCGTCCAGAGTCCCTTGCGCGCGGTGGTAGCTGATAAGGTTTTCGATGGCCTCCTCCAACTCTTCCCGGTGACCTTCGCCGGAGAAGGCCACGACGACTTCCCCCGCCGGATCGATGAGGCATAAGGTGGGCCAGGCCTGAGCCCCGTAGGCTTTCCAGATGCGGTACTCACCATCGTTGGCCACGGGATGCGCGATGTTGTTGCGGAGGACCGCCTGCCGGAGATTTTCGGTATGACGCTCGTTCTCAAATTTTCCGGCGTGAATGCCAATCACGGTGAGCTGATTCGGGTACTGCTGCTCCAGATACTCCAGATCGGAAAGTACATGCATGCAATTCACGCAGCATGAGGTCCAGAAATCGATCAGCACAATCTTGCCGCGCAGATCGGCGAGCCGCAATGGCGTATCGCAATTGATCCAATCCAGGGCTCCGTCCAGTTCGGGCGCCAATCCGTACGATTCATAGGTCGCCATCCGCATATCCCCTTTGGCCGCTGCTGACAGGAGGGTATACTATAGCAACGGTGAATCGTGCAGGCGAATTGGTGGCGTGAAAAGGTGACCGACTATGAAACTCCTGCTTATTCAACATGGCGAGGCCGTCGACAAAGAGGTGGACCCGGACAGGCCACTCACGGCATCCGGTACGGATGCCGTGAGGCGCGTCGCGCGTTTTGCAAAGGCCGGCGGCGTCATGGTCGACGCGGTGTGGCATAGCGGCAAGACCCGCGCTGCGCAGACCGCGCGACTTGTCGCGGAACAGGTCGCCCCGGGTGGCGAACTGATTGAAAAGGAGGGCCTCAAGCCCAACGACGACGTAAGAACAATCGTGCGAGAATTGGAATCGTACAATCGCGATCTGGCCATTGCCGGTCACATGCCGCACCTGTCCCGCTTGGCCGGGCTGCTCCTGACCGGCAGCGACAAAGGGGACGTTGTGGCGTTCCAACGCGCCGGAATCGTTGCCTTGGAGCGCAACGACGGTGTGTGGCGGCTGATCTGGGCGGTGACGCCTGACCTGATACGAGAGTAAGTGAGTTGAAAAATGGGAAAATTGGGGACAGTCACCTTTTTCTTTCTTTGCGCCTGACATTCTCGCCGCGCATCAATAAGAAAAAGGTGACTGTCCCCAATTTTCCTTCATTTCCCCCAATTTTTGCCGCCGCGCCCGGGCGATTTACCTATTCCTTACTTTGCGCCAACTGAAGCATCTTGGCGGGAATCTTTGTCAGCGGCACGACGTGGTCTGCCGCACCCCGTTCAATGGCCTCTTTGGGCATGCCAAATACTACGCAGCTCGCCTCGTCCTGGGCGATGGTCGCCGCGCCTTGCTTTTTCATCTCCAGCAAACCGTCCGCGCCATCCGCGCCCATGCCGGTCATAAGCACGCCCACCGCATTACGCCCGGCAAACCGGGCAACCGATTTGAACAGCACGTCCACAGACGGGCGGTGCCGGGTTACCAGGGGACCGCTCTTGACCTCGACGAAATATATGGCCCCCGAGCGTTTCAGCAGCATGTGGAAATTGCCCGGCGCGATGAGCACTTTGCCCGGCGACACCGTGTCTCCGTTCTCGGCTTCCTTGACCTCCATCGCGCACAGGTCGTTCAGCCGGTTCGCGAACGAACGAGTGAAGTGCTCCGGCATGTGCTGCACGACACAGGTCCCGGGCGCGTTCGATGGCAGTGCGGAGAGCACGGACGCGAGCGCCTCGGTTCCACCCGTCGACGCGCCGATGGCCAGGACCTTGTTGGTCGTTTGTGTCATCGCAAGTCGCGGGCGTTGCGCGAACTTGGTCTCCGCCCCGGTTCGTTTTGTCACCTGCACGCGCGACGCGGCCTTGATCTTGTCGATTAATTCAACGGAGAGGTCGCCCACGGTATACGCGGCGCCCGGTTTGCACATCACTTCCACCGCCCCCGAATCCAGCGCTTCGAGGGCAATTTCGCCGCCCTTCTGCGTCAACGAAGACACAACGATGACCGGCAGGGGAAAGTGCCGCATGAGCTTTCGCAGGAAGGTGAGGCCGTCCATGCGCGGCATTTCCACGTCCAGCGTGATCACGTCCGGCTTGAGTTCCACGATCTTGTCGCGAGCCACGTACGGATCGGGGGCCGAACCGACAACTTCGATTTCCGGATCGCGCGCGAGTTCCCGCATAAGGATGTCTCGAACCAGCGCGGAATCATCGACTACCAGGACGCGAATACGTTTCGCGCGGTATACACTCATGGATGTCCTAGCCTTCCCCTAGCCAACCCCCTGGCAACATCCGCCGGGTGAACCCCTGCGATTGCGCTTTAGGCCGAATCTTCGACCGTGAGCCGTAGCGCGGCCGGATACTCGTCCACCAGAAGATAAACGGTCGTTTCGTCGTTCAACATGGTTTCGCGCATGGTGTCCGACAGTTCCGTAACTTCCGGCACGGTCAAATCGAAAACCGGTTCCTCTCCGGCCATGGTCGTGAGGACATTGCCGCACGTCACATTCAGCAGTTCCTTGAGCGCATCGATATAGATGTGACGTTCCCCGGCCTCTTCCGGCTCGGTCCCGAGAAGATTGGCGGCCAGCTCGGGGCACATGGCTTCGGGAACCGCCAGCGACAGCGAACCGCACAGGTTGCCCCGGTAGGTCATTTGGGCCTGTAGCATTGGCTCCGCAGTCTCTCGAAAATCGTCCGGAGACGCCTTGTCGCCGAACATGAATGCCATCTGCTCCAGGATGTCCGTAAACACCCGCGTCAGGATGTTCTTGCGATCTTCAGTCATGGCCGGTCCCCAATACGTCGTCCAACACCTCCCGGATTTTCTCCGGCGTGAACGGCTTGCGGATATACGCCCGCACTCCTTTTTCCTTCAATTCCTCAATTCGCGTTGCGCTGCCCTCGGTCGAAACCACCACGACGGGAATCGTCTTGAGCACCTCGTCTTTCTTCATATGCTCGATAAGTTCCACGCCCCCCATGTCCGGCATGTTGATATCCGTCAAGACCAGGTCGACCCAATTGTCCCGCAGGAGTGCCAGCGCTTCCTTGCCGTTCGAGGCTTGGAGCGGATGATTGAGTTCGAGACCCGACAAGGTCAATGTCTTCAGAATTATGGACCGAACGGTCTCCGAGTCGTCGACTACCAGAATGTTCAGGGCCATCCGTCAACTCCCCTTAGTCTCGTGCCGATGTGCAGATTTCATCCAACGTGCGCAGCACTTCATCAATAACGCGCTCAGTAATCGCTGGAGTGATCCCGAGCCGTTCTACCGACGCCGCGGAAAGCTCGTAATTGAGTCCGTCCGCCTCAGCCGAAGTGCCACTCAGCCGCGACATGTGATCCGCCACGTGGACCACGTCGACGACCGTCTTATCATCTCCGGGGAACTGCTCCGGTTCATGGTGCCAGCGTACGACATCCACGACACTGGAAGGAATCTCCCACGTTTCCAACAGGGTCGCGCCAACCTCCGCGTGGTCCACGCCGAGGATTCGGCGTTCCGCGCGCTCAAAGGAGAGGCCTTCATCGAATGCCAGCTTCAGGATGGGTTCCGCATCAATCTCCAGAAACGTCCCCATCACGATCTTCCCCAGGTCGTGCAGCAGCCCGGCGGTGTACAAATGGTCCGGCGGTTCCATGCCAAGCACTCCCGCCAGTTGCTCCGCCGCCATGGCCGTCGCAGCGGAATGACGGAAAAGTCCGCCGCTTTGCAGCCCGTACCCGCTCACCGCGGGCCGCGCTACCGGTTCGACCGACGTCGTAAGCACCAACTGCGCGACCCGTTTCATGCCCAGCCGGACCAGCGCGTCCCGCACGGATGCAATCGGGTGCGCGCCCCGGAAATAGGCAGAGTTCGCCAACCGAAGAATGTTGGATGCTAACCCCGGATTGAGTTCCACCTCTTGCTGCAGCGCAGCTACCGACGTTTGAGGATTCTGCACCAGCGCCAGCACCCGCGCCGTCGTCACTGGTAACGAAGGCACCGATCGGACACTCTCGAGGATGTCGTTTCGCTTGCTCACAGCTCTTGCTCCACGCCTCCCGTGCGTACCGTGGTTCGCCCCGTATCCATATACAACGTCATCGTGCGGGCGACGGTCCCCCCGACCGATTCACCGGCGATCAGAATGTCGTTCTTCCACAATACTTTGCGGAGCACCGTGTAGTTCCGCTCGCCAATCTTGAACACGCCATTGTCGGACAGCGGCGCGGCGCCCCCTGCGACCCGCACCACCAACCGCTTGCGGCTGGCTCCCAGATCGAGGACCGCCTTCAACAAGGCGGGAATACCGGTGTCGGTAAACATCTCGGGCGTACGTTTGGCCCGCTCCGGGTCAAGGCGGGACAACGGCAGCATACAATGGATCAGTCCCCCGACCTGGATTTCGGGGTCGTACACAGCGACTCCCACGCAGGAACCAAGGGAATACGTTACGAGGATGTCTTCCGGCTGCCGGGATACTAACATCTCCGATATGCCGACAGTCTTTTTCACGTCGATACGGACTCCGAAACGCGTAGCGTCATATCAATTCCTCGATTCTCTTGCCGTCACTTAATATACACGGACGGCCGGACCGTCTTGAACGCACTTACCAGTCCGGTCAGGCTTTCTGCGTGGCCGACCATCAGATACCCTCCGGGCTTCAATAACCGGTAAATCTCTTCGAGAAGACGGCTTCGTACATGATTGTCGAAATAGATCATCACGTTACGGCAGAACACGACGTCCAGCGGCCCCCGCATGGGGAACGGAGGAGTCGCCAGGTTCAAACGCCGAAACATCAAGAGCCGCTTGAGCTGGTCTTTCGCGCAGTACAGGGTCTGCCGGTTTTCCTGGATGCGGTCGAAATACCGATCCCGAAGCACGGCCGGGACGTTATCCACCTTTTGCGCATCATAGACGCCAAGCTGACATTTCGCCAACACGCGCGTCGAGATATCCGTTGCCAGGATCTTCACGTCCATGCCGCTTTCGCTCAGGCATTCCGCAACGGTAATCGCGATCGTGTAGGGTTCTTCTCCGGTCGAACTTGCGGCCGACCATATCCGGAATCGCCGTTGCCCCGATTCTTTCCACTTTGTCAGGAGCGAGGTCAGCAACTCAAAGTGCTGCGCCTCCCGGTAAAAACTCGTAACGTTGGTCGAAATCGCATCGATAAGTTCGACCAGTTCCTGTCCGCTCTCATCCCGCACCACGTAGTCGAAGTACGCGTCGAAATCCGCGATGTCCAGTGCGCGCATCCGCTTTCCCACACGCGCCGACACGAGGGCTTCTTTCTGGTCGCCCAGAGAAATGCCGCTCTTCTCGTAGACCAGCTCCCGGAATCGTTCAAAGGTACGCCGATTCATCGTTCCGTTCCGAACCGCGGCTTAGGCATACCAGTCGCTCTCACGGATCTGGTGCACTTTAAGAACGGCAAGTTCCCCGTTCGAGGTATCGAAGACGATTTTTCGCCCCACCGAGCCACCAATGTCCTCCGAGATGATTCGGATCCCCTTGCGGGTCAGGGCATCCCGGGCCGCTCGGACGTTGCGTTCGCCCAGGCTAGGACGGTCGGCCCCGGCCGGGGCTCCACCCCCGAGGATCTGCGCCACCAGATCGCCACGCCGGGATCCGGCTTCCTCCATAATTTTTACCAGGGCGGCGACGGCAACGTTGCCGAACCGCGGTGTCGCGTTTTCCCGATCGGACACTGCCGGCATCAGAAAGTGGTTCATCCCCCCGACCCGCTGGCGTTCATCCCATAAACACACGGCCACACAGCTACCCACGACGGCCCGGAGCAACGTCGCACGCCGGCTAAAATATACATACCCAGGTTCCACGTAGTACGAGGAACTGCGAATCAACGTCATCCGTATGCGCTCTCTTTTCAACCAAGCCTTGGGTGTGCTGCGCCACGTCGACTTAGCCTGATGCCTTACTGAGCACTTCCTGAATCTTCGCCACAATAGTCGCCGGCTCAAACGGCTTGATGATGTAGTTGTTCGCCCCGGACTTCAGCGCTTCGATCACGCGGCTTTTTTCGGCTTCCGTGGTAACCATGATGATTGGCATGGTCTTCCCAAGTTGCCGGATCGCCTTCACCGCATCGATGCCGAGCATGTTGGGCATGTTCCAGTCCATCAATACCAAGCCGTACTCGTTCGCCTGTACCGCTTCCACGGCTTCTTTTCCGTCCGCGGCCTGGTCCACATCCTCGATGTTCGCCCGGCCCAACGCCCCGATCAGCACTTTACGCATGACTGCCGAGTCGTCCACCACCAATGCCTTCATGCCTTGCCCCCTCTAGTTCGGGTTCTGTTCGAATGTCACACGTAGACTGAACGCGCCAAGCGAACTGCTGAAAGGTACCTCCAGCCAGACCGCTTGCGACGGGTACTCTACGCTATAGTTGTTGCCACGAACCACCGTCGGCAGGCTGAGATCCATG
>CAZWDH010000041.1:0-30703 GCA_964632865.1 uncultured Nitrospiraceae bacterium
GGCACCGCATGTACGCCCTTCTCTTATGCACCGATTCAGAAACTGGGGATCACTGCGACCCTCCCCCCCTGCCACTTGACAGCTTTCCCGCCATGGCAGCACAATAGCGACGGAGTGGGGAGTTGGAATCGCATGGCAACGTACCTGCAAACCAGACGCCGTAAGGCGGGCCTGCCGGAATTCCTCCTGGTCTGTGCATTGGTCATGGCTGTGGCGCCGCTGACGCTGGTCTGGTTCAGCCTAAACCAGCCGGAATGGCCTGCGGCGGGGGGCTGGATTCTCTCCGGCGAAATCACCCGCACCCACTACAACGCTCAGGACTACAAGCAAAAGGTCACGGTCAACTACGAGTATTTGATCGGGAGCACAAGTTACAAAGGCGAATTCGTGGGCCTCTGGCCGGATGTAGGCAGCCCCAATGCCCTTCCCCCGGACGAACTCGAAAAGATTACGCAAGAAGGCCGCCCATTGACCGTCTTCTACGACCCCTCCAATCATGCCCGGAGCCGTCTCCACACACGGGGACATGACGACCGGCTGAGCCTCATCCTCATCGCGGGGTGTTGCGTCGTCCTGGCGGGGGTGTACTGTTTTGTCGCGTACCCGGCTTGGCGCAGGCGGTAGACGGCAGTTTCACGGGTACTATCGACGGAACCCCGGTCGGCACAGAGGTGTTTAACCTACTGGAGGTGCGTCCCATGACAGGTGCCAAAATTGCGATTGCTGCCATCATCGCGCTCGCCATCGGTGTGGCGTGTGGAATGTATACCGTGCAGGCGCGGTTCAACCCGCAGCTGGAACAACTCGCGGCCGAGCGCGACCAGGCCTTGGCCAAAGCGTCGGAACAGCGTAAGTCCAGTGCCGAAGCGATTGATCTTGAACGGGAGATCGCACGGCTCCGCGAAGAGGTCGAGCGGCTTCGTTCGCGTCCCGAACCGGCTCCGGATGCGGAACCCGCCACCACGGAGGAAACCGGCGCGCCCACGTTTAATCTGGAGGAAGCGACCGATGCCCTTTCGGCCGCACTGCAATCCGAAGACCGGGATCGCGGCCGCGGCTGGGGCGACCGGGAGCCGCCGAAGGAGGGTACGCCGGAGTACGCCGAGTGGCAGGAACGGCGCGAGCGGTGGCAACAGGAACGGGACGAGCGGTCCCGCGAGTTCCGCAGCCGCATGGACGGATTCTTCAGTGACGCCATGCAGAAAACGAACGACCCTGCGGCACAACAACGGATCGCCGCAATCAGCGAATACACCAATTACACGATGGACTTGTTCCGCGCCATGCGCGATGCCGAGTCGGATGAGGAACGCGATCAAATCCGCCAGGATTTGTCTATCACGTTTGAAGAGACTCGCTCACTTGTCCGGGATCAACAGGATTACCTGATCGGCGAGGCCCTGAAAGAGAACGGTGTCTCCAACCCGCAGGAACAGCAAGCCCTTGTCAACGCCGTCCGGGAGACCATGGAAGACCCCTTCTTCCGCATGCCCGGCGGTGGCGGCGGCCCGCCCATGTGGGGCTGGGGCGACCGCGGTCGCGGACCCGGAGGCGGTGACCAAGGCGGTGGCCGGGACTAGCTCAATCTACGGCGCCTGGAAGTGTAGCGTCACGGTCTGTGGCGCGCCGTCTTCGGACACGGTGCAGTATGCGACACCATACCCGTCAATTCTCCCGGAAGGGTGCGACAGCCACGCCAGTATGGCGTAGTCGCCTGGCGGTATGGCCGTGAATTCAAATGGTCCCGACCCGGTTGTCATCGCGTTTGCCGCAGTTTCCTGGGAAACAGCCAAGACGGTTTCCAGGGTAGGCTCGCTGAGATTAACGGACGCCGGAACCAACATCAGCGGGATTTGACGCTCGGCGGGCGCGCCATTTACGGTCCCTCGAATCGTGCCTTGCCCGTTGAACTCAACATTTCGGGTCAGCGCGTCGCCGGATGCGATCTCGAATTCCAGTTTCTGCGCGATCCCCGCAAACGGAGTCGCGGTAGCGACCGAGGATCGCAGGGTGGCCTTTCCGGCGGCGATAGGCGCAATGACATACGCGCCATCCGGGTTCAACTGGGCCATATGCATTTGTTTGCCTTCCGAAGATTCCACGGTCAATACCACGAAGCCCTGCGAGACAGGCTCTCCCTGAAACAGCACGCGGCCCGCGACGGATGCGTCCGCGACGGGGAATTCGAGCAGCACTTCGGTTTCCGCGCCGGGTTCTACAAGGATCTTACGGCTGAGATTATTGTCGCCCATGGGCGCGGTAGCTGTTGGCTTACCAATCGTCGTGGAAACGTTGTACTCGCCTTCCGGCATGTCCTCGAATCGAAACAGACCATCCTCCTTGATCCGCTGGCTCGGCGTCCCGAATGCCGCGGCTTCCGGCGACAATAAACTGGTGGCCATGAGATTGACTTCCGCGCCAATGGCCGGTAGTCCATCCAGCAGAACCTGGCCCGAAACCGTGCCCAAATTGTTCCGCAGGACGATTTCGACGCCAGACGTGGACGTGTCGTAACGTGCGGCGCCCACGCCGAAGTCCGCGTGCCACGCCGAGAGGACGCCGTAGTCGTCTTTCAACGATTCGACGCGAAACTGGCCTTCGGCGTTCGTTTTCGTGAGGAGTTGTGTCTCTCGTTCCGCGGCGATCCTGGGTATCCGTTTGGCGAAGAGAAACGCTCCTTCCACGGGCGCGCCGCGCTCGTTGACCACGATACCCTCGACAGCGAGGCCGCGTTCGAGCCGCGCGTCGATTCCGGCGACTTCACGGCCAGGAAGTACGGTGACCGGCGTGCCGGTTTCCTTGTAGCCCTCCGCCGACACGAGGACCTCGTTTTCTCCTGCATCGGCGCCTTCGATCCGGAAACGGCCTTCCTCATTCTCCACGAATACGGGTTGGTCGTTGCCTTTCTGCATGCGGACGGAGAAGGTCGTCACGGGCATTCCCGTATCGGCGTACCGCACCTGCCCGGAGACGGTCCCCCGGTCTTCGAGCACGATGTCCATGGGCCGCTCCACGGGTTCCGGCAACGAGTGCATGTACGTGGAAAAGTCCGGGTGCTCGACGCGGAGCATGGTAGGAGATCCCGTGGTGAGGCCGCCGAGTTCAAAACGGCCATCGGAGGCCGACTGGGTTTGAGGAGCAGTTCCGCTCTTGCCCAGTTCCCACACTCGCAGGACGGCGCCCTCGACGGCGTTTCCACGCGTATCGCGGACGCGTCCGGCGAGGGTCCAACCCGTTTCGGCGCCGGGTTCGGAATCGGGCGCGTTGGCGCGAAGTTGAACGCCTCGCAGGTGTTGGTCCCAGGTCACCTCGATACGTTTCAGGACAAGTGCTTCGTGGGGCGTCCATCCGTACATGTGTTCGTCTTCACCGGGCTTCCGTGGATTCCAGGCGAGATCGTATTCGCCCTCGGCCATTCCTGAAAGGACAAACTCGCCCTGCTCTCCGGTCTTGGCAAAGCGGGACCCGAAGTACTGCTTCGCATTCGAACGGGCCATAACATTGACGTCGACCAGGGGGTTCCCGGTATCGTCGGTCAAGACTCCCGCTACGCTGGCGCCGGGTTGAAGTTCGAGCCGGATGTTCTTCAGTCCACCTTCCGTAACGGTCACGGGTCCGGCAATGCTGCTGACCCGGGTCTGCGGCTCGGGAGATAGCGCTTCCTGTTCGCCAATCGCCTCGACGCGAATACCGGGCCGGGTGCGGCCCTTTTCCGCGATCGCCCGCACTTCGTCCGTCACAGGGAATCCGCCTGCTTTGAACCAGCCATTTGCGGCGGTTCGCGCGTTGACGAAGGATCCTGAACCGTGAACCATCACAACAGCGTCGGCCACGGGTTCCCCATCGTCTACGACAAATCCGGAAATGGTCTCACCGACGATGGCCTCGAAATCGGGTCCCGCCTGTACGTCAGCGCCGGTAGCCTCGAACCGGCGAATCGATTCGTTTCTTACGAATCGCAGTTGCACTTCGTAGTCTTGTGGGTCGCCGGGGTCGCGCGTCTCCCAGGTGCTCCCACACAGGAGCTTATACCGGCCTGGCGCTAAGCCGGATAGGCGGTAGCGGCCCTCTGCGTCCGTGTACACGCGGTCATCGTCGCCGTACTGGAAACGGTTCGAGCCGTCGTCGGGCTGGCACACGAGGAAAACGCCTAGCAACGGCCGGCCCGTGTCTTGTTCGCGTACGAAGCCTTCGACGACCGCTCCGGTATCGGCGGAAGGCGTGCCTGCAGCAGGTTCCACCGCTGGTGTTGCGCTCTGGCGCGTGGGCGCGTCTGCCGCGGGACTGGGGGCATCGTCCGGCGCGGCGCCTGCATCTGCGTCGGCCCGAGACACGACTTGGACCTCTACGAACTCCTCCGGCTGCGTTACCGATGAACGGTAGGCGACGACGCCCGCGCCGCCTATCGTGAGCAGAAGGAACAGGGCCGCCAGGATACCTTTCGCCGTCAGAATGCTGGAGAGCATCCCTGCCCCCGCGTGGGCCGCGCCCGCATACACCGCGAGGTTCCCCAGACTTGCAGTCAGGCCCGCCGGAACGGCGACGGCCTCGGCCAGGTGTGCCGTCAGCAGACCCGTAAGCGCAGTCAGGGATACCGTGACACCGCGTTTCTCGAGGGTCGCCCGGATCGACTGTAGGGCGCGGTTGATGCGTTGCGAGATGGCTGACCGCGTGACGCCTTCCGCGTCGGCAATGACGTGTTGCGGAACACCCTGGATAAAGTGGGCGATGATGGTGTCGCGGACCTGGTCAGGCAATTCGTTGATGGCCGTGTCCACGTGCTCCCGCAGATCGTTCCACGTCACTTCGGTCGTAGTGGGAGCCTGTTCGACGAAGGTCGTTTCGCGGACGTTACGCGACGCGTTGCGCCGCATGTGGTCGATGGACAGGTTTACTGCGACGCGGTGCAGCCACGCCCCGAGGGAGCCGTGAAGGGACGTGGACGTGCGCGCCAGGCGTAGAAAACATTCCTGCGTGATGTCCTCGGCGTCGGCCGCATTGCGCAGCATCCGCAGCGCCGTGGCATAAACCATGCCCGAATGCCGTTCGCAGATTCCGCGAAACGCATCCGCGTTTCGCTGTTCGAACCACGCCCGCGCCAACGCCTGTTCCGTCATTGCCCGCCTCCTTATTCCACGATACCATGTCGTCGTGCATAGGTAGGACGAAACGAAGAGAAGAATGTTAAGCCAAAATCAAACCGAAATCTGGTAGGTCCCCTCATGTATACCAGCCATGCGGCCTGCAAGAATCCTGTCATGAAACCGGTGCTCGCGCGCTCTATAGTGTAGAAGGAGGCGAGTCATCATGTTTTCAACCCTTACCCACTCGGACGCGCGGCTAGTCCGGCACGTGTTGTCGGGCCGGCGCGACCGTTTTGCCCCACTGGTCGAGCGCCACCAATCCATGGTCCATGCCATTGCCTTCGCGTATACGGGCAACCGCGCCGACGCGGAAGACGTTGTGCAGGACGCCTTCCTGAAAGCCTTTCAGTCCCTTTCCTCGCTCCGGGAACCAAGCCGTTTCGGGCCCTGGGTCGCCACGATTGCGCGCCGCGTTGCTTCCGACTATCGGAAGCAGCAGGCGCGACACGCGACTGTTCCGGCAATGGACGAAATGGTGGAACCCAATGTCGAGGAGCGGGACATGGAAGCGCTGCTACGCAAACAGATGGATCGGCTGGAACCCGAACAGCGCGAGATCCTGTTGCTCCGTTACTATGCGGGAAAGAGCGTCAAGGACGTCGCGGCGGCGCTTGAAATCAAGCCGGATGCGGCCGCCAAACGCCTGCAACGGGCGCGGGAAGCCCTGGGCGAGCGCTTGATCGCCGCGCTCGGCGAATCACGCGAAGACCGGGAACAAGCCGGCAAACGCGTGGCCCGGGTCATGGGCGCCGTGGCCGGGGTCGGCGCGGCGTGGCAAGTATCCGCGACTGCGTCGGTGGCATCGGGACTTGGAGCACTGTTTAGCGCCAAAGCTGTTGTCGGGCTATTTGCGGTGGCGGGTATCGGCGTACTGGCATGGATGCTTATGGATATCAATGAGGCCCCGTCCGATGCATTGGGCGCACAGAATCGAACGGCGTCCACGAATCCCGCGCAGACGCCAGGCGCCATCGACCAACCCGATTCTTCCGCCGGCGATGTCGTGATGTCTGCGCTGGCGCAAGCGGCTGGGCTAGTTTCATCAGGGTCAAGCGACAGCGGCGCGATAGCGGGTCGCGTATACAATCGCGACACGGGTGAAGGCGTTGCCGGGGCGCAAGTCCATGCGAGTCCCGAGCCCTATCGCGAGGATCTCGAAGCGATTGCCGTATCGGACAAGTCAGGCGCGTACCGCTTGGAAGGTCTCGAGGCCTGGCAGTACAACCTGCGGCTGGACGTACAAGGCTACTCCAATCGCGAGACATGGGTTGCGCATCCGGTGTCAGTGGGCGCCGGCGCGATGGTCGAGGGCGTCGATTTTGCCTTGGTTCAAGGGTGTCCGATTCGCGGCAAAGTCGTCGATGAAAACGGCACGCCCTTGTCGCCGGGCAGCGTGCGCGCCTGGACTCCGGACAACCGGTACGGGGAATCCAGTTCGATGGAGAAAGACGGCACGTTTGCAGTCGGTGGCATTCCGGAGACCGATCGTGTGTTTGTGCAGCCGGTGAAGTCGGGGTATGCGCTCGCGCCGCAAGGACCGTTTGAACTACCTCCCGAAGGCATCGACGGGCTCATATTGACCATGGAATCGGAGGCCACCTTGTCCGGCGTGGTATTGGATGGTAAGGGCACGCCCATCGAAGGCGTTCAAGTTCTACCATCGCCCGGTCCCGGCCAGTGCAGCGGTATCAGTACGGAACCCAGCGACGCCGAGGGGCGATTCACGGTGTATGGCCTGTTTGCTGCAGCGTACCGTATTAGCGTCTCGCTGCCTGGGGATAACGTCTATCGGCGGCTCGACGAGTACGCACCGATCGAGATCGGCGCGGGGGAACACGTCGAAGGGATCGAGTTGGTTTGCGAGTTTCCGTCGCCGGGCGATTTCGCCATCGCAGGGCAGGTAGTGGACACGACGGGCGCGCCTATACGCGGGGTGTACGTCATCGCGGAACGTCCAACCTGGAGCGAAACGCAAACCGGCAGCGACGGACAGTTCCACATCGAGGGACTACGCGATGCGGACTTCGAGATGTACGTCTGGCACAAACAATACGCGCCTCAACGGCTTTATGACATACCCGCCGGGCGTGATGGTATGCGGATCGTGCTCGAAGCCCGGGGAAGCATCGGGGGTTACGTCGTCGACGCGGCTACCCGTTCACCCGTGACGGATTTCGAGATTCTCGAGCGCACGCGTCGCAATCACTTCAACGGGCAGGCGGACTACCTGCGCGTCAGCGATGAGAATGGGCGATTCAGCCTGGCCGACGTGGAACCGGGCGAACGCACCGTTCTGGTGCGGGCGAATGGCTATGCACCCGAAACCTCCGATCCCGTCCTCGTTCATCCGGGCCAAACGGTTCCGGAGTTGATCGTTCGTCTATCCGCCGGTCGAATCGTCGAGGGAATTGTCTACGATCCCGACGGCCAGCCCGCGCAGGAAGCGCGCATCTTTCTCGATGAACAGCCCACCGTCGGTTTTGTCATACAAGATTATGCACTCGCCGTGACCGGCGCCGATGGCCGTTTCACACTCGAATCGGTTCCGGCTGAGGCGACCCAAGTCATTGCCTGGCATCCCCGCCATGCGGCGGCGCGCGCGTCCATTCCCGGTGGTTCCGGTGGAGTCGAGATGGAACTCCATTTGCGTTCGGGCGCGACGCTTGAAGGCACCGTGCGCGCCGATGGCGAGCCCGTTCCCAATCTGAACGTGACGATTGGCGACATCAGCCCGTCTGTCCATGCGTCGCAGACGGACGAAGCGGGGAACTACAGATTGATCGGTCTGACATCGGGGACCGTGGAAGTCGTTTCGAACCCGACCTTCGGCGAGGCCGAAAGCTGGTACGGCCGCAAACAGATTCGCACGGTAGAAGTCCGGGAAGGCGACATTACGACGTTGGACCTGGACTTCGACGTATGGCCGACGGAAGTCGCCGGGCGAGTCACCGTCGATGGGCAGCCTCCCGCGGATACGCTCTACATTTATCTCAAATTCGACCTCGCCCCGGGACAATCGGACATGTTCTACACCCACACCGATGAACAGGGGTACTTCCGTCTGGATGGCGCCCCGCCGGGTACGGCCGTACTTGAAACCTTTGGCAGTAGCGTGAGCGGTCGTGAACGGCCCGCCGCGACGGTAACGATCTCCGGCGGCCAGGTAAACCACCTGAACTTCGACATCGTCGCGGATGCCAACGGCATACTCACGCTTGTCCCGCTGGACTGAGGGTTTGCGTATCCCGTCAGAAACGTTTACGCGAACACGTGTGCGGGCATGGGCTTCACCTCTTGCACGATGAGCTTGCATTTGGCCAGTGCGAGGATTTGGGTGTCCACGTCGATGCCTGGGGCGGCTTCGACAAGTTCCAGGCCGCCTTCCACGAGGCGAAAGACGGCGCGTTCGGTGACGTAGAGGATCTCTTGGCCGCTCAACAGCGCGCGCTTCGCTGAGAAGGATATCTGCTCCACGCGTTCGACGAACTTGGAACTCTTGCCTTCGTTGACGATGCGGAGCTGACCGTCTTCGATGGCGACCTGGAGGCCACCGGCGGTAAAGGTCCCGCAGAAGACGACGCGTTTGGTGGATTGTGTGATGTTGACGAAGCCGCCGACGCCCGCGAGCTTGGGTCCGAATTTGGAGACGTTCACGTTTCCTTCGCCGTCGACTTCGGCGGCGCCGAGCAGGGCGATGTCGAGTCCGCCGCCGTCGTAGAAATCGAACTGGGACGGCTGGCTGACGATGGCTTCGGGATAGTTGGAAGCGCCGAAGCTCATGAATCCGGCGGGGATTCCGCCGAAGGGGCCGCTCTCGACCGTCAGTGTGATTCGATCGAGCGTACCCATTTCCGCGGCGATGCGTGCGACGCCTTCGGGCATGCCGAAACCGAGGTTGACGATATCGCCGTCGCTGATTTCATCGTAGGCGCGGGCGGCGATGATGCGACGCTCGCTCATCTCCATGGGAGGCAGCAGTGCGCTCATGTCGATGCCGGGAGGCGCGGATGAGCAGTAGTTGGGGTTAAAGGCCTCGCCGAAGGTCTGGTCGTGTTCGCCATCTTTCGCCAGCACGATGTAGTCGACGATCGCGCCCGGCACTCTCACCATCTGCGGCGATGCAGGCTCTTCTCGTATGGACTCGACCTGGGCGATGACGAGACCGCCATGGTTGTGTGCGGCCTGTGCGATAGCCAGGGTTTCCCCCGTGATAACTTCCCGGTCCATGACGAGGTTGCCGCGTTCGTCGGAGGAGGTAGCGCGGATCAGCGCCACGTGAATCGGGAAACTGTGGTAGAGGAGCCAGGTCTTGCCGGCGATCTCAATCCGCTCGACGAGACCTTCCGGGGTGCGGTCGTTGAGGCGTCCACCGCCATGGATGGGATCGATGAAGGTGTCGAGCCCGACATGGGTGATGCAACCGGGCCTGCCCGCCGCGATATCACGAAACAACTGGCAGATGACGCCTTGTGGAATATTGTACGCTTCAAAATCGCCTTCCAGGGCGCGGCGTCCCAATCCCGGCGCCAACCCCCAGTGTCCGCCGACAATGCGACGGACCATGCCGTCGTGGTTGGCGTGATTGAGTCCGCGGGTCTGGAAATCGCCCTGGCCGGCGGCATACACAAGGGTGAGATCGCGGGGATGCCCCTCCGCGAGGAAGCGTCGCTCCAGCGCCGCCATAAGGCCTTCCGGATGGGCCGCGCCGCCGAATCCGCCGATGGCAATGGTTACCCCGTCGGCGATGTGTGCTATGGCTTCGTCGGCGGTACACAGTTTTTCCGCCGGACTGGTCTGTGTGGACTGCATGAGAATTCCCCCGTACTCGATACTACGCCGCGGCAAACCTGGTGCGGCACCCCCGTCGGGTATCATACCTCTTATACGAGGAATTCGTAAAGCCGGATTAGCGCCAGCGTAGCGGCGCGGCAATCAGATCGGAAATTCGAAATCCGAAGCACGAAATCCGAAACAAGCACGAATGACCAAAATTCGAAACGATTATCCGGGGACTTGGCGGTTGCGCCCGTCGCAATTGCCGTTTTGGTCATTGGGATTTGGAAATTTGTTTCGGATTTCGTGCTTCGGATTTCGAGATTGGAGAATACGCACGGCCGGGGCGTGCGGATAGCGCCCGTTCTAGATGTGAATCTCTCGCCGCGCCACGGCCAGGGCGGCTTCCTTGACGACTTCGGCGAGGGTGGGATGGGCATGGCAGGTACGGGCGATGTCTTCGCTGCTGGCGCCAAATTCCATGGCCATGGCGCATTCCGCGATGAGGTCGCCCGCGCGGGGTCCGATGATGTGGACGCCCAACACGCGGTCCGTGTCGGCGTCGGCGAGAATCTTGACGCGGCCTTCGGTCTGGCCCAAGGCACGGGCGCGGCCGTTGGCGATGAATGGAAAAACGCCTTTCGTGAAGGCGATATCGCTTTCCTTCAATTGCTCCTCGGTCTTACCGACCGAGGCGATTTCCGGATGCGTATATACGATGCCCGGAATGGCGTCGTAGTTCACATGACCGTAGCCGGTGGCGATGAACTCCACGCAGGCGACGCCTTCTTCTTCCGCCTTGTGCGCGAGCATGGGTCCCCGGATGACATCGCCGATGGCAAAGACGTTGTCCGCCTTCGTGGCGAAGTGGCCGTCCACGGGGATGGTCCCCCGTTTCTCGAGTTCGATGCCGACCGCGTCCAGACCAAGCCCATCCGTGTTGGGAACGCGCCCGACGGCCAGCAAAACCCGGTCGCACTTGATGGGGTCCTGACCTTCCATCTCGACCACGCAGGTCTTTCCGTCTTTTTCAACGTGCGCGCCGGTAACCTTGCAGCCGAGCCGGAACGTAAGCCCCTGCTTTTTGAAAATCTTTTCGGCTTCCTGCGACAGTTCGCGATCCATGCCGGGCAGGATGCGGTCGAGGTATTCCAACACGGTGACTTTCGCACCGAGCCTGCACCAGACGGAACCGAGTTCGAGGCCGATATACCCCGCGCCGATGACGACGAGATGCCCGGGCACTTCGGGGTAGGACAAGGCCTCCGTGCTGGTGCCGATGCGATCGCCGTCCACTTCGACTCCCGACAGGGGCGCGGATTTCGAGCCGGTTGCGATGATGGTGTTCTTAGCGTCGATTTCGACACCGTCGGGGCCATCCACTACAACCTGGCCCGGCCCAGCAAAGCGGCCTGTCCCTTCGTAGCGGGTGATCTTGTGCTTCTTGAACAGGCCGTCGATGCCTTGCGTAAGCGCGCGAACGACGCCGTCTTTTCGCTTGAGCATGGTGGCGAGATCGAGTTCGACGGAACCGGCGTTGACGCCGTGGTTCTTCAGATCATGCTGGGCGACGACGAATAATTCCGACGATTCGAGGAGTGCCTTGCTGGGTATACACCCCACGCGCAGGCAGGTGCCGCCGAGGGGCTTCTCCTTTTCGATACAGGCGACATTCATGCCGAGTTGCGCGCCGCGGATTGCCGCCACGTATCCGCCCGGCCCTCCGCCGATTACGACGAGGTCATGAGTCTTGCGTGCCATGAACGACTCCTTCTTCCGTGGCGGGCGAGAAGAGTTTGCTGGCGAACAGCAGGAATATGCCTGCCATGACGGCCACGTCAGCGATATTGAACACGCCGGTACGGACGGGGCCGACGCCCATGACCATGAAGTCGACGACGGTCCCGTCGCGGAAGACCCGGTCAATCAGGTTGCCCACACCACCGCTGAGGAGAAGGCCAAGGGAGATGACGTCCGTGCGGGACAGGCCGCGGTTCGTGAGCAGGACGTAAGCGATGCCAGTAAGGATCGCGCCGGTGAAAACGGTCAACAGCCAAAAGCGCGCGCCTTCCGGCAACGTAGCCCCCAAACTGAGGAATCCGCCTCTGTTCTCGGCGTATTGAAGATAGAACAGATCGCCCGCGATGGGGATGCGGCCGTGCGAGTGCCGCATGGTCGCGTGGGCGATAAACTTGGTCAACTGGTCACAACCGACGGTCGCGACGAGAATGCTGCCAATCAGGGCCATCCTGGGGCCGGATACGAATTGAATCATGCGTCTCTCTATAGCTCCAGCAACAGCCGGGCGGGCTTCTCAATGGAATTTTTGATATGTCGCAGGAAGGTAACCGCTTCGCGGCCATCGACAAGGCGGTGATCGTACGTGAGCGCCACGTACATCATAGGCCGAATCACGACCTGGCCGTCAATCGCCACCGGGCGATCCTGGATCGCGTGCAAGCCCAGGATACCGCTCTGCGGCGGGTTGACAATCGGCGTCGACAAGAGTGAGCCGTAGACGCCACCGTTGCTGATCGTGAACGTGCCGCCTTCCAGTTCCTCCAACTTGATTTTGTTTTCCTGGGCGCGCGCGCCGAAGTCCGCGATTTGTTTCTCAATGTCGGCGAAGGACATGGCTTCCGCATTGCGCAGCACGGGAACCACCAGACCCTTGCCGCCGCCCACGGCGATTCCTACATCGTAATAATGGTGAAAGATGATGTCGTCTTGACGAATTTCGGCGTTGACCTTCGGATACTCCTTGAGCGCCTCGACGGAAGCTTTCACAAAGAACGACATGAACCCGAGCTTGACACCGTGTTTCTCCTGGAATTCGCCTTTGTGCTCTTCGCGCAAGGCCACAACACCGCTCATGTCGATTTCATTGAAGGTGGTCAGGAGCGCGCCGGTGTGCTGCGCTTCGACCAGCCGCTCCGCGATGCGACGCCGCATGGGCGTCATGGGAACACTTTCTTCGTCGCGAGCGCCGCGAAGCTTGGCAGGTTCTTCTGGGCGCGCTTCCGGCTTTGGCTTTGCTTCGTCTTCTTCTTTGCGAAGGCGATCTTCGGAGACGGCGCGGAGCACGTCCTCCTTCAAAATGCGGCCGCCGGCTCCGGTCCCATCCACATCATCGGCTTCAAGCCCATGTTCCGCCAAGGCGCGGCGGGCCGCCGGCATAACTCGAGGTTTGGCCTTTGAGGGCGCGGATTCAATGGCTTCTTCATCGGATACGTCCGATTCTTCAGATTCTGCCTTGGACTCCGCAGGTTCCTTCTCTTGGGCTGCACCCTCTTTGGGCACTTCCTCCTTGGCTTTCTTTTTGTCTTCGACCCTGCTTTTGGCTTCGCCGTCTTCCTTCTTCGCTTCTTTCTCGTCCGACTTCTTCTTGCCGTCGCCCTTCTTCCCGGAGTCGTCGACATACCCAATAACTTCGCCGACTTCGGCCGTGTCGCCTTCCTTCTTGAGGATTTCGGTGATGGTGCCGGCGACGGGGGCGGGCAATTCCACGGTGGCCTTGTCCGATTCGAGTTCGACGACGGCTTCGTCCTGTTCGACCCAATCACCGGACGACTTGCGCCAGGCGCCGATCTGCACTTCCGTGATCGACTCGCCTACCGTCGGGACTTTTAATTCAACGGCCATTCCGAATGTTCTCCTGAAGATGCTTTGTCCACGGACGGACAGGTCGCCATTGCGCGCCTTGCCTCCTCGCGATTTGCCTGCCTTGCGGCCTGTACGGACCGGCCTAGCGCGAATACCCTACGGGTTCGCCAAATGCCTGATCAAGAAGTTCCCGCTGTTCGATCTTGTGGCTCGCCGGCGAGCCTGTCGCAGGGCTTGCCGAAGCCGGGCGGTACACTCCGTAGAACGGCAACCGGCCCAACAGGATGTAGCCGAATTTGCCTCGCATACGCCGCCACGCGCCCATGTTCTCCGGCTCTTCCTGTACCCAGAAAACGGGCGTATTGTCCGGATAGGGCTCGAGGGCCGCCTGCAAATCGTCGGGCTGCAGAGGATAGACCTGTTCCACGCGGAGAATGGCAACGTCGTTTCGCTCAAGACGCTCACGTTCTTCTTGCAGGTCGTAATAGATTTTGCCACTGCAAAGAATAACGCGTTCCACGTCGCCGCTGATTCCTTTGGCGTCGGGCAGAATCCGTTGAAAGTGTCCTGCAGCGAGATCGTCTAAGGTCGACACACATTTCGGGTGACGCAATAGACTCTTTGGGGTGAGCACCACCAATGGCTTGCGCCACGGTCGCACCACTTGCCGGCGCAGACAGTGGAAGAACTGCGCGGGCGTCGACGGAATGCAGACCTGCATGTTGTCTTCGGCGGTCAGCGAGAAGAACCGTTCGATACGCGCGCTGGAATGCTCTGGCCCCATGCCTTCAAACCCGTGCGGCAGCAACATGACGAGCCCGGACAAGCTGCGCCATTTGTCCTCCGCGCTGGATATGAACTGATCGATGATGACCTGGGCCACGTTGAAGAAATCGCCGAATTGGGCTTCCCACATCGTAAGGCCGTCCGGGCACGCGATGCTGTAGCCGTATTCGAAGCCGAGTACGCTGGCTTCCGCCAGGGGGCTGTTGAAAATCTGGACCGGCGCCTGGTCCTTCGACAAATGCTGCAACGGCATGTACCCGTGACCGGTTTCCACGTCGTGCAAGACGGAATGTCGGTGACTGAACGTGCCGCGCTGGCTGTCTTGCCCCGTGAGACGAACGCGCGCACCTTCCGTTGCCAGAGTAGCGAAGGCGAGCGCTTCGGCGGCGGACCAATCCAGAGGCGCTTCGCCCGCGACCATCTTCTTGCGCTGGTCCAGCAGGCGAACCAGCTTGGGATTGGGATGGAAATTCTCGGGAAACCGCGTCGTCGCGTCCAGCAACTCCTGGAGGCGGCTCTTGTCTACGCCGGTATCGACATCCGGCACGTCTTTGTCGGGGCCGCCCTGATAATTGCTCCAGATACCGCGCAAGGCACTTGGCGGGCGCGGACCGTCCTCCCGGCGCGCGACAGCGAGTTCCTCTTCCAGGATCTCCCGGCGGCGTACGGCGATGTCTTCGGCCTCGGAGCGCGTGACACCACCCAGCGTGAGCAGGTGTTCGAGATAGGCTTCCCGGATGGGTTTCCGTTTCTCGATGGCACGGTATAGCACGGGCTGCGTGAACGCCGGTTCGTCCCCTTCGTTGTGGCCCCGGCGGCGGTAGCAGTACATGTCGATGACCACGTCGCGCCGGAACGAACGGCGGAACTCCATGGCCAGATTGACCACCTGGGCCACGGCTTCGGGATCCTCGCCGTTGACGTGGAAAATCGGGCTCTGCAGCATCTTTGCCACGTCGGTCGCGTAGACGCTCGACCGCGATTCCGCGGGCGTGGTGGTAAAACCGATCTGGTTGTTCACGATGACGTGTAGCGTGCCGCCCGTCGTGTAGCCTTCCAGTTCGCTGAGATTCAGGGTTTCCTGGACGATGCCTTCCCCGGCGAACGCGGCGTCGCCGTGGATAAGCAGGGCCATGCCCTTCTTGTGTTCCTTGTCGCCGTTGCGGTCTTGGTAGGAACGGACGCGGCCCAGCACTACGGGGTTCACGTATTCCAGGTGGCTCGGGTTAAAGGCCAGCGCGATATGCACCTTGTGCCCACTCTGAGTGATCCACTCGGTGTGGTGGCCGAGGTGGTACTTTACATCCCCGCGGCCCTGGTAAATCTCGCCGTTCTTGTCTTCAAATTCGCGGAAGATGAGACTCGGGCTCTTGCCCATGACGTTCGCGAGCACGTTGAGCCGGCCGCGATGAGCCATGCCGATGACGATCTCGTCAATCTTCTGGTCGCCCGCCTTCTCTATGGAGAGATCGAGCAAGGGGATGAGGCTTTCCGCGCCTTCCAGGGAGAAACTCTTAGCGCCGATGAACTTCTTCTGGATGAATTCCTCGAAGATGACCGCGTCGGTGAGGCGCGTGAGGATGCGCAACTGCTGCTCGCGGGTCAGAGAAATGCGGTTGCAGGACCCCTCCATGCGGTCGTACAGCCATTCGCGGATGGAGAGGTCGTCGATGTGCATGAATTGCACGCCGATGGATCGGCAGTACGTCGCGCGCAAACGCTGAATGATCTGCCGCAAGGGAAGCACGCCGGTTGTGGACAAGGCGTCCGCGTCGAACTCGAGGTCCATATCCTCCGGCGCGAAGCCGTGGTACGCGGGATCGAGTTCCGGTTTTCGGGGACGCGGCATGCCGAGGGGATCGATACGTGCGATCTTGTGCCCCAGCACGCGGTAGTTGCGGATGAGCATGTCGACGCGATGCTGAAGCGAGCCGATCTCGCGTTCGCGTCCGCAGACGTTGCATACCTGGGACCGCTTCTTCTTGGAACGTACGACCCGATTGGGGACTGGCGGTGTGGGAGCGGCCGCCGTAGACGCGGACGCCGCAGAGGCTGCCACGGTGGTCCGTGCGGGACCCCCATTCTGCGACCGGAAATAGGTCCGCCATTCTTCCGAAACCAATGCGGGGTCGCGGAGGTAATCTTCGTAAAGCCCCTCGATGAAGGCGAGACTCAGGCTATTCGGTTCGTTGCCCGATGCGGGCGAAGAACTCCCGGTCGACTCCATAACTACCTCGTGTGTCCGCCGTTAGCGACGGGACCCACAGTCCCCCAGTCGGGGATACGCTCCTCAGCGTTGCGAATTACCTCGGCCAAGCATAATACGGCCGCGTTCTTGCAGCCATTCTAGCTTATCATACCTAAAGTTAACACCCCTTTGCACCAGGGAAGTCCCGAAAAAGAGAGGAGC
Source organism: uncultured Nitrospiraceae bacterium (assembly GCA_964632865.1). GTDB lineage: Bacteria > Hydrogenedentota > Hydrogenedentia > Hydrogenedentales > SLHB01 > JAHDWY01. The sequence continues at coordinate 16,717 of CAZWDH010000041.1, forward strand.
GGGGAGGCGGCGAACTTCACTTCAGGCTTTTCTCTTACTCGTCCACTTTGGCGAGGGCCGCGTTGAGAACTGAGTTGGAGAGATAAAGACCAGCCGCGATTAAGTCTTCCATAACCACACGCGCAGAGGGGATGATTTGCCGGTGTTTCGCGGCTAGGACGATTCCCAATGTTCCGCGAACTGGAATGCCCAAGGTTGCCGCGCATTTTCTGGCAGAGAGATCGTCGATGATGGCTTCCGCTTCAGAATGTTCTAGAGCGAATGCGAGAACTGACGACTCTCCCGGCCCCAGTCCCCATTCAAGAACTGGCAGCGGAATAGCAGATACAGGAACGACTTCAATCCACGGTGAATCACTAATAGCCCTTGCAGTCTTATCTTCGGGGCCCTTTTCGTTGATTTCGGCAGCGACAGGTGATGGGACCACTACAGTTTCTGCGAAGTGGGAAAGTAGCGCGATGTGGTTGGCGCGGCTGAAGAAGATTAGCGGGGAGGCGTTGACAACGGCGACGTCAGCCACGCCGAAGTTCCTCGTCCAGATCATTCATGTCCACCTGGAATGAGTCGCGCCCCATGCGTGCGAGCGCGAGAAGGAAATCGGTGCGGTTCAACCCTGCTAATTGGGCTGCGATTTCCTGGGAGACTTTGCCGTTTTCATACCAAGTCACCGCCGCCGCAAGCCGTAGCTCCCCTGGAAAATCTGCTGGCGCCAAACGCAGGGCGGCAAGCACACTCTCGGGCAATTCCAACGTCAACGTAGCCATTCGATTTGGCCTCCGTTAATAACACCATTTTTCAATACATCTATTCTATCATGGCACAATGCCCGACCCGCTACTCCCCGCTCAGTCGCTGGGGCCGATCATTTTGGTGGGGTCGACGGTTTGATCGAATTCTTCGGCGGTCAGCAGGCCCAGGTTGATGGCTTCTTCCTTGAGGGTCGTGCCGTTTTTGTGAGCCGTCTTGGCGATTTTCGCGGCGTTGTCGTAGCCGATTTTGCGGTTGAGCGCGGTGACGAGCATGAGCGATTTGTGGAGCAGTTCGTCGATTCGCTTCTCGTTGGGTTCGATGCCGACGGCGCAGTGTTCGTTGAAGGAGTCGCAGGCGTCCGCCAGCAGCCGGACGGATTGCAGCAGGTTGTAGATGATGACCGGCTTGAACACGTTGAGTTCGAAGTTCCCCATGGACCCGCCGACGTTCACGGCCGTGTCGTTGCCGATGACTTGCGCGGCCACCATGGTCATGGCCTCGCACTGCGTCGGATTGACCTTGCCCGGCATGATGGAGGAGCCAGGTTCGTTCTCGGGGATCAGGATCTCGCCGAGTCCGCAGCGGGGGCCGCTGGCCAGCCAGCGCACGTCGTTCGCAATTTTCATGAGACTGCACGCGACGGTCTTCAAGGCGCCGGAGGTCATGACCATGGCGTCATGGGCCGCGAGCGATTCAAACTTGTTCGGCGCAGTCTTAAAGGGCAGACCGGTGAGTTCGCTGATCTTCGCGGCGACCTTTTCGTCGTATCCCTTCTTCGTGTTCAACCCCGTGCCGACCGCGGTGCCGCCGAGGGCCAGTTCCGCCAGTTTGGGCAGCGTCGATTCGATGCGCTCGATGCCATTGGTAAGCTGCTGCGTGTATCCCGAGAACTCCTGGCCCAGCGTCAACGGCGTTGCGTCCATGAGGTGCGTGCGGCCGATCTTGATGATGGCTTGGAACTTCTCCGCCTTTTCTTTCAACGTGTCGCGGAGCGTGGCCAGCGACGGCAGCAGGCGCTGATGGATCTGTTCCACCGCGGCGATGCTCATGGCCGTCGGGAAGGTATCGTTCGACGATTGGGACATGTTCACGTGGTCGTTCGGGTGGACGGGCTTCTTGCTGCCCATCTCGCCGCCGAGCATTTCGATGGCGCGGTTCGAGATGACCTCGTTCGTGTTCATGTTGGTCTGCGTGCCGCTGCCGGTCTGCCATACGACCAGCGGGAAATGATCGTCCAGTTTCCCCTCGATGACTTCGTCGGCCGCGTCGCAGATGGCTTTGCAGAGATCGTCCGCGAGCAGGCCGAGGTCCTTGTTCGTCAATGCGGCCGCCTTCTTCAGGATACCCATGGCGCGGATGAGTTCGCGCGGCATGCGTTCCGTGCCAATCTTGAAGTTCACGAGCGACCGGGCCGTCTGACAGCCATAGTACCGGTCGGCGGGGACCTTCATTTCGCCCATGGTGTCGCGTTCAATGCGGTGCTTCATGATGGAGAACATCCCCCTTTGTCCCCCTTCGAAGGGGGAGTCTATGATTCGCGAATGTGACTTATCTCAGCACGACGGACCAAAGAATTCTTCGCCGTCGTCAGTACTCAGAATGGCGTACCGGGCTGGACGAAGGCAAGCACGAGATGGGTGCCGCGGGTGACGGGTTTGCCTTCCAGCACGTAGCGAAAATCGCCCCGGCCTCCCTTCGCCGTGAACTTCCCGTCCGACTCGGTGAAGCTGGTCGATGCCCAACGCCCTTCGGTTTCGAGGGCATCTTTGTAGAAGGCGGAAACATCGGCGAACGTGGCGGTGACGACACCTTCGTACGCAGCCTGATAGTTTGGCTTGCCGCCGGTAGGCATGGTGTACTCCGGCAAGGTCGAAGTGCCCGCAAACTCCAGCCCGGGGAAGTGCGGGAACTCGTGAAGCGGAATCGCAACCATGGGAGCGTCCGAGGGCGCGCTCGATGCAAAGGATGCCGGAGTCCCCGCGATGGTAATAAATACAGCCGTGCCGCCCGTATGGGCGACGGTGCAATAGGCCAAGGTCTGATTCTGCTTCTGCGCCACGATGAACACTTCCTTGTTTGCCTGGTTCCCGTAGCCGGAACTAGTGATGGTCCAGCCTTGGGCTTCGAATTGCTGATAGAAGGCGGTCGAAACCGCCTCGTATCCTTCCGGCGTGACAGCGCGGAAGGTCCGGGCGGAAGCCGGATCGATGCCGGTCAAGGTGGAGAACATGGGATTCTGCTGGTTCTGCGCCGGTGCAAACTGCAGCCCCGGGTAGGTCGGCAGCCCGGTGGCGGCGTAGCCGGTGTTGGATTGCGTGCCGCGGCTGGGCGCGGGGCCGAGAGGTTGGGGCGGACGCAAGGCCACCTGAGGCGCGGGGGCATCCTGCGCGGCAACCGTACCGGCGGAGGCCGGTTCAACGGTTGTCGATCCACCTCCGCCGCCGATAGCGTTGACCATGGCATATAGCGTAAATACGAGGAACGGTATGCCGAGAACGACCGCCACAAGGATCCCTATGACAGGCCTCCTTTTTTTTGCGGGCGGTTCCTGCAGCAGGTTCTCAATCTCGGCTGGATCCTGCCAATCGCTTTCCTCGCGATCGAGGTCATCCAGGGAGGTGGACACGGGGGCCGGCGCGGGTCTTGCCGGTTTCGGTGGTGGCGCGTCATCGAGGTCGGCAAGGGCGGTCGACTCGACGGGCTCGGCCCGGTGCCGAGGTTTCGGGGTGGGAAGTTCCCGCTGGAGAGGCGGCTCAGCGGGCGTGAGGGCGGGCACCGTCAGCCGACCATTGCACTTCGCGCACTTGCCCTCGCGGCCCGCGTACTTGGGTTTGATGCGCAGGGTAAAACCGCAATGAGGACAGTTGATTTCAATCATTCACTCGCCTCCATGGCGTTGCCCGGGAAAGCTCGTGACTTGCATCGGGGCAACCCCGCTTCGACCACCGCCGTTGAGCGTACGACATGAAGGGAGTCTTCTACAATCTCCTGCTACTTGGCCACATTGAATGCAACTCGCTACTCATAGAAGCCCAGACGCAGCCGGGTTCCTCCGCTTCCCTCAGGTTTGCCTTCAAGCACAAATTGGAGGTCATCGCCCGCGTCTCCGGATGACGAGAAGTACTGGTCTGGGGCATCCATGTGACCGAATCTGATCCAATACCATTGCCCTTGCCGAAGCTGCTCTTTGTAGAAGTCCGACACCTCCTTGTAATTCGCGGCAACGACTCCCTCATAGGTCGCGATGTAGTCTGGTTTCTCACCGCCGAATCCGGTAAACGCGGGCGGAGTAGTGTTGGGAGAGAACTGAACATCTCCGTAGCGCGGAAAGGCGCCGATGGGAACGTTCGAAGTGGCCGATGTAGCGGCCGGGGGAGGGGGAGACGCCGCCGGCGCGGTTGCGGGTTGCGGGGTCGAAGCGGGGGTATCTTCCGAAGTATCGGCCAGCGACAAATACACAGCCACCTGTCCGTTCTCCGCTTTCGTCGCATAACCAACCCGCTCGCCGCCGCGCTGGGCGTACATGAAAAATTCTCCATTGTCGGGATTACCGTACCCCGTAGTCATGATCGTCCACCCGTTCGCAGTCAGATGCTCGTAGAAGTGCGTCGATATGGCCTCGTAGTCTCCGGAGGTCAGCCCTTTGAAGGTGGAGACTGCCGACGCATCGGTGACGCCAAGCGATGGGTACATCGCGTTCTCCGCCGAAGCCGTCGTGCCAAGATCCGCCACATTCGGCGAAGCGGCGGCGGAGGTTTCCTCGGCCGTCGCTGCAACGACGGTTACGGTCGCGGTGGCTTGTTCGCCGCTCATGATTCCTTCTGCCGTGATGGTGGCCGTGCCCGGCGACATGCCGTAGACCATCGCGGACTGGGGATTTCCGACGACCTTGGCAATTTCCGGGTCGCTGGAGCGCCAGGTCACGGCGTTCTCCTGTCCCCGAGGTTTGTTGGCCTCAAGCGTGGAATAGGCGCTGGGGGACACTTCTATCTGCAACTGGGCCGGTGTAATCGCGAGCGCACCGCTATCGGATACGTTGCCGACACCACCCTCCGATGCGAGTTGTCTCGTGGCGAAATAGCCTGCGCCGACTATCAGCAATGCAATCACGGGCACGAGCACCATGATGAAAATGGGGATGATGATGGCAGCCGCCTTCTGTGGATGGTCTTTCGGAAGCACGATGCCCCAAATCAACGCACCGGGTGTGAAAAACACGACCAACAGCCAATACAAACAACCCACGCGACTGTGCTGATTCGACGCGGCAGTCTCCACGCCCGCGACAGCAGGCGGCGGCTCCCAGTTGTCGTTCACCTGGAGGTTTTCGAGCGCGGTTGAACCGCCTCCGGGCGGCGGCGGCGGGGCCTTCATGCCCAGCCGAGGCTCGGACGGGTGCGAAGAAGCTCCGACTTCGGGCACACGGATCGGGACGTTGCATTTCTCGCAACGGCCTTCCCGGCCCGCGTATTTCTCTTTGATGCGTAGATGGTGCCCACAATGGGGACAGGGCATTTCGATCATCGTGGTCCCCTCCGATGAGTTGGACTTCACGGCGTCGGCGTAAAGACATGGAAGTAGATTGCAGCGTGCTTCCCACCATAGGGGAACCATGCGGGGATTTCAAACGCTTGCGCAGAGCGAATGTGTCAAGGCATCCAGGCGGATTGTCCGATCCCCAAGGTCTTGTGACAGTGAGGACAGAAGTAGACGTATTTGTCCGTGACCTTGAAGAAGCCTTTATCGAATTGGCGCGCGACGATCTCGCGCAACTTTCGTTCGCAGTGTGGGCACAGGGGAAATTCGTCTTTGCGCGCCTTCTGCAGTTCCATGGTTCGTTCTCCCGCGATCACGTTCTACGACTTGCGTACATAGATTTCCCCAAGCCGGTAGTCGTCGGATGGCGAGTAGGCTTCGCGCATGTAAACCTCGATCTGATTGACCACATCTGGATGCTGGTCGGCGACATTGTTCTTCTCGCCGGGATCCTTCACGACGTCGTACAGTTCGATTGGCGCGTCCGCGCCGATGCGAAGACCTTTCCAGTCACCCCAACGAAGTGCCTGCATGTAGACCTCGCGCTGGTGACCGTAGTCCCAGTAGAGATACTCATGCTGTTCCATCTGTTCCTTGCCCAATAGGGCTGGAAGCATGGATATTCCGTCGATCCCTTTGGGCTTGGGCAATCCCGCGACTTCCGCCAGCGTAGGCATGACGTCCCAGAATGCCCAGACCTGATCGCTTGTCTTTCCCGCCGGGATCTTCCCTGGCCATCGCGCGATCATGGGAATGCGGATGCCGCCTTCGTTGATGTCGCGTTTGTAACCGCGGAAGGGTCCTGTGCTGTTGAAGAATTCGGGGTCGTGGCTGTCTGTCTTGCAGGGGCCATTATCACTGGTGAAGACGATGAGCGTGTTTTCTTCCAGGCCCAACGACTTCACGAGATCCATGATGCGGCCCACGTCGCGATCCATGCGCGTGATCATGGCCGCGTAGTTCTTTTCCGTCTGGGGCCAGTCGCGATCCGTATAGGGTTCGTCGCTTGGCACGATCTGCGACAGGGGCGAATCCTGCGGGTAATCCGACCAATGGGGGATCGAGTACGGGAGATAGAGGAAGAACGGGTCTTCCGCGTGCTGCTGGATAAACTGTAACGCGTGTTCCGTGAAGAGGTCGTGGGTGTATTCCTTCCGCTCCTGGCCCCGGTTGCCGAAGAGCAGCTTGATCTTGTCATTCTCCCAAAGGTAGTCGGGATAGTAGAAGTGCGCCTGGTCCTGATTGAGGTGACCGTAAAAGTAATCAAAACCCTGGTAGTTGGCGACGCCCCAGGAACCTGGCTCGCCAAGGCTCCACTTGCCGATGGCGCCGGTCGCGTACCCGGCCTGCTTCAGGACCTCCGCCACGGTAAGATCGTCGGGTCGCAGGAAGATCTCGTGGGGGATGTTGTCGCGGATACGCGCGTGTCCGCCGTGGAATCCCGTCATGAGACAGCACCGGCTCGGCGCGCACACGGTCGATCCTGAGTAACACTGCGTGAAACGCGTACCTTCCGCGGCAAGCCGATCGATGTTGGGCGTCTGGATTTCTTTCTGGCCATAGCACCCGATGTCGCCGTAACCCAAGTCGTCTGCCATGATGAAGATGATGTTCGGCCGGTCCGGCTGCTGAGCCCGCGCCGCGCGGCCCAACAGGGTCGCCCCAAGTACTCCAGCCCCGGATTGAACGAGAAACTGCCGTCTGTTCATGTATTGCACCCTCTGCGCGGTTCCTGAACTCCATTGACTCACCCAGATTCGACGAGCGGAAGGCCAAAGTCAAATGCGAGGGTCTTGAGCTGTACGATGCGATTGTGAATCGATAGACTTGCGGTATGGGAATTACGCTCGCGGAAATGATGGCGATTGGCGATCGTCTCGTGGCCTCGATTGCTCAATCCCGGCTGGAGAACGACGCGACATTGCGCAACGCGGTCGAGAACTATCGCCGCATCAGAGATGCGACCAGTCGCTCCGGTTTGGATGATCTGGCGACGTTGAGATCCATGTCGGAATCGATTCGAGCGATCGAAGCGCGACTCGATATTGTGTCGCCCGATTAGCGTTCGGAAGGGTAGCGACGCCAGCTGAAGAGAGTGGACTGCTACCTCCTTCCTTCTCCGCGCTCTTCTGCGCACCGAAACCTCTCGTGGCAAACCGGTGTTGGTACTGATGGGTGCGGTAGATTCCCGAGACGGCCCGCGAGTCGTGTGGAGGCGTAGCGCGATGAAGATTCTGTTCCGCTTCACAGTATTGGCGGCGACTGCGATGCTCGGTCCGGGTTGCCCGGGCTCCGGAGGGAAGTGGTTTGAAAACCAGACGATCTCCGTTGGCGACACGACGCGGTACTTTCGTTACTACGTCCCCGAGACCCTGACAGGTCCCCACCCCGTGGTTTTTCTCCTCCACGGCGGCACGCAGGATATGGAAGTCATCTTTGGTCGCAATGCCGGCGGCACGCAGGAGTGGCAGGATATCGCTGACGACGAGGGATTCCTGCTGATCGTGCCCAACGGCGTCAGCGCGGAAACCGGTGAGGCGTGGGGGGACAATCAGAACTGGCGCGATTGCCGGGGGGATGCGCCTGCCATCGATACGGGCGCCGATGACGTTGCCTTCATCAGCGCCCTCCTTGACTGGGCGCAAACGAACTTCAACGTCGATACAGATCGCGTGTACGCTACCGGCGCGTCGAACGGCGGAAAGATGTCGTACCGGCTCGCACGCGAGTTGGACAACCGCATCGCGGCCATTGCCGCGTTCATCGCCAACGAGGCCGCAGTCGATATGTGCGCCGACCCCGAGTCGCCGGTGTCGGTGTTCATCTGCAACGGCACCGCCGATCCCTTGCAGCAATGGGAAGGCGGCGCGATTTCCGGTGGGCGCGGCACGTCCATTTCGGCCATTGCGACGCGCGACTACTGGATCGCGCAGAACGGTTGCGACCCCACGCCAACCGGCGTTGTCATGTACCCGGACCTGGACCGCAACGACGGATGCACCGTCAAGAGCGAATTGTTCACCGGCGGCGATGAGGGCACGGAGGTCGTGTTCTACACCGTCGATGGCGGTGGCCACACGATGCCCAGCATGGATCACCGCGTGCCCGCGTGGCTCCGCAACCTGCTCCAACTCGGCAACCAGAACGGCGACATCGAAGGCACGCGCCACGCGTGGGCCTTTCTCGAGCGGCAGCGGCTGTAGGCGTACCGGGGCGGCGAGAGGCGGTAAAGCCTGCCGGTTTCTTGGACAGGACGTATAAGACGTATAAGCCCTATAGGACCTGGGGCCGGCTAGGTACGCCAAACGCGGCATTGAATTAATCCGAGTCATTAGTCCTATAGATCCCATGAGTCCTATTTGTCCTATTCCGAGAAACCCTACCAATGCCGCGTCAAATTCTCCCGAAGTCACCAGCGGAGAAAAACTTCTTGACATTGCCTACACTTGTAGGCTATAGTCTAGTTAAGTAAGCAAAAGACCAACGAGGTGCGCCATGACGAATAAACCCCGAAATCCTGAAGTCCCAAGGCTTTCTGAACTCGAATGGGAAATCCTTAAACCCATGTGGGACAACGGTCCCATGGCCGCGCGGGACATCTACGAAGCGGTTTCCAAGGATCAGGATTGGGCCTACAAAACCGTCAAAACCATGCTGGCCCGACTGGTTAAGAAGGGCGCGCTGGTCTACGACCAGATTGGGAACTCCTATCTGTACCGGCCGGCGTATAAGCGCGAGGAGATGACCGGCGCGGCCACGCGGTCCTTCATCCGGCGGGTTTTCGATGGGGCATTGAACCCCTTTGTGGCCCACTTTGCCGAGCACGCGTCCCCCGAGGAGTTGCAGGCCATAAAAGCAGAACTGGCGCGGATCGAACGGGAGCGCGCGAAGGAGTCTGAGCCATGAACGCGTGGATAGACATCTTGAACGGCACTGCCAGTGCCTGGGCCCAGTGGATGCTTCACATGTCGTGGCAGGTGGCCGTCCTCGTAGCGATCGTGTGGCTGGTGTCACGAGTGACATCAAAGCGTTCGGCGCGGTTCCGTCATCTGCTGTGGGTCGCGGTGTTCCTGAAACTCGTGCTGCCGCCGATGCTCGCGACTCCCTGGTCGGCAGGAAACCTTGTCCGTGACGTCTCCCTCACATACCTTCCGGCAATGGAAGTCCTGTCCGCGGCGCCGGCGTCTCGGGACATTGCAGAATTACCTCCATCGGCCATCGGCCCCAGGCGGTCGACCGAACCCACGTCTCGATTTGCTGTGCAGACGGCGCAGATTGCACAAGATTCCCGGTTAAGCGTGGCGGCGTGGTGCATGATTGCGTGGGTGGCCATCGCCCTTGGCTTGGCAGCGGCGGTGGTATGGCAGTATCGCCGGTACGCACGGCTCGTCCTTCGCCATGCCACGCCCGCGCCGGAAACACTTCAGTCCGTTGTGAACGCCCAGGCGGAACAGCTTGGCGTTTCGCGCACGGTGCCGGTGCTGGTCTCGCCGGTGATTTACACGCCCGCCGTGTTCGGGTTTCTGAAGCCGTCCATTCTGCTTCCTGGCGACTGGAACGAACAGTTCGCGGCAGGCGATCTGGCGGGCATTCTGGCGCACGAAGTAGCCCACATTAAGCGCGGCGATCTGCCGGTGACGGTAATCGCCGCGATGTTGAGTTGTGTGTATTGGTTCCATCCCGCCGTGTGGATTGCGAACCTGCAACAAAGGAGGGAACGTGAAATGGCGTGCGATGACATGGTACTCGAATCGAGCCGCCAATCAGGCAAGGCGTACGCGGCATCGCTGCTGAAAGCGGCGGAACACTTCACCGGGGAAACGCCCGTGGGCGCGGGGTTTCTGGGACTGCTGGAACTTTCGGACAATCTGCTGCACCGGGTGCGCGCCGCGACGGACGGACGGCGCGTGCGGCGCATGGGCCGGGGCTCGGCGGTCACGTTGATCGCGGTGTTGCTGGCACTGCCGATGGGCGTCTGGAGCGCGAAGGCGCAGAATCCAGAGGACATCGAGAGTGCCGTCAACGCGGAGATCGCAGCGCATTACGCAAAAGCCGATCCTGAGGTTCAAGAATACATCCGTTGGACGGCCCGGCAATTCAGCCGCGGAGGACTGTGGCTCCCGGAGAACGCCTTCGACGATCTCTCGGCAGACCAACGCGAGGAAAAGGTCGCCTATTGCGTAAGCGTCCTCGACGGCGAGTACGGCAGGCATCAATGCGAAGCGCTCGCGGCCGCGGGCGTCCTCAAGGATAAGCGATTGCTTCCCGGGGTTCTCAAGGCGGCGACGTACCACCGCGACGACCGGGACTACGATTGCCGGCCTAAGTGGATTGCCGTCGAAGCGGCGGGACGTATGGATGATGAGTCCGCCGTTCCGGCGTTGGTGCCACTCGTAGACCACGGGAATCAGAATACCCGTATGTGGGCGCGCGCATCGCTCGCGCGGCTCACGGGGCAGCGTTTCGACGACGACAAGCAGGCCTGGGGAATGTGGTGGAACAACGCCGGGAAAACACCCAAATTTAGCCCAGATGACCTGAAACCGTGGACGCCTCCAGCTGGTGCCGATGCACCCGCCACGCAGGCAACGGACTCTGCGCCGGAGATCGTTTCCGTGTCACCGGCCATCGGCGCACAGGAGGTAGATCCCGCGACCACGGAAATCCGCGTGACCTTCGACCAGGACATGGGTACTGGCGGCTACTCGTGGACCGGGGGCGGCGAGATGTTTCCCAAAACAACCGGCAAACCTGAGTGGGTGGATAACCGAACCTGCGTGCTTCACGTGGCTCTCGAACCGGCGAAGATCTACCGCGTTGGGATCAATTCCAAGAGCCACCAGAACTTCCGCGGCGTGAATGGCATCCCGGCCCGGCCCCGCGCGATCTACTTCGCGACCCAGGGCGCGGATCCGGCGGACATCGCCAAGCTGGTGCCGCCGAGTGTCGTTTCCATGTCGCCCGAAAATGGCGCGACCGATGTGGCGCCAAACATGACCGAGCTGACCGTCACGTTCGACAAACCCATGGGCGGGGGATTCTCGTGGGTGACCTTGGACGATCGATTTCCCGAGACTACCGATAAACCGCAGTGGAATGATGACCACACGGTATGCACGCTGCCCGTCAGCCTGAAGAGTAACGCGTCGTACCACCTGAACCTGAACAGCGGCCGTCACATCAACTTCCAGAGCGCGTCCGGCGTGCCGCTGGAACCAGTTGAGTGGTCCTTCTCAACGGGGGAGTAACGCGTTTAACGATCCGGTACGCCGCTCCGGCGGCTACCGGAAACGGGGGAATGGATCATGTCGAAGAACATCATCATCGTTACGGCGTGTGTCGTGGGTGTGTTGCTATTGTTCCCGTTGCTGCCTTCACTGCTCGGGAAAACAGATGACAACGTGGCGGCCACACCACAGGCCGCTTCGCCCCAACCGCCAACTGCGGCGGCGCCCGCATCTCCACCACCGACGCCGCAGCCCCATCCCGGCGTGCCGAGTGTGATCAGCATGAATCCGGAGAATGGTGCGTCCGGTGTGAGCCCGCACACGACGCAATTGGTCGTGACGTTCAGCGAGCCCATGGCAGGGGGGTTCTCGTGGACCGGCGGCGGCTCCGAGTTTCCGGTAACGACGGGGAAACCCTACTGGGCCGACGATCAACGAACCTGCGTATTGCCCGTCCGGCTGCAGCCGAACTGGTCGTACCGGGTCGGCTTGAACAGCCCGAGCCATAGGAACTTCAGAAGCGCATCGGGCAAGCCGCTCGACCAGGTCGTGTGGCGATTCACGACGGGGAATCAGTAGAGAGTTCCTCGGCCTGACCAAGGTAGAAGCTATCGCTGAAGAATGATCAGGACGCCTGCCACGATGGCGAGGATTGCCATGATCAGGCTTAACCCGGCGAAGGTGAGGTTGACGATTGGAATGATCCCGGTGAGTATGAGCCAAATGCCGAGCAAGATAACTCCGAGATGTCTCGGAGCACGGACGGTGCTGGTCCTTCGTTTAAACATGATTGATTCCCTTGTGCTCGAAGTTTTCCCAAATAAACACGGGCCTGCGTACTTCTAATCGGTAACGCAGCACCTAACCGCGTTATGCCCCAAACTTCGCGGGGCTGGACAGTGCGAATTCACGACTCTAGACCGCATTTCTCACCGCCCCGCAACGCCACCTTCGTGACAACGCATAAGAAGCGGTGAGAAATGCTCCCGAGTAAACCCCCAGGATCACTGGTGAGGATTTCTCGCACGCACACCCTGTCAATTCAAATGGATCGCCAGATTCACGAAAACTTCTGCAACAAACGACGTTATGCATTCAACGATTTGTGCGTGTGAGAAATCCGGGCTAGACTACGTCTTGTAAGTGCGACGGTGCTCGCAAAACGACTTACGGGAGATAAATTCACATGCATGCCTTTCCTGCCATTAGCGCGGTAACTACCACGATCCTTTTGGCGGGGTTTTTCGCCAGCAGCCAGGAGACCGACATTGTACGAGTAGACTACGACGTCCAGCTCGACACGGTCACGTCGGGATTCGACCAAAAGACCTGCTGGGTTCATCCGCGTGCGGGGACGATCCCGGGTGAGACTCCGATTGTGGTGATGACCATGCAGAAACTGTTGTTGAGCGGGTCCGACGTGTTCTATGCGTTGAACGAAATGCGAACCGGCAATCTCGGCGAGACGTGGGCCGGTCCTGTCGAACACGAAACCCTGGGCCGCCGCAATGAAGAAAGCGGGTTGGTATCGGTGGTCTGCGATTTCACGCCCAAGTGGCACGAAGCCTCCGGCACTCTCCTGGGCACGGGGCATCTTGCGAAGTATGACGGCGATCACCTCGCGAAGGATTATCAGCGGGCGACCACCTATTCCTGGTACGACCCGGAAACGCGAACCTGGGCACCCTGGAACTCGGTCGAGATGCCGGATGATCCGAAGTTCTACAGTTCCGGCGCGGGCTGCACGCAACGAGTCGATTTGCCCAATGGCGATATCCTGCTGCCCATCTACTTCCGGCCCCAGGGTGAGAAGGTCTATTCGACGACCGTCATGCGCTGCCGCTTCGATGGCGAGACCTTGTCGTACGAGGAACACGGCAGCGAACTCGCCCTCGATGTCCAGCGGGGTTTGGTCGAGCCGTCGCTCGCCGAATTTCAGGGGCGGTACTACCTCACGCTGCGCAATGACGAGAAAGGCTACGTCACGAGCGGCGACGACGGCCTCCACTTTGACGGAATCCAGCCGTGGACCTTCGACGACGGAGAAGAACTGGGCAGCTATAATACGCAACAGCACTGGGTCACTCACCCGGACGCCTTGTTTCTGGTGTACACCCGGCGCGATCCCGAGTACGACCACGTGTTTCGCCACCGCGCTCCATTGCGCATCGCGCAAGTGGACCCGGAGCGGCTCTGCGTCCTCCGCGACACCGAGCGCATCCTGGTGCCGTCCCGGGGCGCGCGCCTGGGCAACTTTGCGGTGACGAAGGTTAACGATCGCGAAACCTGGGTGACCGTGGCCGAGTGGATGCAGCCCGTCGGCTGCGAAAAGTACGGCTCTGATAACAGCGTGTACGCTGCGCGGATCATCTGGAAGTAGTCCGCACGATGCCCAGACATACTTTCCTCAGGGTTAATCCTCAGTGCTCCCCAGATTCATGTTGGCAAAGCGCGAAGTGCTTTGAAGGCTTTGC
>CAZWDH010000042.1:0-30622 GCA_964632865.1 uncultured Nitrospiraceae bacterium
ACCCGACACAACTGAGCGATTCGCCGGGTTGCACGGTTAGAAAGCTCTGCATGCGTTTGACCGCCAGGTCCTGCTCGTCCAACGCGACGAGGATGAGACTGCGCAGGGCCGGGACCTCCATGTACGCAGAGCCGTCCGGTTCCACGGGCACCGTTCCGAGGACGCGTTCGAGGGTGAAGGTGCCGCCGTAGCTCAGTGGCTCCATTCCGCCTGTGTAATTGATGGGTTTGGGCAGCGATTCGAGGACCAGCAGTTTTTTGATCTCGCCTTGCGTGACGCCGGCCATGTTCCGGCCCTCATAGACATTCGCGAGAATCAAGCTGCCGGTCGCCTCGCCGGGTCTGCGCTTCTGAGGCAAGACCGGTTCCCGATCCCGCGCGAGGACCGGCCGAGGTTCGTTACAGGTCAAACCGGCATCGCTATCACTTGCCGTGTAAATGGGTTCAAACTCGCCGGCGCCGTTCATCACGATCACCTGGTTTCCCAGCGCCGCCAGAAAGCAGTCTTCCGATACGGGGAAGGGATCGCGGAAATCCGTGCCCTCGTGTAGATGTCGCACGGCTTCCGGTGCGTCGGGCCCCTGCTTTGGGTTGACCAAGGCTATCTTTCCGGCATGCTCGCGCCGACCGTGGCCCGGCGAGAAGATCGCAACGACGCTATCCGATCCGGGCACCGGTTTCGCGTCGATCATCAAAATGCCGGGTTCGAGGTTGCCGTAATAGACCATCTGTCCAGTGCCATCCGGGTTCATGGCCCACAGATGATGGTAATGAACCTGGCTCCGATCGACGTATTCCCAGCGCTGGTAGAGAATTCGACCGTCCGCGAGTGGCCAGGGAGTGTTGTCGTGCTCGTTGTTGCTGGAGATGGGGCGAATGTTGCCACCGTCCGCGTCGCAACGATGGAGTACGGCCACCTGCGTGAGCCAACAATTCACCCAACGTTTGCACCGCGAGGATACAAATACGATGTCACCATTCGGCAGGTAGGTGGGTTCGATGTCATCGAATGGACCATCGGTTAGTTGGCGCAGACCGCTGCCATCAACCTGCATTTCGTAAAGGTGATAATTCTCCGTGCCGCCTTTTCGATAGGAGAAGAGAATGGTCCCGCCGTCGTAATCGATCTGGGGATCGCGGATGCCGCCTTTGGGGTCGTCGAGCAACACGGTGGTTTCACGCGTCCGTAAATGATACTTGACGAGTTTGGCGCCCTCTTCGTACGCAACCCGGCTCGGGCCTTCCGCATAGTAACTGAAATTGGCATACCAGTGTCCGTCCTTGCCTTCTTTCCGTAAGGCGACGACAATCTCGTCGATCCCTCGCATCGGGCCGTCGGGTGCCTTATCCAGAACCGAATTCGACGGAACGTAATTGGCGCCTTCGGGCAATGCCCGCAGTGACGCGATCACCAACAGCAAAGAAACGAAACATGGCCCAAGCTTTCGCATCTTGATCCCCCTCTTGGCGATGCGTTTCCACCGGGCACGAAAGTCCTGCAACCAGCACGACGCCGCGCCCGGCGAGCTCGAAAATCCCCCAGTGCACAGTTAATTCGTCCGCAATGGCCTCGACGGCGTGTGAAACCGATCCGTCGCGCAGGCCCGGGCAAACGAGCAACTTCAAAGCATGTTAAGGCTACCACAGGGCGCGGCCAGTGACAAGACGCGCCATCGGGCCCAGCGAACAACTGCACCTCACGGGATAACCGCGAATCCCGCCTTCGCCGCCTATCGGGCGCCTAGGTGTCCCACGTACCTTGATGGTGAACCGCGCAAGCTCGGCACCCGCGAACGAGAGTGACTGCGAACGCGCGGACCGAATCATAGGAGAGGATTCCGGGAAGCCTGTTCGACATGCCGAAGCCGAGTCGGTTCTGGTGAGTTACCGTCACTCGCCGAAAACCATGGCGCGATACATACGAAATGCATACCGCGCCGCAGACCCGTGCGTGTGCTACGATGTGCCGGGGTCTACTATCAACCGTCGGAGTGTCCTGATGAATTTCGCGGCCGCACTGTTCATGGTTTCCATCCTCTCCACGCACGCGGCAACAGGCCTGCCCGCGCCGGATACCACCAACTGCTACTTGCCAATCGAGGGTGGTTGGAGTTTGCGCATTTCCGGTGACTCTGCGGACACGCGTCCGGACTCCGCCTCGGCGATGGGCATCGTACAGGAAAATCCACGTCTGCACCGGCGTCCGCTGTACCCACCCGCGGACCGGTCGCTCGTCTGGAATGAGGAAGAGCGAGAGAAACTGCAACGCTGCGGATTCCGGCCCCTGGTATTGGCCTATATGGAGCCGCGATTCCTCTTCGACTTTCATTCCGCCGGCGGCTTATTGGGGCATCTGCGCGTTGGGCTCGCTGGAAAGGAAAACGCTAAATGGTTGCACGAATGGTCGGAGATAGAGGTCCAGTACATTGATGGCCGAATGGAGTATCGGCTTGCTGACTCTGCCTTTCCCGGTGTTTCGGTGGAGTTGTCCGCTGCGCCATTGGACAGTAGCGCGGGCTTGGTTTTGCGGATTTCAGTATCCGGCGCAGAAGGGTGCGAACTTGTTTGGACCTACGGTGGCGCCTCCGCTTTCTTCACGAACTACGCAATGAACGCTCCCGAATTTTCCTTCTCTCCTGAACAGTGCGCGAAGGACGTCTTGACGGTCGACTCGAACGGATTCTTGCTCGAACGAGACTTTGACGAGAACGATGTCTATACCAAGGAAATATTCGCGGCGTCGCGCTATCTGCCGGAATGGACCGCACAAGTCCGCGCCGGAAGCGATTGCCAGGGGCGCACCGGTCTGGGTGATCCTTCTGCCTTCCTCCAGTCACCGTCGGCGCTGCTGGCCGGAACCGAATGGCGCCAGGAACCGCGAACGCAGATCGGTCGCGTTGCGGTAGAAACGGTCGAGGTTACAGCAAACGACTTTCAAGCGTTCGTCGTCGTCGGTATGGGCGGAAACATTGTGGACGCAATTGGCAACCCGCGAGCTGCCATGGATGCAGCGCTCGCGCGGAACGAAACGATTGCGAGCCGCGTCGTTACGCACACGCCCGATCCGTACCTCGACGCGGCCATGCGTATGATGGCCTTCGCGACAGAAGGGACTTGGGGCGACACCGCCATTCTTCACGGTGCTTGGTCGTGGCGCTTCGCCTATCTCGGTTGGCGCGGCTGGTACGGGTCCATGTGTTACGGGTGGCCGGAACGAATCCGAACATCGATCGAGAACCACACGACGTCGGGCGTCATTGCGGAAGGTCCCGATGCGGGTGCGTTGGGATCGCTGCTCGAATACAGCCCGGGCGTTTATTACAACATGAACGAGGTGTTTCTCGATCAGGTCCGGCAGTACTTTGAATACACAGACGACGTCGATCTGATGCGGCAAATCTTCCCCGTGTTGCAGGGAATCCTGGCGTGGGAAGACCGGCGGCTGCAACCGGGTAATGCCGGACTCTACGAGAACAGCCTGAACACCTGGATCAGCGATTCGCATTGGTACATCGGCGGACAATGCACGCAGGCATCGGCCTATATGCTCGCCGCGAACCGCTTCGTCGGCGACCTGGCAGAGCGCCTCGGCGAGGATGCCGCGCCCTACCGGAAACGTGCCGAGCGAATACAGAAGGCAATGCAGAAAGCACTCTGGATGCCGGAGAAGGGGGTGTTCGCCGAGTATCGCGACACACGCGGCCACGGCATGCTCCACGGCGAGCCCGAACTACCCACTATCTATCACGCCGCGGAGTTTGGCGCGGCCGATGCATCGCAAATCGTGCAGATGCTGCACTGGGGCGATTCCAATCTGAAGCACGAAACCACGCCCGGCGGCGGCGTCTTAGTCTGGAGTTCGAATTGGTACCCAAATCACGCGCGCAGCTACACGCACAGCACGCACGAGTTAGCCTACGCCGAAGAACTGAACTTGGCCTTGACCAATTACCTCGCGGGACGCGCCGACACCGCCTACCGCATTCTGCGCGGAGTGCTCTGCGGCATCTACAACGGCCCCACGCCCGGCGGTTTGTCCTGCCATACCTTCGTCGACGGACGCCAGCGCGCGAACGATGAATTCTCTGATGCCATCAGCATGTGGGGACGCGCCGTAGTCGAAGGTCTCTTCGGCATTGTGCCAAATCGTCCGAAGGGATACGTGACATTGAGTCCCCAGTTTCCAAGCGAGTGGACCGACGCCTCGATCGCGTCACCGGCCTTGTCGTACCAGTGGCGTCGCCACAACGGGGTCGTGTCTATCGAATGGTCGTCGCCGGTGGAAACGTCTATTCATCTGCGCTTACCTTTCCCGGCCGCTCGCGTGGATGCTGTTGCCGTCAACGGAAGACCCGCAACCGGTGTCGTCGAGTCCGGATTCGCGGGCGTGAATTGGCTGCTCGTGGAAACGCCCGAAGGCAGCTCCGGAACGATTCGAGTGGAATACACACCAGAACCCATCGAAGCGGCCCCGCCGGCGCCCCAAGTTGCACCAAGCCAATCCGCCAATCAGCAATGGACGCCGCCCGGACCGGACGCACGCGATCTTGCGCGTTGGAACCCGGTCGATCTCTCCGGTGTATTTAACGCGAAGGTCACCGATGTGCTTCCCCGTGTGACCGAGGAAGCACTCCCCCCGGAAATGCCGGCCAGCCAGGTTGGATTCGGCTATTGGAAGGACCACCTCCTCCAATACCATGGCAGCCGGAACCAGGAGATCAGCGATGCGGCGTGGCGCGCCAAGGTGGGCGACGATGGAATCGCGTGGACCACGGACGGCATCCCGTTCAAGGCCTCCAAAAAGGGTCCCAACATCGGCGTCGTGACTCGCGCGGGAGGCTTCCCCGAAAGCCTCTCAATCCCGGTCAACGCGAAAGGTAACGCGCTGTACCTGATGCTCAGCGGCATGACCTTCCCGGCGCAGAGCCACGTCGTCAACCTGCGCATCACGCTGCACTACGCGGACGGCGAATCGGTCGTGCGCGATCTCGTCAACCCCTTTGATATCGGCGACTGCTGGAGCACCTGGTGCGGCCGCTATCACGACTCCGCCGTGAACGGCTTTGAAAACATCGGTGGCCGAACCGGCCCCGCCGGATCAATCGAAGTCGACGACCTGACCCAACCCATCGCGCTCGACACGGAGGCGCAACTCCTGCGCATGGAACTCCGGGAAGGCGTGAAGCTCGAGAAGATCACGATGGAAGCCTACGCCAACGACATCATTTTCGGCATTATGGGCGTCAGCATTTACCAGTAAACCGGATCTTCAAACCCCACGGGAGGAGTATCAATATGCGGGCCTGCGTCTTCGCGTTGACACTCGGCATGCTCGGAACGGCCTTTTCCGCAGCCGACGAATCGTCTTTCGGTCCGGTCCGCGCCAACCTCGATCTCCGAACCATGCTCACAGACCAAATCGTGCAGAGAAGCTGCGAGGCGCTGGACGCAGCGGCCCAGCGTCGGCAAGACGCCTTACGAGATGGCAACTGGGAGGTTTGGCGAGACAGCGTGCGCGACGCCGTACGGGAGGGCCTCGGCCCCATGCCATTCGGATCGGATGGTGGCGAGGTGAACGTGCGTGTCGTCTCTACCGATACACGCCCCGGATACGTCTTGGAAAATGTTCTCTTCGAGTCGTTGCCGGGACTCGATGTGAATGCGTCGGTGTACTTGCCCCTTGCAGACGACTTCCCGCCGCCGTGGCCGGCCATTGTGGTGCCGGTGGGGCATAGCGCCAAGACGATGCCGGACTACCAGATGCCCGCCCAGGCTTTTGCGCGGCGCGGCTACGTGGCAGTCACATTCGACCCGCCCGATATGGCGGGAGAGAAACCGGTTGGCAACGATCACTTTCGCGACGGCGTCCGCTGTTACCTGACAGAGCAATCCTCGAACCGGTATTTCGTGATTGACGCATTGCGTTGTATCGACTATCTCGCAACACGCGACGATACTGACATGACGAACGGTGTCGGCATGACCGGCGTCAGCGGGGGCGGCATGACGACCATGTTCGCGACGCTCCTCGACGATCGCATCACCGCGTCGGGCCCGGCGTGTTGCGCCGTTCCGCTTGCCTTGCATCCCGTCCGCGATGGGTACGCGCCGTGTCCCGAGACGCTCGCCTTTGGACGATTTCAAACCTACGACGACACTGACCTCCTCGCCGCCGCGGTCCCCACGCCGATACTGCTCATGGCCGGCGCAACCGACGAAGTCTTCACCGCGGACATGAGCCAACGGATTGCCGATGACGTGGCCGCGTCATTTACCGCCGCTAATGCGCCGGACCGGTTCTCGTTCTTTCTGGATCCCGGCGGGCATGGGTACTCGGTCGCCATGGCGGAACGTTTCGCGGACTGGATGGATCGCTGGGTCAGGAAGGCAAAAAGCCGACCTGCAAAACCGTTCACCGAGGCCGATCTGGAAACGCTCCCGGCCGATGCCTTGGCCTGCCATCCCCGCCAGGAGATGAGTATGTTCGCGGCCAACGCCAAGGAAGCAATTCGGCTGCGCGAGACGCGAAACGCTGATCCCATTGCTGCTGCCCGCGCGCTTGCCAGAGTTGAAGACACCGTCGCGGTTCCCGCACCTTCGGCGAACGAACCCGCACTCGTCTGGTTCCACTACGTCCAGGAATTGCTGTTGGAACCAGAATCTGGCATCGCGTTACCGGCCACGTACCTCTATCCGGATGCGCAACAAGGGCCGAGCGGCGCCGTGTTGTACTTTGACGATCGCGACCGTTGGACCGACCTGCGTACGCAAGGTCTCTTGACCCGGCTCGCCCGCTTCATCGACCGCGACCGGGAACGGTTTGCCGTTCTCACGGTCGACCTGCGCGGCTGGGGCGACACGAAACCCGCGGACCAACGCTACGACATGGCCGGCTGGGGCAGCCGGGAACGCTGGATCAGCTACGTGTCCGCCGCACTCGGCGATCCCGTCATGGCCATGCGTATCCGCGACGGACTCTCGTCGATCGCCTATCTCCGCAGCCGCGGCGAAGTCGATCCCAAACGCATCGTCATCGGCGGACGCGGTCTCGGCGCCGTCGTCGCATTGCACGTGGCCGCTATCGACGGGAACGTGGCGGGCGTTTTCGCATTGGACGGCTTGGCCACATTTGAATCGCTCGCCGTAGCCGAATCGTACGCATGGTCGTCGGAAGCGTTCTACCCGAACGTGCTCGCCTACTACGATCTACCGGGCTTGGTTCAGGCGATGAATATACCCGTGCTGATTGTCAATCCGCTGGACGCGGCGAAAGAGTCCTTGAGCGAGGAATTGGCGGAAGAAATCTATCGCCCGACACGCGAGGACGGGCGAATGCAGATCGTTGCCGCTGGAAGTGACGCGGACGCCGTAAGTTTTGTCCACGGCCTGTTGGCTACAGGCGGACCCGGCTGATCCACGCAGGAACCTTACCGTCATTCCCGCGAACGCGGGAATCTATCTTCTCTTTGCATCCGCACTGAACCTTGGGGGAGCAGATTATCTTGATTGCGCCATCGCCTCATTCGGTCTTACGACGGTGGTGACATATGCGGTGTTGAGGTGAGAGCGAGTCTGTACCACGATGCAGGTGTGATGGTTCTTCGGGTCGTCGCTCCCGTCATGGCCTTCCAACGTATTGTCCGGCAGTTTCACCTGTGTGATCGTTAATGGCGCGCTCCCGGTCAGCGTGATGGTGGCGTCGGACCACGTGACGATGTAGTACTTTCCATCTGCTACGATTTGAACATCGTCCTCTGTACCAAGGTGCCAGCGGAAGAGAATGACCTGTTCCGTCCCCTCCACGAGGGTGACGTCGTCAGTCACATCCAAGTTGTTTTCGTCCCACACGACGTGGCGCGTCCACCGCGCAAGACCGTCGTAACAACTGGAGCCGTCGACCGTTACCACCCCGCCGCTGGCGTCGAGGCGCTTCACCGCAATCGGCGCGACGCCCCCGCGCTTCTGCCAGCCGGGATGCGACACCGTCTTCCCCGTGTCGCTCGACGCGTCGGGCTCTACCGTGCCGAGTTGCAAGACGTTATGGCCCACGCCGGAACTGTAGTGCGTCATGATCTGGGGGTGACTATATGCCGGCGTGCCCGCTTCAATAAGGATCGGACGGCCCCGCGCGATGAAGTTAACATGGCCGCGATCCTGATGATCGTGTTGATCCAATGGATGGCCACCGCGGACCCATGCGCCCGTCGCGTCGTCTTCCCAACTACTTCTCCAATTCACCCGGGTGGCGCGCTCATAGACCGCAAAAAGCGGGGGCGCCGCGTCCGCATCGACGCGCGGCAGCGCCCGTACCGCGAGACCGGCCAAGTCATCCGACGGTCCGCCCACGTAATACTGGAAGGCCCAACGGGCGACCGGATCGCCCGTGCACATCGCCGTCAGGGACAGGAACGGTCTCGTATTCTCAGCGGCTCCAAACGCGCCGCCCGCGTCGAAGCAATTGATCACCATGTCGCCAGGCTGAAAATGATGAACGAGCCACGTGGGGAAGTTCTTCAGAAACGGATGGTCGATGGCGCGCCGGTCGCCCGCCACCGCCATCGCGTGGGCCGCATGCAACATGGACGTGACCGTGAACTGGGCGTAGCCGAACCCTTCTTCAAACTCGCCCCGATCGCCATGTGCGTCGAGTGCGCGCATCAAGTTCGTGACGCCAAGTTCATAGGCATCCCGATGACTCTCGACGCCAAGAATAATGCACGCGCGCACGAGCCCTTCTGTCGGCAGCACCCACTGGTTCGTGTAGGGATTGTCCGAGCGGATAAACCAACTCCGCTTCGTTTCCCAGTCGTCGACCACGCTCGCGATCTCCGATTCGAGCAGCGCATGCAGGCGTTCCACCAGTTCCGGCTCGAGACTTCGGTCAGGCAGCAAGTCCAGCGTGTCGCCGATCGCGCGTACGCCGCACCCCGTCGCCAGCCAGTTCCCGTCTTTTCCGTCCTCAGGCAGTCGATTCCCCGGCGTGTACAGCGTCCAACCCGGCCGCTGCAGCGGCGACCACGTCGTCATCTCTTCCAACTGCGCCACGATCCGCTCAAGCAATTCAGGGTCGCGCGTCAACCGATATCCCGCAGCCAGTAAGGGCAGTTCCCCGGCGAGCGTATTACACGCCGCGAAATCGGACATCGCCAATGCGAACTGCTCCTTGATCTCCGGCTCCAGCGCCGCACTCCGGCCATCCAGCCACGTGCGATGCGTTCCCACCTCGGCGAGCGAATCGGGCCGCTGGATAATCACAGATTCAGCCGCCTCGATGGCGCTGGAAATCAGGGCCGCGCGCGCATCTGAGAGTTCCGCATTCGCCGCGGATTGGTCCAGAAGTTCACTCCATCCGACCACGGCTGGAACCGATCGCTCGGCCACAACCTCCGCCGCGACATCGACAACCAACGAAGCAACAAGGATCCATCCAAACGCTACCCATAAACTCTTCATTGACACTCCCCATCCTACCCAACCACTCTGATTGTAGCGAATTCTTCCGTCAAGGACGGTATACGCGCGGCGAAAGACACGAAGGAAGCCGGACGCGAAGCACGCGCCGCGTCCGTCCGCATCGAACAAGCTGCCCAGATGCCGCTGAATCTCATACGAATCTACCTCCAAGGGTCCCCGCTACCGGCAGTCAATGGAATCTTTTGTGATGGTTGCGTTGTTCTCGGCAACAATCGTCGAAAAGATTGCGTTCATGTAACCCATGCGCCTACACTGTTTTCGACTGGGCAATTTCGTTGGCGATCCAATTTCCTATGCAGGGTTGAAGTGAGGGCAGTAGATGGTCCTGCTTGCGTATCCCGTTGTGGGTACTGCCTTTGGCAAGTACTCCATCTTGCGGGAGTTGGGCCGCGGAAGTATGGGCGTCGTGTACCTGGCCGAGGACCAGTCGCTCGGGCGCCAGGTAGCCCTGAAGGTTCTCACTCCCTCTCTTTCAAACGATGAGGACTTTAAGTCGCGATTCCGGCTGGAAGCCCGGTCGATCGCATCCCTCAACCACTCCCACGTCGTACGCGTTCACAACCTGGACGAGATCGACGGATTGCTCACCATCGACATGGAATTCCTGGAGGGCGGAGACCTCTTCGCGCACCTGTCCCGAGGAATGAGCTATTCCGAAATTGTGCAGGTTGGCGCCCAAGTCCTCGGTGCCCTTGACGCCTGCCATCAACGCGACGTCATACATCGGGACGTGAAACCGACCAACATTCTGCTCGATGCACACGGCCTGGCCAAAGTGGCCGACTTCGGGCTGGCAAAAATGCTCGAGTCGCAAATGAACGCGTCCTACGTCAGCTTGCGTACTTCGGGTTATTTTCTGGGAACGCCCCGCTACGCACCTCCCGAAGCATGGGACGCCGCGGAGCCGGATCCCGCCTGGGACGTCTATTCTCTCGGCGTGGTCCTGTACGAGGCTCTTTCGGGTCGTCCACCCTATAAGTCGAACACCCCAATGTCACTCGTGAAGGAGATGGTCGAGAAGGAAGTTGTTCCCCTGAGGACCGCTGTTCCAGAAGTCTCCGCGCCGCTCGCTGACCTCGTAGATTCCATGATTGCCAAGCAGCGCGACCGACGTCCCCAATCGGCGATGGAAGCGTTGAATCGGCTGACCGCAACACCGGAATACGCCCAAAGCTCGTCTGCCAATTCCGCAACCCTGTTGGCGCCGAGGCAGCGCCGGCCAGGGCGAAAGCATCATTGGCCCAAAACACTCGTGAATTTGCTCCCCGCGCTGGCCGCCCTCGTCGTGTTCGCCTTGGTTATTACCGCCTACGCCGTCACCCGGTCCTCTCCCCGCACGGAAACCCCGCAGGAACCTGCGGCCGAGCAGATGGTATTACAACAGACCGCCTTTGGCCCTGAAATTCTGCCTGCGGAATCAATTGTGAGATTGGCAAAATCACCGGCTGCGGAGTGGCGAGTCTACAATGCGGTATTGACAACCGGCGACGAAGCCCACAGTGGATCCGCGCTGCGTTTCAACAACGCCTCCGACGCGGATTCAATCGTCTTGCTGTTCCCGGAGTGGCTTTGTGTGCTGAACGCGTCGAAAGACCTGGGACGAGTATCCGTTGATGGATCCTGGGGTCAACTGGCCGGTCCGGCCGGGACGCTGCTTCGTCTGGGCCGTTTGGAGGGTCTGCTCCAGATTGTCGACGAGGAACGGCTGATAGCCGGGACACTGCAACTTACCGACGAACGCCTCAACGACCATTGGCAGGCGCACCTCCAGTTGAGCGCAACTGATCGCCCAGTCACGGACACCGAGGTTCTCTTGACCTTCGAGCGAGAACGATCCTTGCCCGCCCTGTTGTGCAACGAACTGCTACCCCGCCGCCTCGATTGGGCGATGGAGTTTGAGAGGCGGTTGCCCGCGCTCGCCGAGGCACGCATAGACGCCGTCGATGTCGGAAGTGCGGAACTGGCGATCGACGGCAGGCTCCACGAACCGTTCTGGCTCATGCGCTCCCTGGCTGCAGGGGAATCCCGTGCGATCCCTGGAATTCCGCGAAACCAGCGAGCGAATCTACTGGTGCGGCGTTCCGGAAACCGGCTGCTGCTCGGCATCACGATCCCGGAATGGTCTTCCGGCCAGGCGCGCCTGGAATTGGCCGCCCAAACAACCTTCGTGGTTCCCACCGATTCTTCGCCGCGATGGCTGATGCTTCATGATTCCGCAACAGACACGCATGTCATCCAAAATCTGCTCAGTGGAGCCGTGGGCGCGCCGGACGATTTCGAGTGTGCGTTGGACCGGTCGCAAACCGCGCTCACCGCGGAAATCGCCGTCGATCTAGACGCGTTATCTCCGGATGAACCCGTAAGCAGGGTCCGGTTGAACCTCCAGGTCAAGGCCAGCAACGACGAGTCTGAGCTTCCAGTGGTCATTTGGGGTTGGCCGGGAGTCGGCGCGACCGAACATGGCGCGCTAATCGTCATACCGGAGACGGATTCGTGAAGAACGATTCGGAACGCGCGACCGTCCTCAAGACGCGTATAACGAAACTCCTCATGGGTTTCGCTTGCGCCATGATCTCGGCTGCGCAGACTCCCGAGTCGATTGATCCCTGGGCCAACCCAACCAGCTTTCCCCAGGATTTCGTTTCGTCGAATGGCTTCGTCTATTTCACGGCCGACGACGGCATCCATGGTCGCGAACTCTGGCGCACGGACGGCACGGAGGAAGGAACCCTCCTCGTGGACGACTTGTCCGCAGGCCCGGCGGGCAGCGAATTCAAAGCCTCTGCCACCTGTGGTCCCTACCTGTACTTCTCGGTCCTGCACCTCGGATCTCAGGGCGACGTGCTGCTACGCGCCAGCGGAACTCCGCCCCGCATAGAACCATTGCTCAACGAAGTGCAGCAGCCGCTCCGAGTCAGCACCGTCATGGTCCGATCGCCTTTCGCCGCGATCAACGAGACGCTCTACGCAACGTCCGGCCACTCGGAACATCCGTGGATTTACGCGATCGAGGGGGACGACCTTGCCGCCACAGCCGTGCCCATGCCCACGCTCAAGTACCCCATCTTTCACGTCGGCGAATTGCACGCTGGGAAAAACGTGCTCTACGTGATCGGCGCCTACAACCTCTCCGTCAGCGGCACCAAAGCGGAGTCGGTCCTCTTCCGGATAACCCCCGGTACATGGCGTATCGAGACCGTTGAATTAGGGGTCGATTATAACCTGCACGTCTACGGCGTTCTGGAAGATTCTCTGATCTTCAGGGGCCGCCGCGTTCCCGACGCATTGGGGGACGAACCGTACGTCTGGCCCGTCACCGCGTCGGCGCCCCAACCCGTTAAGGACATCGCCCCGGGTCCCTCCTCGTCGCTGGGCCAGGACAATGGGTGTGGCTTTATCGGGAACCACATGGTCTTTACCGCCACGGACGATGTGTACAGTTGGGAGCCCTGGATTACGGATGGCACGGAACCCGGCACGCGACTCGTGCACGACATTCACGGCGGCCGCGAAAGTTCCTTCCCCGGCATGTTTACCGCAACGCGGGAACAGGTGTTCTTCCAGGCCCAGAACCGCGAAACGGGGATTGAATTGTGGGTGAGCGACGGCACCCCCGACGGAACCCGACTCACCAGGGACATCGTCCCGGGTCCGGAGTCCTCCCGGCCTTACCGGCCCGTAGCCGCCGGAAGCCGGGTTTTCTTCACCGCACATCACCCCCCGTCTGGCGAGGAGCTATGGGTGAGCGACGGCACCGAATCCGGCACGCGCCTTGTCAAGGACATTGTGCCCGGCGCGGGCAGCTCGGAACCCTTTCTGAAAGCGGCCCTGGGCGAGCGCATCGTCTTCACCGCGAACGACCACGTTCACGGCGCCGAAATCTGGGTCTCCGACGGAACCGAGGCCGGCACCTTCATAGTGAAAGACATCGCTCCGGCGCGCGGCCCCAACCCTTCGTCGGATCCGCAGCACCTCACTCTGGTCGACGATACACTCTTCTTCGTCGTCAATGATGCCCGGCACGGCGCCGAACTGTGGCGTAGCGACGGCACCGACCCCGGCACAGTCCTGGTGAAGGACATCTTCCCTGGCCGTGTCAGCTCCAACCCCAGCGAACTCTGCGCGTGCAACGGCTACCTCTTCTTCCAGGCCGAAGACCCCGAACACGGCGTCGAACTCTGGGTGAGCGACGGCACTTCCGACGGTACCCAGCTCCTCCTCGATGGCATCCCCGGCCCCGAATCGGGATATCCCTATGCGCTCACCTGCACCCCCCAGGGCGAACTCTTTTTCGCAGCCGGTCATCCCGATGCCGGAGTGGAACCGTGGCGCATTGAGGACTCCTCGTCGTTGAAGCCGATCAATGCCGGCCCAATCGACCTCAACCCCGGGAAGGCCGGCTCCGATCCCCGGGACTTCACCGCCGGCCAGTTGCCCGATGGTCTGCCCTGCGTCTACTTCACCGCCAACGACGGCAAACACGGACGCGAACTCTTTGTCTACACCAACGGCCGCGTGTACCAGGTGAGCGACATCATCACCAACGTTCCCGCCGGGTCCGAGCCATCCAACCTCATCCCTTCCGGGTCCACGCTCTTCTTCAACGCCACGGCCCCCGCGCGCGGCGCCGAACTCTTCAAGACTCAGGGCACGCCCGACGCCACGACCATCGTAAAAGATATCCGGCGCGATTAACGGAATCGCCGATGCCGGATTGTCAGGATTCTTGCGTAGAGTAGGCCCTGCGTTCCCATCGCCGTCGGCCTGCCGGATGATTCCGTCCGCACATCGGATGGCTGACAAGTTCTTCCGCAAAAGGGAATGCCCGCCTCACGCGGCGGTGTTCCACCACTACGAGGGAACGCGCCCCGCGTCGACGGGCTGGATCTTTCTACCCAACTTTCAATTCGGTCTCGTCTTTCGTATGCTCACGGGGTAGCTGGCAAGGAGCCCAGCGTTTCCGGTTTCTGGGCTCTCGTTCATCCGAACAACACCATGAAAGGAATCTGTTGTGGCAACCGTCAATCTGGTAACCGGTGGTGCAGGCTTCATCGGATCGCATCTCTGCGAAGAACTGCTGAAACGGGGCGACCAGGTCATTTGCCTCGACAATTTCTTCACCGGCCGCAAACGCAACGTCGAACACCTCATCGGCAACCCGAGCTTCGAGCTGATCCGGCACGACGTGATCGAGCCCATCCTGCTCGAAGTGGACCGCATCTACAACCTGGCCTGTCCCGCATCCCCGATTCACTATCAATACAATCCCGTCAAAACGATCAAGACCAATGTGATGGGCGCGCTGAACATGCTGGGCCTCGCCAAGCGTGTAAGGGCGCGAGTGCTTCAGGCCTCCACGTCCGAAATCTACGGCGATCCACAAATTCACCCGCAGCCGGAGTCCTACTGGGGAAATGTCAACACCATCGGTGTCCGCAGTTGTTACGACGAAGGCAAGCGCGTTACCGAAACTCTCTTCTTCGACTACCACCGTCAAAACGACGTCGACATCCGCGTCGTCCGTATCTTCAACACGTACGGACCCAAAATGCTGATTAACGACGGCCGCGTCGTCAGCAACTTCATCGTGCAGGCCTTGCGCGGTGAACCGATTACGATCTACGGAGACGGCAGCCAGACCCGTTCGTTCTGCTACGTCGACGATCTCGTGGATGGAATCATTCGCATGATGGATGTCGACGGCTTCACCGGGCCCGTCAACCTTGGGAACCCGGGCGAGTTTACGATACGCGAGTTGGCCGAACAGGTCATCGAACTCACCGGCAGCAAATCGAAGATCGAAAACCGCCCGCTGCCCGCGGACGATCCCACGCGAAGGAAACCCATCATTGATCTGGCAAAAAAGCGCTTGGGTTGGGAACCCAAGGTTCCGCTGTCCGAAGGGCTACCGCTAACCATCAAATACTTCGACCACGCAATCAAAACGACCAAGTAACGCGTTCGTCATTGGCGGGAAGGTGGACCCATCGCTCCCTGCGCTCCGCCTCCAGTTGAAGTGCTCCGGCCGCTCGGTTACCGTGTAGCGCGTCATTACACGGGCACGCTCGCTCGAATTTCGCGGAGCGAGATCGAGACGCTGCCCAGGGGGAGCCGGCCAACGCCGGCATGACTGGCGGGAGGTCGGCGTGGGCATCTTCACCGATAGCTTGTATGGCACCGAATGGGCCATGGTCGTCGTGTTCATCGCGGCCGTGGTCTATTGGGGCTGGCGCATGCACAGCAAGGCCGACACCATGGAATCGGCATTCCTCGCGGGGCGCAACGTCAACGGCATCATCGCGTCCTTCTCCACCGTCGCCACCAACCTAAACGCGAACGATTTCCTCGGCCTTACCGGGGCCGTCTACGCTGTCGGCATCGTCATGTCCCACGGCGTCTTCATGGGCAGCCTCGTACTTCTGATCGCGGCGCTAATTCTGATGCCGCGCCTACGCGCGCTCAACGTCTATTCCCTCGGCGGCTGGCTCGAACGCCGCTACAACACCTCTATTGGTGTCGCTTACAGCGTCGTCTGGACCTTCGTCTGGATGCTCTTCAACCTGGGCCTCTACATCTACGCGGGCTCGAAGGTGCTGGAAACATTGCTCGGCTGGGACCTGGAAGCCTGCATCTTTCTACTCACGATCGTCGCCGCGCTCTACACGCTGATGGGCGGTTTCGGTGCGGTCGTCGCGACCGACGTGCTTCAACTGGCGCTCATGTTCTTTCCGCTCGTGATCCTTTCCGGATGCTGCCTCATGGAGATGGGCGGATTGTCCGGACTCGCCGAACGGCTGCCGGAAAGCCACAGCAACTTCTGGGCGATGCGATCGGACCTGGGCTATCTCCCCGTCGCCCTCTTCGGCATGTTCTTCATGGGCATGAGTTACTGGTCCTGCGAAGCCCAGGTCGTGCAACGCCCCCTCTCGTCCAAAGACCCCGAAAGCGCCAGCGTCAGTTATCTCGGCGCATCCATGTGGTACGCCGTTCTTGTGCCGATCGTCATCATCGTCCCCGGTTTGACGGCTCGCGTCCTTTATCCCGAGCTAAGCAACAACGATCACGCCATGCCGGAATTGATCAAGCACTACCTGCCCACGGGATTGTATGGCGTCGCGGTTGTCGGCCTCATCGCCGGGTTCCTGTCCAGCGCCGATTCTCAGATCAACGCCTTCTGCACCATGTTCACCGCCGACCTCTATCAGCGCTTCGTCAGCCCGGGCCGCTCCGAGTCGCACTACGTGGGCGTCTCGCGCATCGCCGGGGTCATCGGCACCTGCGTCGCCGTCGGAGCGGCCTTCGCCTTCAAGTACGCGGAAGAAGGGATGTTCCTCTTCGCCGTCGGCGTGCTGGCCGTCATTATGCCGCCCTTCGGCGCAATCACTATCCTCGGCGCCACCATGAACCGCATCAATAATCGCGGCGCCATGTCCGGCCTCATCGTTGGTGGAATCGTCGCGATTGCCCTCTTCATTGCGTCGCGGCTGGGAATGCTCAAAGAGATCGCCGAGAACGATCTCTACTTCCGCGGCACAGTGACCTTCGCGCTGACCGCCGCCATCGCGCTGATGGTGAGTTATCTGTCACCGCCCGGCGCCTTCACCACCCGATCGGATGCCGCCTCGGCCGCCTACGTTTCCACGCCACGCGTGAAACGCACCGCCGCCGCGCTGTTTGTCGTCACCTTCGCCGCCTACGTGTTTTGGACATCGGTGTTTTCCTAAACGCAATCAAGGAGATATTCATTAGGATGGGCATCGGAAAAATCGGGACTGTTACCATTTTCCTTCTCAGCGCCTATGTCATTCATTCAGCGAACGAATTGGAAAATGGTGACTGTCCCTATTTTTCCACCCAATGACTACATGTGCAGGACAGCGAAAAGTCCCCCTTTGAAGGGGGGATTTAGGGGGATGTTCCCTGAGACGTTAGGAAGACTTCGCGAGATTGGAGTAATCGATACATATGGACATCAAACTTCTGAACGGAGCCGTTATCGCCGTACTCGGAGTGCTGGTGATCTTGACGCCGCTGGTCAAGGAGATGAGCGAACGCGACACCCGCCTCAACCTGATCGCCGGCGGAGTTCTCGTACTGGGCGGAGCAATGCTCCTCGCGCTCTACGTTCGCGAGCGCCGGCAGTCGTCCTCTCCGTCAAAGGGCGGCTGATCCAAGGACATCTATTCGGCCTTCTGGAGTTCCGTCCTCAGCGTGTTCGCCGCGTCGATCGCCAGCGCCCGATCCGCTACAAACGTCACGCCGCCAACATACGGCCCCTCCGCAAACACGACATCGAAATATCCCCCGCCCATATCCGCCAACTGAAGCGATGACTCCCCTTCGCCCAATTCCTCCGCGCCATCGCCGTATTTCTTCATGTAGTCGACGAACGCGTCGCGCGTTTCACGCGCATTCGCTTCGGCCTTTCGTTTCGCCACAAAGACCGTGACCTCCACATCGCCGTAGCGATACTGCGCGGTGAACGTGTCCTCCATAAAACTGAGGCTCATCGCATCAACCATGAAATACATAATCGAGCCCGGCACCAGGTTCGTTTCCGGCAGCACGGTCAATCCCCAAAGCGTTTCCTCGGAATCCGGCAACGCCTTCGCCAGCGCGCTCGCAATCCGTTGCTGGGCTTCGTGCACTACCGGCTCCTCGCTGGACCCCAACACCGTCGCGTAGTACGCGCCCTTCCAGAAGAACGCGTCCGTATCCGTCCGGTACCCTTCCGTCCCCCAGTCCGCAGGTTCCCAGTCCCCCCAACGCTCCACGCTGTATACGCCGAACCCGCCGGCCACGCTTCCCATGTCGTAGAGGAACACATCAATGAACTCTTCAGGATGCCCGGCACGCGTATACGTGGCAAATACCATCCCGCGCACGCCGTAGGACATGTACAGCTCAGACCGTCCGTTGATCTTGTCGTAGAGGTTCTCGACCACGTACCGCTCCACGGGCGACCGCTCCCACCCTTCCACGTCGACACTCGACAACGCGGCGGCAATCGTGGAGGTCAGCTTCTCGAGCTGCGCCGGTTCGACCGCAGACCCGCTGCTGCTTTCATCCTCCTGGCCAAGTGCCACCAATCCCGTGAATACAACGGCACAAACGACGATCGTGCGAAGATACATCTGAACATTTCCTTCCAAAGCGCCCCAGGATGGCGCGGAGTTACGCAAACGCCTTGACCGCAGTCGTGTCTTGCGATACTGTGAAGCCCTAGTCTAGCTGCAAGTCCGGTTCGAAATGCAAGGTCCTACGACGTGGGAGACCCTATCATGAAACCGTCCGATTCATCCGCCGGGATTAACCGCCGCACCTTTATGCAAACCTCGGCCGCTTCCCTGGCCGCGGCCGCCGTGCTTCCTGGACGCGCACACGCGCAAGATGCCGAACTCGACCGGCGTCACGAAGTCGAAGGCATGCCCTACCAGAAGCTCGGCAAAACGAACTTCATGTGCAGCCGCCTCGTCTTCGGATGCGGCGCCGCACTCGCGGGCGGCAAGGCGGTGCGCCTCCTCGACCGCGCATTGGAAGCGGGCATCAACTTCTACGACGTCGGGTCGAATGTCTATTA
The DNA here is from genome assembly GCA_964632865.1 of uncultured Nitrospiraceae bacterium. Classification (GTDB taxonomy): domain Bacteria; phylum Hydrogenedentota; class Hydrogenedentia; order Hydrogenedentales; family SLHB01; genus JAHDWY01. Next base: position 19,054 of record CAZWDH010000042.1, read on the forward strand.
CAAAGGCAGCGAGCAACACCTTGCCCCCTTCATGAAAGCCAACCGCGACGCCATCTGGGTTACATCCAAAGCCCCCGTCCGCGCGCCGGAAGGCCATGAACCCGGCACGCCGCTCACCGTTGCACAAGGCAAAGAAGTCGCCGCCTATTGGACCGGTCTCCTCGAAAACAGCCTCCGCGATCTCGACACGGACTACATCGACGCCTATTACCTGATGGCCGTCGGCGAACCCGCCATCGTCCGCAGCGAGGAAGTTCATCAAGCCTTTCTCGACGCGAAACAGGCCGGCAAGATCGGCCACTTCGGCGTCAGCACGCACAAGCAGGCGCAACAGGTTCTGGAAGCCATGATCGACACCGGCTGGTACAGCCTCGCCATGATCGCCATCACCCCCGCCGGTTGGTACGACTGGGATTCAAAGAGCATCCTGGCCGGCACCGCATCGATGCGCAACCTGCAACCCGTGCTGGCTCGTGCGCGCGAAGCGGGCATCGGCCTCGTCGGCATGAAAGCGGCCCGGTTCCTTGCCAGTCCCGGCGCAGGCGGGAAGAACGACGCCACCGCTTTCGATCGCTACTACGACCAGAAGGTGCTGGACGCCCCGCTGACGGCATTCCAACGAAGCTACGCCTATGTCCTCGCGAACGGCGTAGACGTCGTCAACTCCGACATGCAGAACTTCGAGCACTTCGAAGCCAACCTCTCGGCCGTGAAGGAAGCGCCTCGCTACTTCACATAATGTTCCCAAATGTAGCGCAGGCGTCCTCGCCTGCATTCTTCAGAGTCGCCCGTTATCTCAGAATGGAGGCGGGACGCCAGCGCGACAAATTTGAACGATTTACGCCGTCAGCACCGCGCGCGCCTTGCGCAGGCGCTCATCAATACGAATCCCCTGCGGACACGCCTTGATCGCTTCGACCAGATCGACTTGCTCATAATCCCGTTCTTCCACACCCAGCGCGTTGTACAGCAACCGCGCCGTCTCGGGATCGCCGTAGCACTCGTGATACATGAGGTACCGGAGCGCATCCGCGACCTTGAGTTTCCCGGCGATCTTGCCTTCGCAGATTTGATTGCATCCCAGACAGGCGTACGGTGCCGTCATGCGCGCGAGCCGGTTCAACTGATGAAATTCGTTCATCGTCAGGTTCACCGGCGACATCGCGGCCGTTGCGTTCTCTTCCAGAATCTGCAGGTTGTCCATCTGGCTGACGCAACCATCAATGCGCTCATCCGCCCACACCGACTTGAGCTTCGCCTGCGGCAACGTGAAGTCCTTGGACTGGAACTCGACGACCTTCTCCAAGTCCTCCGGCACGGACGACTGGGTCTTCATCGCGAGCAATCCGATTCCCGCCTTCTTCGCGGCGTCCATCGCCTTGTTCAATTCCACGTCCCCATACTGCCGGAAGTTATACCGGAACATGATCGCGTCGATACCCCCGACACTCGCCGCTTTGGAAATCATCTCCGGCACGTTGCCGTGGTGGCAGGAGAATCCGAAGAACTTCGTCTTCCCGCTCTTCTTCATGTCGTCGCCGGCCTTGATGAACTCCGGATCGAGATAGCGCGGGTCCTGAATCATGTGCATGAAGAACATGTTGACGTAATCGGTCTCGAGATTGGCGAGGCAGTCGTCCAGCCCCTTCTTTAGCCCTTCACCCGTCGTGCGCTCCCCTTCCATCTCGACCTTGGTCGTAATCCAGACCTTATCCCGGCCGACCTGCTTGTGGAAGACTGCTACACCCTTCTGCGACTGGCCGCCGCCGTATTTCTCCGCTGTGTCGATGTACTCGATGCCGAATCCGTGCGCGCGATGCAGCGACCGGTCGTACTTCATGTCGAACGTGCGCGATCCTCCCATGAAGATGATTGGGATCGTCTCGCCCGTCGTACCCAGTTGCCTGCGCGGGACCGTGGTAGCCGCCGCCGCGTCCGCGCCCTGCGCCGCTGCGGTGGTTGCCGCGAGGCCCGAAACACCGGCGCCGGCCCCGCTCATGGCAACGCCCTTCATGAACGTCCGTCTATCCATGTCATGTCTCATGCGAAGGTTCCTTCTCTCCCGGTTAGAACTCACGCCTGTGTTTCGCCACGTTTCTTCAGCAGCAGCTTCCGTTCGCGAGAACGGCTTTCTCCGACGGCCGTCACGTAGACCGCGCGGTCATCTTTTACCGGACACTCATGTTCGCAGATTCCGCAGCCAATGCACAGGTCCGGCACCATGAATGGCTTGTTCAGCACCACGATGTTGCCGTACACGTCCTTGGCTTCAACGTCTTTCGTTTGAATGGCCTTCGGCGACGTCGGACAAACCTCCTCGCACACCACGCACGGAATCTCCATCGCGTGCGGCAAACACCGGCCCGTGTCAAAGAACGCCGTCCCCAACTGGATGGGGCCCTGTTCTTCATACCGCCCTTTGCCCAACTTCTCTTCAACCGTAATCTTCCGTATCGCTCCGGTCGGGCAGACTTCGGAACACATGGTGCATTTGAGCTGGCAATGTCCGATTTCAAAATTCATGACAGGGGTCCAAAGACCCTCAATGCCCGCTTCCTCGTACGTGGCCGGTTGCAGCACATTGGTCGGACACGAATTAATGCACTGATCGCACTTGATGCATTTCGCCAGGAAATCGCTTTCTTCGACCGAACCCGGCGGGCGCATCAGCTCGGGCTCGAAATGGTCGTCCGTGTTCACCCCATGATTCCGGATGAACGGCACGGCTAACACGCCTGCCACCCCCGCGAAGATCCACTTACGCCGCGACACATCCGGCCCCGGCTTCACCTGCTTTGTATCGAGTTTGAACGCCGTGAACGACAAGGCGTCCTCGGGACAGTCGTCGATGCAGTTCATGCAGGAAAAGCACTCGCTCTGCCGCAAAATGCCCTGCGGATCGGAAGCGCCTTCGCAGCGCGTCAAGCACAGGTTGCAGTCCGTGCACTTGTGCACGTCGCGGTTAATGCGAAACACCGCGAATCGCGAAAACACGCCAAGTAACGCACCCAACGGACACAACACGCGGCAGAAGAACCGCGGAATGTACAGGTTCATCGCGACCAACCCGAAAATCATCACGCCGATCCAGAAGGAGCCGACAAAAACCCGGCTCGTCACGCCCGGCGCGAATTTCAGGTTGTCGATCCAAAGCGTGTCGAGATTCGCTCCATGCGCCGTGAGCGACGCCTGCGTGACACCCATGTCAAACATGGGCGCGAACACGGTCGCGAAACTGCGGTACATGAGGCAAATCGGATCGAGCAGGCCAATCTGCAGCGCGCCCATCCAGGCCATGATGAGGAAAACCACCAGGATGAGGTACTTGAGATAATAGAAGTTCCTGTAGCGGTTCTGGTCGATCCGCTCGGTCGCCTTGTTGACGTTGAAGATCCACCCGACAAACTGGTGCAAGGTTCCGTAGGGACAAATCCAGTTGCAGAACACGCGCCCAAATAACAGCGTGATCGCCAGGATAAGCAACCCCCACCCCAGGTAGCGATAGACGTATCCCGTGGACAACATGGTCGAGATCATGACCAGCGGGTCCATCTCCAGAATGCGCGACACCGGGTACCCGCCCAACCGCGTGGTCCACGTCGCCCAAACGGAGAACATGAATACGGCGAAGAAGAAAATCTGCGACAGAATCCGGACGTTCGTGATGCGAAGCGCCTTGCGAATGGAGAAGTTCTCCCACTTCGCCTTACCGCTCTTGACCAGCTTTACTGCCTTGCTCTCAGCCATGACGTCTTACACCTGAGTCTCGCGCACGCGCCCGTACCAATCCAGCAACCCGCTCCCCTTCTCCTCCGCCTTGTAGAGGTATTGGGGATAATCGCGACCCCGTTCGAGAAGGTGCTCGAACGCCCACGCGTCGCACGCCACCGGATCGACCGCGGCAAGGACGGCGTCGCCCTTCTTCACGTTGGAAGGATCGCCGCCGGTCGGACCATTCTGCATGAGCACGTTGGTACCGTCCAGGATCGTCAGCGTAGGCTTCATCATAATCGACAGATCGGACACGATCCCGTGGATGTCCTGATGAAACTGGTTCCGCGTTCCGCCCAGAAGGCCGTACCAGTTCTTCATCCCCATCGACGCCCCGCAAAGGTTGTGGTCCTTAACCGGAGACAGGCCGATGACCTTGTCCACGTTCGTGAAGGGCCGATGGAAGAACCACCAGTTCTCTATCAATTCTGCGCCTGGCGTGTTCAGCATCTTGAAGGCATTGGAATCGGGCAGGTACACCCGCCCCCCCGCTTCGACCGTCGCCGCGTCGATCTTGCTCTTCGCAAAACAGTCCGGCGGAGACTCGATCGGATTGTCGGCCACGCGCACTTCCTGCGCCCGGCAGTCCACGAGGATCATGTGAATGAGTTCTTTGAGCAGTTTCGGATTCGACGTGGCACCCAAATTCGGCGCGCGGTCGAACGCGACGTTCGGCTTCACCAGCACGATGTCGCCGGGTTTGATGTAGTGGTCGAGACCGCCGACGCCGTCCAGCGCCGCGCGCAGCATCAAGGCAGGATCTTCGCCTCGGCCAATGCCCACGTCGGACGCGCTCGCCGGTTTGGCGACCTGATACGTCCCCGGCAATTGAAGGGGCGTCACGACGGGCACGCTGCGTAGGCCGGTCGGGTCCTTTAACGACAGCGGCCAATTCGACGGCGCCCACGCCAGATACCCGGCGGCGGCGCTGATGCCCCCTACGGTGCCCAGGCGGCCGAAGAAGGCACGCCGGTCCATCGGCGCCTTCTCGTATTCCGGATGCTGGATCGTCTTAGGCTTCTTCTTCATCGCTTAGGAAAGCCTCCTGCAATGTTGCGAGGGTCCCTTCCGCGTCGAGTTCCGCGGACGCGCCGTCGAACCCGAACACCCATGGGCCTACCTGCTTCATGGCGAGTCGGGTTTCGAGGAACTTGTGGGTCAGAATGACGCTGTCTTCGGTGCGAAGTACCTCGTCGTAGTCGTAGAGATTGTTTTCTACCAGTTGGTCGAATAGTTCCCTTGCAGCTTCGTCACTATCGGCCTTATGAACATAGTACCTGAAATCTTGATTGATGTCAGGTGTTCCGAACCAGAAATTCTGGGCAAACTGGAACTGAAACACGTTGTTCTTCTCGAACCCTATGCCCGCAAAGGGGATATTGAGCACCTCCCGGAAGACGGTAAAGGCCCGGGGCGGCTCGGTATCCCCTCCCGGCAAGGCCGAAAAGGTGCCCAAAATCTGCATCGCCTTGTCAGTTATGGCCGGGGCCTCCTCGTTGCCGGTCAATTTGAAATAGTATTGATTGACGATGCCAATGGCTCCAATCGTCGTCGGGTAATAATGAGCGTTGCCCAACTGCTCCAACGCGCGGTCCTGGTCGCGTTGCGCGGCAAAGATGCCCAACGCATTCTCGAAGGCGCCCATGTCGTAGAGTTCGATGTTGAGTTCCAGCCCTTCCGCCGCGCGCTCGAGTCCGATGAAGTGAAGCCGCACGAAGCCAAACTGGAAATACTGGGGTGCCGCGCCATTGATCTTTTCGTATAGATTGGATTCGTCGAACTCCTGAATCCGTGTCGCGGGCGTCCAACCGCCATCGAGGATCTCCGGAGGGAAGATCCCCACGTCCACGGTCGCCGCGGACGCAGTACCACCCCCCTGCCCGGGTTCAGACCAGCGTTGGAGCGGAGTCCGGTAGAGGTTGTCCTCAACGCTCCCCTCTTCCATCAACTCCATGGAGATGTCGCGCTCGGTCGGATCGAAATCGTCCCGCTTCGCCAGGAACCACCAACCCATCCCGATCACGATGAGGACAAACACCGCCCCGAACGCAATCTCCCCAGCCGGGATCTGCGTCCGGAACACACGCCGCTTCCGCTGATTAAAGATGGGATCTTTCTTCTTGGCCATGGATACTACCTGCCTGTTGCCTTGCCAGCGGGGTTAGTTGTACTTCACGCCAGGGGATCCGGTCAATCCAACCAGTAGGTCGGGAATGATTCCCGACCAGGAAGTTCTAGAGAAATCCGTCTCGACAAACACCTTCAAGCCTGCTCAGGCAAGCACAAAATCGACAATCCGAGGTTGTACGCGGCAGCTTAGATCTCCAGCACAGCACAGCCGCAACCAGATTCAAACTCGAAGCACGAAATCCGAAACATGTTCAAAATGATCCGAATCCGAATGACTTGGTCGCTTTAACGGGACTCTAAACCACAACTTCGTATACGAGGATCGGTGCCCACGGCAGCCCCGGATGGGGCGACTCGAATGTAGCCCGGGGTGGAGCGAGGCACGAGCGGAACCCTGGGTCGCGCAGCCGCCCCCCTCGCGCAGCCCCCGAACGGGGGCGGCAGAACCCGACCATCCGCGCGATCGGTTCCTCGCCCCCCGAGCTACTGACCATCACGGTCCTCGCGGTTCGGCTGTGCACTCTCGCTTTCCTCAAATGCTTCGTCGAACGCACGCCGAGTCGCTTCGGTAACATCCTGCCAGGCTTTGCTGGTAGTGACCAGTCGTTTGGCATCCACGAGAGAACAACCTGTATGGTCTTTGACCAACTGGATACACTCGGCAATGTTTGCGCCCCTCGAGCGGAGCACCACAAGGGCATCATCCAGCGAATTATTGGATTCGCATTGCGTTTCGAATACGTTACTGAACCGACGAGGTAACATCTCATTCATCTCTTGTAGTAAGCGGCCGCATCTTAGATCCGTTCAGCAACATGCGCGTCACGCCCTCACTTCATCAGTGCAATCTTGAAGAACTCCACCATGCGCGCCATGGGATCGCCCCCGTCTTTCGGCTGACACCCGTGCCCGCCCGTTTCGTAGATCTCAATCTCCGCATCGACCCCGGCGTCCCGCAACTTGGTATACATTTGCTGCGACTGCGGCCACGGGACCGTAGAGTCATCCTTGCAATGAATGAAAAGCACCGGCGGGTCCGCCCCATCCACATGGTTGACGGCGGACGCGTCACGCCAAGCCGCGCTGTCCGCGGAAAAATCTTCACCAATCCATTCGCCATTCGTGCCGGTCTTCGTCTCATGCCGCGGCTGCAGAGCGATCTGCTGCGCGCCCGTGAACCGCGCAACGAAATCGTAGACCCCCGCGAAACCGGCCGCCGCCTGTATCCGGCTCGATTGCGTCGGCCCTTCGGCGCCACCCGCTTCCGGCTCATCCATCACCGCAAGCAACACCGCCAAGGTGCCACCCGCGGACCGCCCCATCGCCCCGATCCGGTCCGGGTCGATGCCATACTCGCCGCTCACGTTCCGCACGTAACGCACCGCCGCCCTCACATCGGCCATCGTGTCTTTGTACGTATGCTTGGGCCGTCCCCGGTACGCGATCGTCGCCGCCGCGAACCCACGCTCTGCCAGGTACTCCGCAAAAGACCGAAACCGCTTCCCATCCTGCGGGCTGAATCCCCCGCCCTGAATCACCATCACACACGGTACAGCCTCATCCGTCGACGCCGGCAGAAAGAGATCGAGCGCGAGCTCCTCCCCCGGTTCTGCAAAGACCAAGCCCTCGTGCACGGTGATCGCGGGAGGCGGCTTTGACGACGATTCTGACGTTTCCGCAATCGATCCAACAGAGGCAAACACGCATCCAATCAACACCACCATGAATTCGTATCGCACGGTTCGCGCCACGATCGCTTTCCTTCTGTCGTCGCGATACATATCGCTACTCCCACCCCACCTGCCGCTTCACCGCGGCCGCTTCTTCGGGCGACATCTTCGTCAGCAACACGCGCAAGGTCCGGTTCCCAACCATTCGGCCGTTGCTCGTGTACATCCAATCGCTCACCTCATCCAGCCGGGCCCGGACGCGTTGCCCGAGCCGGACCGACCGTACGATGTTCGGATCGTTATTGATGGTCGCGGTAAACCCCGGACCCACCACCTCGACATTGTTCGCCCAGAAGTGCTCCGTCCCGTTCGGGTCCGTGATGGCCACCTTGATGGCGAAATCGCTGTCGCCCGGCTCCGGGTTCTCCATCCGCGCCACGAACTCATCAAGCGTCGCCCGCGCCTCCGCGATTGCCGCATTCATATCGGCGTCATTTTCCGTAACACCGATCGTCCTGTCGCGATCCCCAACCTCACACCCCGCCAGCACGCACAACGCGCCGACCGATAATATCCCCATCACGCAAATCGCTCGTCTCATGATCCTCTCCCGTATGAAAGGCGATTTCACAACGTGACCACAGGCTCACGAAAATCCTACCGCACCAGTGACCGCGATGAAAAATAGGGACAGCCACCTTTTCGCTTCTCGGGCATTGGTGTCTTCTCTCTGCGACTCAGAAGCGAAAAGGTGACTGTCCCCATTTTTCTTGTAAGAAACCGCACGCACGCACCGCACTGCCACGCGGAGGAATCCGGGCTAGATCGTAGGGACGGTACCGCCGTCGATGATGTACTCCACGCCATTGATACTCGCCGCCCGATCGGAGAGCATAAATGCCACCAACTCCGCTACCTCTTCGGGCCGGTTCGGACGGCCAATGGGGATGCCACCCAGTGCGTCCATCAGCGTCTTCTGCGCGGCCTGAGTGCTGACGCCGTTCGCTGTGGCAAGCCGCTCCACCAACGCTTTGGCCGACTCCGTCTCTACGTAACCCGGAGACACGCAAGCTACGCGCACCCCCTTCGGCGACACTTCGTTTGAAAGCCCCTTGCTGTACGTCGTGAGTGCCGCTTTCGCGGCGGCGTAGGCGAGCGTCGATTCGTAAAGCGGCAACTTCCGTTGAATAGACGAAATGTGGACTATTCGGCCCTTACCCTGCGCAAGCATGAACGGGAGCAAGAGCCTATCCATTCGTGTGGCAGAGAACAGATTCACGCTGAACTCGCGCTGCCAGTCTTCCTCCGTCAATGCGGAAAATCCGCCCCCGGGCGCGGTCGAACCGCCGACATTGTGCACGAGCATGTCCACACCGCCCCAGACTTTCTCTACGAACTGCGCCGTTTCATGGACGCCCTCCAATGTGGACAAATCGGCCCGCACAAAATGGTCGGCCATGGTAGCCTCTCCATCCCCGCGGGCGGTGGTCATGACGCTTCCCCCGGCGCGTTTCAGACGTGCCACGACCGCTTGGCCAACGCCTCGTGTTCCGCCGGTTACCAGGATGCGCGAACCGAGGAATTCATCTGGAATGCACGGAAACTCGCTCATCGCGCCGCTCCACATTTCAAAGCGACGACATGTCCGCTCCCCATGGTGAATAGAAAGGGCATTTCGATCGGGCTTCCAGGGAAGGTGCCTGAGACGCACGCCACCACCACGACTTCGTCGTCCGACTCCGAAATGCTCCGCACGGTGTACCGCGTGTTGTACTTTGCGTTCGCATCTTCCATCCACTGCCGGATGGCGTCTTTGCCACGATGTTCCCCTCCCTCATCATGTACGACCGCGTCCTCGGCGAAAAACTGTAGCGCAGCCTGCACATCGTGAACGTCCGACGCCGCGATGTATTGTTCGGCCAATTGCTTGTGCTGCATGATATCCTCCTATGTCCTGTCCAGAACGTAACCTCAGCTCGACCAGTATGGAGCGCGATCGAATCCATGACAAGAGCCAACAAGAAAGTGGGATACGCACCAAAACGTAAGGTAAAAGATATCGACGCGGAGAAAGCCGCAAAAATCGTTGGCCGGTACACCGAACAAGCCGAATCCGCGCTCAAGATACTTGAAGGACGGTGGAAACTGGTGATTATCCTCCACTTGTTTCACCGCCCGGTGCTACGGTTCTCCGAATTGGAACGCGCAATCCCCGACGTGTCGCAGAAGATGCTCACCCAACAGCTTCGCCAGCTCGAGTCGGACGAAATCGTGCAGCGCACCGTCTATCCTGAAGTGCCGCCCAAGGTGGAATATACGCTCACGGAACTTGGCCGGGCGCTCTGTCCCGCCCTGGACGCCCTGATTCAATGGGCGGAACGGCGTGCGGCGCTGTCCGGCGAGGCGTAGCAACCGGCAACCTGGTCTCCGTACGTTCCCGATCGTTCCCTACGGCGATGTCGAAGCCCACGACCCGCCACTCAAGATCCGCAATCCCAGCGAGCGGCGACCTATCTCAACCAATGTCACAATCCCCATGCTCGCCGTATCCGAAGCACCGTTGAGACGTTCTCCTTGTAAGAAACCGTCCGCACGGGGTACCAATACTTCTTGAACGAGGTGCTCCATTGGTTGACGACGATCAAAAAACACTGTTCCTCAACTGGCTCGATACGCACGGCGCGTCGGTCATGAAGGTGGCCCGCGCCTACACGCTCACCCACGAGGACTGCCAGGATCTCGCGCAGGAAATCCTGCTCCAGGCGTGGCGGTCCTTGCCCAAGTTCGAGCACCGCGCCAGCGCGGCCACGTGGTTCTACCGCGTCGCCCTGCAAACCGCCATGAACTGGAAACGAAAAGACATCCCCCGCCGGTTGAAGCAACAGCCATTATTAGACTTCCAAGTGATCCCGGCGGACGAGGCCGGTAGCGCCGAACAGGCGCAGCAGCGCGAGATCGTGGAACAACTCTACAGCGCCATCCAGAAGCTGCCCAAAGGCGATGCGGCCTTGGTGCTGCTCTATCTCGACGAACTAAGTTACCGGGAGATGGCCGAGGTGCTCGGCATCTCCGAGAATAACGTGGGCGTAAAACTGAATCGCGCGAAGAAAGCGTTGACCGCGCTCATGAACGGGGAAGCATCATGAACCCTGACAACTTTCAAGAAGCCTGGAAAGCGCAATCGGCTCAGACGCGGGTTACGGTGAACGCCGATCTGCTGCTGAAAGAAGTCCAGAATTCCCAGAGCAATTTCCGCTCCATGATCTTCTGGCGCGACTTTCGGGAGGTCGGCGTCGCGATTGTCATGTTGCCATTGTGGTTCGTCATGGGGTACTTCATGTCGCTGCCCTGGACCTGGTATCTCACCGTGCCCGCGCTGTTCTGGGTAATGGGGTACATCGGTATCGATCGCTTGCGCCACCCGCAAAAGGCGCCCGGACCGGGCGATTCGCTGCTGACCAGCGCGAAGGAATCGCTGACCCAGGTGGAACACCAAATCTGGCTGCTCCGCAACGTCGCCTGGTGGTACCTCATGCCGTTTACCATTGCGATCCTGGCGTTCTTTACGCAGTCCTCATGGCAAATCTCGAATAGCTGGGGCACATTTCTCGTCAGAGCGGGATTCTCGTACACGTTCCTCTTCGTCCTCTATGGGTTCATCTATTGGCTGAACCAATACGCCGTCCGCAAACAGCTCGAGCCCCGACGACAGGAACTGCTTACGCTCATCGCCACCCTTCGCGACGAACCGGCGCGTGAAGTCAGCGGCGATTATCCCATCCTCACAGGCGCGAAGAAGTCGACCTGTTCGCGCCGGCGAATGATCGTCGCCACCGTTCTCTTCTTCGCAATCCTGTTCATCGGCGTACCGGCCATTCTTTATACCGCCTACTATCTTGAAACCCGCGTCGGCGGCGAGTATCCAAAGCTCTCCCCCTTCGCCGCGGTGCGCTGGCAGGAGTCCCAACCGGAGGTCATGGTCGACGACGCGTGGTACA
>CAZWDH010000043.1:0-30394 GCA_964632865.1 uncultured Nitrospiraceae bacterium
CCGATGGTAACGCCGTGGGCCTTTGCCGCGTCGCCTGCCGCACGCAACCGCTCGTACGCGGCCTCCTCAGGCGAGTCCCCGCGTTTGGCGGAGAGGAAGAGGTATTTCACGCCCATCCGTTCGCACACCGCGAGTTGCGGTTCGAGCTCCGCCGCGAAGGTGTCTTTGCTCAAGTCGGCGCTGCCGCGGAAGACAACCGGCGTGAGCCCGAGATTCGCCAGCTTCGCCTGCGTAGCTTCCACTTCTTCCGGCGCGGGAACGGACATGAACACGTACTTCACGCCGATCTGCTGCAAGTGCGCCCAGCCCGCTTCCTGGTATTCGCCGTAGCTCATGATGCGCACGGCCAAGGGCCACGGCTCGGTAGTTTGCGTCGTTGCCGTTGTTGTTGCACATCCCGCACAGAGCAACAGCGCACAACAGGCAGAAAAGATCCCCGCGTTTCTTCCCATCATGGATTTACCCCCCAAGCTATGTAGCGTCCGCGCGGCCTGAACCGCGCGGACGAAACGTCCAACTATGCCAATTCTGCACGATGCGCCCAGACCTTCTCGAAGGCCTGCGCGTATTGCTCGCAAAGTTCCGGGACCTCTTTCGTGAAGAACGGCAAGCCGAGACAGGTGTCGTTCGCCTGCTTCGATCCCGGCAGATCCGGGATCACCGGTTTCCGGTACCACCACTGCTCTTCGGCGTACAACGGGAGTTCGTGCTGCAAGGTGTAATGGCGTCCCGTGACTTGCACGCCTTCAGCCGTCAACGCTTCGATGAGCTTGTCGCGGGACACCCCCACCTCCTTCTCATCGATGAACAGCATGTTCCAGGCGTAATACAGGCGTTGCACGTCGTCGCGATGACTGGACTGTTCGTACAATCCCGGCAACTGGGTGAGCCGATCGTTCAAGCGTCGCACTTGCGCGGCACCCGCGTTGTTGCGTTCGTCGAGACCGCGCAACTGGCAACGCGCCAATTCCGCCGCGATGGGATGCATGCGGAACTTCAGTCCGAGCCCCGAGCCTTTGTACTGGTAGTACGGCATGTTCTCGCTCATGCCTTTCATGTCGTAGTTGCCGAAGGCCGTCGCGCGTCCGAAGTCTTCCTCGTTCTGGTACACGCCCATGCCGCCCTCGATGGCCGGAAGCGGCTTCGTGGCCTGATAGCTGAAGATGCTCATGCGCCCCCATGCGCCCATTCTCTTACCCTTGATGCTGGCCCCATGGGCGTGCGCAGCATCTTCCAGGAGAATCAGCCCCTTCTCATTCGCCCAGTCGCCGATGTGGTCGACATCCGCCGGCAGCCCGATCCAGTGCACGGGCAGCACAGCCTTCGTTTCCGGCGTGAGACGTTTCTTCGCGTCCTCGAGATCGAAATTGAGCGTGCGCGGATTGATGTCGACGAAATTCGGCACCAAGCCGAAGAGGCGCATGGGCACGATCGTCGCAAAGAAGGTGTAGCTCGGCACCATGATCTCGCTGCCCGGGGGCAGATTCAGCGCGAAGAACATGGAGGCTAGCGCACTCGTCCCGTTGCAGTGAGAGGTGCAGTAGGGCACGTCGAGAAACTCCGCCCACTCTTTCTCGAGTTTCGCGTTGGGATCGTAGTTCGGCGCGCGCAGGAGTTCGAGGACCGCCTGCTCTTCCGTCTCCCCGTACTGCGGCCACTTCGTGGCGTCACTCGCGTCAGCGGTGACGGCTTTGGCTCCGCCGACGACGGCAAGCTTCTCTGCGGAAGCGCCGTATGCGCGGCTGCCGAGTCCGACCGACACGCTCGCTGTGGCGGCGCCGCTGGCGATGAGAAAGTCACGACGGGAAGGATGGTTGGAATGCGAATCGCGTTGCAAAGACATGTAGCCCCCTTTCTGTGCGCCGGGCTGCATTCCCCCGAACGCCGCGCACGTTGTGCTTATAGTAGAGCCGGATGTCTAAAGTTTCAAACTAATTTCGCAAGGCAGCCATCATCGGTTCAATTGAGTTTTCCGTGAAATTCCTTATGGGGCAATGGTTTAAGTGATTGCGAGAGGCGCAAAAAGGCCGCGCCCGGTTTGGACTCGGCCAAATCCGGGCGCGGTGAAAACCGACGTGTGTATCAAGCCGTCATATCAAATGGACTAATCGCGCGACAACACGACCAGATTAAAGGCTGCCGTAACGGGGTTACCGTCCGCATCGTGGATCCTAACGCGGTACTGCATGTTGGTGTCGCTCGCGGCTACCTGTGCGACCGTCGCCGAAAGGGTAGGTCCTGTGGAACCGGCTAGGTCGGCGTTCACTTCCGGAGTAGCGACAGCGACGGAGTCGGCCGCGTTCGGGAACGAACCGGCCGGCCCGTCAAGGGTCACGAGGAATACGCCGGCGCTTTCTTCCACCACGCTGCTGCCGGGGTTGTTGAGCGGCGCAGGATTGATGACGATGAAATCTCCACCGAGACCACGGTTCGAATACACGAACGCGCGCACTTCCTTGGTGATCATCGCGGCCAGATCGGCAATTGCCTGATCCTGAGCGTCATTCTCCGTCGCCAGATCCTGAATCTCCGTTTGCTGGCTTTGGACTTGCGTATTCAGAGTGCCAATCTGGCTTACCGCATCGGCCAAGTCAGATTGAAGCGCGCCGATATCCGTCTGCGCCTGCGAGAGCGCCTGTTGCAGGGAATCGAGATCCGTCTGCTGGTCTTGAATGGTCTCATTCAGAACATTGATCTGTGCCTGGAGCTGTTTGAAAGGCTTTCCATTACCGGGTTTCGCAGATGCGATGTGTGCACCCGCGAGCAGCATGGCGAGAACCACGATTCCCCGACCGAGCACCATCTTTTCCGTCATGACAGTTTCCTCCAATGTGTGTTGTCGATGAGGGACAATTCCCCCGCAAGTTTGGCAATCGGTGAAGCAATACTCGGGCCAAGAGAACCGCGTGCGGCTTGGTGGCAAAAGGCGTTGAAAAGGACGTACTACTCGTAGAACAGGCCCGTTCGGAAGCTTAAACAGGAGCCAGGATTCTGTCGGTTTCGCCGAAATCGGACAGTTAATAGTTGACATTCCGTGCTTATTCGGGTTTGCTTGTCAGGCAGCATTTCGTCCTTGGACATCCAGTTCCATGGCCGCCATTGTCCGAGATCACGCCGCGAAGGTTGCGGAGGATTGGAGGGTGGATGAAGTCTCAAGGAATGAACGAAGGACGGCTTGAACGTCGAGCCTTTCTCCGCATGTCCGCTGCGTGCCTTGCGGCATCGATGCTATCGTGTAAAACGCGATCTGCAACTGCGCCCCGGTATCCCAACATCGTCGTGATCCTGGCCGATGACATGGGCGTGGGAGATGTGCAGGCGCTGTATCCGCAGGGAAAGATTCCTTCGCCGTATCTGGATCGCCTTGCATCGGAGGGCATGGTGTTCACCGATGCCCACAGCGGCTCCGCCGTGTGTACACCGACGCGATACGGACTTCTCACCGGCCGCTACGCGTGGCGGACCTGTCTGCAAGAGTGGGTCATCGACGCGTACGAGCCGCCACTCATTGCGGCGGATCGGCTCACGCTTCCGAAAATGCTGAAGCGCCACGGGTATCACACCGCGTGTTACGGCAAATGGCACTTAGGGTGGGATTGGAAAGGGGAAGGCGAAGGCCGGGCCATGAAGGCCGATTTCACCGCGCCCATCGAATCGGGTCCCACGACGCGCGGCTTCGATTACTACTTCGGCACGCACGTGCCCAACTTTCCCCCCTTCACCTTCATTGAAAATGACCGGATCGTCACGCAACCCACGGCGCAAAACGTCGCGAACAAGGAGATTCATATCGGTTTTGACGGAGCCCCTATGGCGCCGGGTTGGCGGTTCGATGAGATCTTGCCAACGATTACGAATAAGGCCGTAGGCTACATCCATGAACGCGCGAAGACAGACTCACCGTTCTTCCTGTACTTTTCCATGACCACGCCCCACGAGCCCATCTCGCCATCCGACGCCTTCAAAGAGAAGAGCGGCATCGCGCCTATCGCGGACCTCGTCATGGAAACGGACTGGTCCGCGGGACAGGTCATCCAGGCGCTGGAAGACGCGGGCGTGGCGGACAATACGCTCGTCATCTTCACGGCCGACAACGGCCATTCCCACTATACCGGCTGGGACAAGCTGGTCGAGGCAGGCCACATGCCCAGCGGACCGTACCGCGGCCACAAAGCGGACATATGGGAGGGCGGCCACCGTGTTCCGTTCATGGTGCGATGGCCAGGACATGTCGAGGCGGGCGTCACGAACGATAGTCTTATCTGCCTCACCGACATCATGGCCATCTGCGCCGCGGTCGTGGGCGAGCAGCTTCCGGATTCCGCGGCGGAGGACAGTTTCAACATGCTGCCCGCTTTCGAGCATGCAACGAGCGAACCCATTCGCGAAGCCATCGTTCATCATGATCGCTGGGGACGATTCGCGATCCGGCAGGGACCTTGGAAGCTTGTAATACTCGCTGAGAAGGACAAGGAGCCGGACCTGCAACTCTACAACATCGCCGAGGATGTGGGGGAGATCAACGACATCAGCGATGCCCATCCCGACCGCGTTGAGTCCCTGCTCGTACTTCTCAACGAGTACGTCGCAAAAGGTCGCAGCACACCCGGCAAGAACCAGCCGAACGATACCCTCGACATCGATGTGATGCACATTCCCCCCGAACGATGGGCGCGCCCGCGATGAGCGAGTCCATCGCCTTTGGCGCGGCGAACTACGCCGTGCTCGTGGTGTACCTCGCAATCGTCGTGGGTATCGGCCTCCTCGTTTCGGGCAAGCAAAAAACGACCACGGACTTCTTCCTCGCTGGCCGCAACGTGCCGTGGTTCATCGTCGCGATGAGTGTCTTTGCGACCATCACGAGCGCGGTCACCTACATGGGCGTCCCCGGTCTCGTGTACGGCGAGAACCTATCCATCATGGTCGGCATCCTCATGATGCCCGCCGTCGCGCCCTTCATCATTCTGCTGTTTCTGCCTTTCTACCAGCGGCTCAACGTGACGACCTCGTATGAGTACATCCTCCAACGATTTGGCGCGAATGCCCGCTACTGTGTTTCCGGTCTCTTCGTGTGCGCCCGCCTGGGCTGGCTCGGCACGGTCATTTATGCCCCGGCGCTCGCGTTGTCCGTCGTAACCGGAATGGACCTGTGGCTAGCTATCGTACTGATGGGGCTGCTCGCCACCGCGTATACAGCGATTGGCGGACTTGCCGCTGTCATTTGGACGGATGCCGCACAGTTTGTCATCCTGGTTTGCGGAGCGTTGCTGGTGGCCGCGTCGCTGATGCGGGAAGTGCCAGGTGGCGTGCCCGAGATCCTGCGCGTCGCGGGAGAAACAGGACACCTTAACCTGCTCGAGTGGAAGCCAAGCCTTACGCACATGACTGTGACCGTCGTCGCGGTCTCATACTTCTTTAACTTCCTGCACGATTACGGCGTCGATCAGATCACGGTCCAACGCCTGCTGGCTACACGGTCGCTCGGTGCTATGGCCCGCGCGACTGTAGTAAATGCGCTCATGTCGGTCGCTATCGTTGGCGTACTGGCGTTCATTGGACTCGGGCTCTTCGCGTACCACCAGGCGTGGCCTGACCGCTTGCCGGACGGTATCGTAGGCGACCAAGTGTTCCCTTATTACATCGTGCATGCCTTGCCCGCTGGAGTCTCCGGACTCGTCATCGCCGGGATCTTCGCCGCCGCCATGTCCAGCATGGATTCGGGGATCAACTCGCTGTCGACCGTGGTGGTGAACGATTTCATCCGTCCGGCCCGCGGATCGGGCGACGATGATAAGAAGGATCTATGGATTGCACGCGTACTCGTGGTGGTATTCGGCGTGTTCGCCACAGGCGTCGCGTTCTTTGCGACAACTATCGGTGAGATCCTGAAGACGGCACAGGTCTTTCTAGGATTATTCTCCGGTCCCGTACTTGCCCTGTTTCTCCTGGGGATTCTGACGCGCCGCGGATCCTTCGCCGCATGGCTCTTCGGTGTCGCGGTTGCCGTACCCGCTACTATCGCGCTTCAACGATTAACGGACGTGCATTTCGTCTACTACTTCCCCTTCAGTTTTGGTCTGTGCTTCTTGGTGGGCGTGATGCTCAGTTTCGTGTTCAAAGCGCCCGCTGCCGATCCGAGTCTGACGATTCGAGGCAGCGTCGTCGCGAAGCGGCATGATTCCATGTAGCGCAGGCGTCCTCGCCTGCATTTTTAGTATCCACCCGCAATCAAGAAGCAGACGAGGACGCCTGCGCTACATCTCCACCCGCAAACGGAACCACCGAATGCAGGCGACGCAGTCCTCCACACACCAGAAGGCGACGAAGATCGCGCCATCGGAAAGCCGTACGCTCTGCGGAAACCCGAACCGGAGGGTGCGCATTTCTTCCAGCTTGTTCGTAGAGTCCTTGCCATACAACGCCCGATCGGATCCCCACAGCGGTGCGTCGCCGAGAGGCTTCCAGGTTTCGCCCTCGAATTCCGCGAGATGTGCCCAGAGGCCGCGTTGGTCGAAGCGCCGGTAAACGAACAAGACGCGATTGTCCGGCAACGCCAGCGGTGTACACGTTTCGCCATTCAAGGGAGCTACCGAGGGAAGGCTGTAGGAAAAGCAGTCATCCGAGGAAAACGCATAGCGGTTGGGCAGACTCTTCGCATTCTGATAATCGTGCGCCCAACACACCGCCAGCCATCGTCCGTCGCTGAGCCGCGTCTGCTTCTGTTCCCAGCTCGTGACGAGTTGGTCCCACTGGTTGAAGACGTCCACGCACCGATTCCACGTGCGTCCGCGGTCGTCGGAAATCAGTGCGACCGCTTTCATCCCGTGCGGACAGTTTCCGTCCCAGTCCTTCCAGAGCGAGGTCGGCAACATCCAGCGCGTGTCGCTCACTTCGAGGATTGGCGAACAGATCTCAAACACCGACCAGTCGATCGGAGGGTCGATGATGCGCGGCGCCGACCAGGTGTGGCCGCCATCCGTCGACTCGGTGATTGCGAACCTCGTGTCGACATACCCTTCCGTGACCGGATTCGCCAAGCCTTCGTCTCGACGCGAGCGGTCACACAACAGGACGACGGCGACGAGGGTACCGTCCTTGAGACAGCTCATGCGGCCAAGTGTAGAAACCGGTTTCTCGCCGGATTCCGATTCAAATACTACAACTGGCCCCGACCACGACGCGCCGCCATCCGTAGAGCGCGAAAGGTGCAATCGCACATCGACGTTTTCCATGGCGCTACCGAGTTCGAAGGCAGCCAGAAGTTCCCGATTTGGCAGTTCCGCTACAGACGGGAAATAGGCTTGCCGCGGTCGAACGTTTGGCGCAGGATTTCGAAAGATAAGTCCAGTTGTTTCCACCGTGATATTCGGCACGATATCCCCTCCATCACAAAATCTCGCGCATCCGAGCGAACCGCACAACTTCAATGCCATCAACAGTACATGATGGATAATTTTCGCACAATTGCATTCTTGCACGATTTCGGGATAGCTACTTCTCCGCCACTTTTCTCCGACAGGTGGTACAATTCGGGCGATCTCCTCCGGGATGGGGAAATTGGCGCTCGATTGAGCGCACCGGATGGAGTGCTTGGGACTCGAAGTCATACGGTGCTGGCGACCGTGCTTTTGCCCTACGATGAGGAGTGGCAAAATTATGGTCGCACATCTACACATACCGATCCGCCGCGCTGTTTCCTCCCTCGTTCCGAGTACAACCCTCACACTCGCACTGACGTTCATCGCTGCCACCACTGCTTCGGCCGCTCCGGGCGAAGTGCTCGACGAGCAGAAAATCAGCAGTCTCGACGGCAACTTCGCGGGAACCCTGGATTCGAGTGACCAATTTGGGTACTCAGTCTGTTCCATGGGAGACCTCGACGGGGATGGCACATCCGACGTGGCAGTCGGCACACCCTACGATGATGACGGAGGGACAGACCGTGGCGCGGTCTGGATATTGTTCCTTCAATCTGACGGCTCGGTGAAGGCACAGCAGAAGATAAGCGCCACGGCAGGCAACTTCGGTGGCTCCCTCGATGACAACGACCTCTTTGGCAGTGCGGTCGCAGCAATCGGAGACCGGAACGGCGACGGTGTCAACGACCTTGTCGTGGGCGCCATGAACGACGACGATGGCGTGACGGACTTCGGCGCGATCTGGATTCTGTATCTGAACGCCAACGGCACGGTGAGTTCATATCACAAGATCAGTGCCACGTCGGGAGGTTTCAGTGGCGCGTTGGGCTTCTTTGACAACATCGGCAATTCACTGGCGTCCATCGGCGATCTTGATGGCGACGGCAGCGATGAACTCGCAGCCGGCGCCTGGAACGATGACGATGGCGGTACAAATCGTGGTGCCGTTTGGATCTTGTTCTTGAACCCCGACGGCACGCTGAAATCGCAACAAAAAATCAGCGATCTCGAAGGCAATTTCGTTCCCTCTCTGGTGAACTTCGATAACTTTGGCTCTTCGGTTGCGGGTATCGGCGACCTTGATCTGGACGGCGTCTCGGATATCGCCGTCGGCGCCATCGGGGATGACGACGGTGGGGCGCTACGCGGCGCCGTCTGGGTACTGTTCCTGGATGCCGACGGTACCGTGAAATCTCATCAGAAGGTCAGCAATACGCAGGGCGGGTTTGCCGGAGTATTGGAAAACACAGACTGGTTTGGAAGTTCGATTGCTGGGGTTTCCGACCTCGACAACGACGGGATCAGCGACCTGGTCGTCGGCGCTTACGGAGACGATGACGGCGCAAGCGGGAGCGGCGCGGCGTATGTGCTGTTCATGAACGGCGACGGCACGGTTCACAACTTTTCCAAGATTAGCGGAACCTTCGGGGGCCTCGTTGGTCCGCTGCAGACGGGCGACCGCTTTGGGAGCGGTGTATCGTTGCTGGACGACCTGAACGGTGACGGAACGATGGAGCTTGCTGTTGGTGCGAGTCTGGACGATTCCGGCGGGCCCGGACGCGGCGCCCTGTGGGTGCTCAGTCTGGAAGGAGTTGTCGTCAACCAGGATTCGGACGGCGACGGCCTCCTGGACTCGGACGAAACCGATATCTACGGCACGGATCCCGCTCTGTCCGATACGGACGGAGACGGACTTACCGACGGCGAGGAGGTGCTCGTGTACGGTACCAATCCTCTCCTTGAGGACTGCGACGAAGGCGGAATCGCAGACGGGTGGGAAGTGCTGGTTGACGGCACAGATCCCCTGAACCCTCTTGACGACATCGTGGACACCGACGGAGATGGTCTCCTCGACGGCGTTGAAATCACGCTGGCCAACGGAGGTAATTGCCCGGATCCGCTGGTATTCGACAGCGACGGAGACGGATTGTCCGACGGTGAGGAGTACCTGACATGGCAAACCTCGCTATGCGATCCCGATACCGACGGGGATGGCGTGGACGACGGTATCGATCCGACGCCGATGGAACCGGGCGTACCACCCGAGTTCATCGAGAAGTTGCTTGACGATGCGGCAAACACCGTGCTTACGTTCCCTGTGAATATCGTGGACGCCAAGAACGCTAAAGCGGCACAAGGCCGTCTCGGAGCGATGTCGAACAAGCTCGAAGCTGCCGCATGGCTTATCGCGGCAGGCCAGTACGACGCCGCACTCGAGGAACTCGAAAGTCTATTGAAGAAACTTGACGGCGCTCCAAATCCGCCCGATTGGATCTTACCGTCGTATGAGAAGGAGACGTTGGCATCCGAGATCGAGTTGGCCATCGCCCTGCTCAGGTTGCCACGGCTGGTTGCGAGCGTAGATTATGCACCCGCCTGGAAGGAAAGCGACCGGTTCGACGGCAAGGGGAACTCGGCAGCCCAGAAGAAACCGAAGAAAAAGAGGAACCCGCGGCGGTAACCGCCTGAATTAGATACCCGTTTTCCCGAACCGAAGGCTCGGCCCTCGGTTCGGGAACCCATTTTCCGTTGCCAAGCCTATCCCGCCAGGAAGCGAACAAATGGCCCCTTAGCGTTCAGACGCCATCCCTGAGGCGTCTCCTATTCATCGCAAGAGGCCAGTCCCCTGCCCGACCGCTCGCCGCGTTGCGCAGGCCACGGCCACGTGCTAGCATGTCCGTCCACCTTATTGGGTTGCTCGAAGCGGCGAGGGTGCATCCCGCATTGGCCGTTCTATGCCACGCGAGACGCACCGTGGAAGGGGAACATGGAACACTTCGCGGATATCGTTCAACACACCAATTTCGGCCCTATCGACTGGATCATCCTGATCGTCTACCTCATCGCCACGGTTTCCTTTGGAATGATCGCGCGCAAGTACGTCGCCGATATGGACGACTACGTTGTGGCGGGCCGCGGCGTGCGCACGGCGTTGGGGGTCGCCACCTTGACGGGCACGGAGCTAGGGCTCGTGACCGTCATGTACGCCTCGCAGAAAGGCTTCAATGGCGGATTTGCTGCCTTTCATATCGGTCTCGCTGCCGGTATCGTCGCCTTTCTAATTGGGCTGAGCGGATTCATCATCGGACCGTTGCGCAAGCACGACGTGCTCACCATCCCCGATTTCTACCGCAAACGCTTCGGCCGGAAGACGCAGGTGCTCGGGGGGCTCATGCTCGCCTTCGGCGGCATCCTCAACATGAGCCTATTCCTCATGGCGGGGGCGAAGTTTCTTCAGGTCGTCATGGGGTTGGAAAGCGAGACGGCTCTTCTTGTACTCATGGCGGTTTTGGTGCTGGCCGAACTCTCCTACACGGTGCTCGGCGGAATGGTGTCGGTGGTCATGAACGACTACCTCCAATTCGTCGTGCTGGCCTTCGGCATGGTCCTGGCCACCATCATGGCGATCAACCATGTCGGGTGGAATCACGTATTCGAAACCATCGCCTCCGTGCGCGGGGAAGCCGGGTTCAACCCGCTGATTGCTGAAAGCGAATTCGGGATCGACTACGTCCTTTTCATGGTATTTCTCGGCATCGTGAACTGCGCCCTGTGGCCCACTTCTGTCGCGCGCGCCCTTGCGAGTGAGAACGTAAGCGTGGTCAAGAAGCAGTTCATGTGGGCCTCCATCGGTTACGCCATTCGCATGATCGTCCCATACTTCTGGGGTATCGCCGCCTTCGTCTTTATCCTGGGCATCCCCGACATGAAGGAAGCATTCTTCCCCGCCGATCCCAACGCGACGCCCGTCGACACCTTGTACGGAATGCCCGTGTTCTTTAGCCGGGTGCTGCCTACGGGCATGATCGGCCTCATCACGGCGGCCATGGTCGCGGCCATGATGTCCACCGACAGCAGCTATTTCCTCTGCTGGGGTTCGGTGATCACCAATGATGTCATCGTGCCACTCTCCAAGGACGGCCTTTCCCAGAAAACGCGGGTGTGGACGACCCGCGTCATCATCTTGATGATCGGCGTGATTATCTTCGTGATGAGTTACGCGTACCCGCTCGGCCAGGATCTCTGGGATTTCATGACCGTCAGCGGCGCCATCTACTTCACGGGCGCCTTTGGCGTGCTGCTGGGCGGCTTGTATTGGAAGCGGGCGAGTTCCACTGGCGCGGTGTTCGCCATCTGTGCGGGCGGGCTTGCCGTCTTGGGGTTGGAACCCGTGCAAGCCTTTGTCTTCGGCCGCCTGTTGCCCATCGACGACGCAACCGCCACCCGCATTGTCGAAGCGCTCACCGCGCCGCGTGTCGGGCTTGGGGCCGTTGCTGCCGCGGTGCTCGCCATGGTTGTGGGATCGCTGTTGTTCCCGGATGAACCCGAAACCGCGGAAGCGAGTCCTGCTTCCGGCGCACCAGTAGGATGAGGAGGTAAGTCGCCGTGGAATATTGGATGATGCTTTGGAAAGGCGTCTTCATTGTAAGTGTCACCGCCTTTGCACTCATGGCCATATGGGTCACTATCGGCGGTGCGCTCGACATCCGGCATTTATTGCGTCTCCTTCGTGAAGAGCACGAAGCGAAACAGAACAAGAAACACGAGTGACGAAACTGCAACGAACCGAGGAGATCCCACATGCGTAGCGCTGCTTTCGCCGCGACACTCGTTCTATTGATTGCTTTTGCCGGTTCCGCAATTTCGGCTGCGGAAAGCTCGGCCGATTTGCGTCATCCGCGGCCATCCGGGTTTACGGAATCCACTGCGCCTGCAGGACCGCAGGCCGTGGAGTTTCAGCCCGTCGGCGAATTCGCCAACGTCACATACGACCTCGTGGCGAAGTTCCCGAAAAACGCGGCTCCCGCGTTTCAGGTTGAGCGGGTTCTGGTGAATGGCGACGAGAAAGACCCCTTCGTCATTGCCAACCATAGCGTCTTCAACGGAAACCGTTGGGTACACGGCAGCGAAGACTTCTCCGTTTCGCTCTACGCGGACTGGCAGCCTGGCAAGACCTACGAGATCGCCTTGGAAGGCACCAGTGAAGCAGGCGAACCGGTGCGGCTTGCCGCGAATGAAACCGCCCCGTCCGAGCGCACGAAGGTGAAGGGCCCCAGCTTCGGCCAGCCTACTGCGGAATTTCCATACCATCACCTCACCGTCACGCTGGCTAAAGAGTCACTCGCGCCCGGCAAGGTCGTATCCGTATCCGTGGACGGCAAAGCCAGCCGCGATGCCCGCTACTTCAACCACGGAAAGGCCCTTCCCGGTTCAACAGAGAATGGAACCGTTGAAGGCGAAACGTATGAAGGCGTCATCGCGGGTAACCGCGACTTTCAGATCGTGGTCCCGGTGGACTGGATGAATGGTTCGAAGCATACGGTCGCGGTTGCGATCGCGGATGAGGACGGTAAGGAGTCCACCTTCGAGGCCGAGGGAACCGCGCCCGGTTCCGGCGGCTACTGGAACGCGGACTGGCCGCACTCGGTTTCCCTGGTGCTCCACGAAACGGCAGGTATCCAGCGTCAGGGCGAGCCCGTGCACGCCATGCTGGGGCTCTTCGCTGACGACGTCACCAAACCCGAAAACGAGATTCGCGTGGTCACTTACGAACCGACCCATCCCGACGCTGGCGCGGATGGCTATGTCGTTGCCCCGTGTCAGGTGACCAATGTGACGGTCTGGCGCGACGAACGGCTGCTCAACTCGGGCGAGCTGGACGCCGAAACCGGCGAACCGGTGCACCGGTATGACGCGACGACTACGGTTGAACTTGTGTTTCTCGCCGACGTACAGCCGTACGAACTGAAGGTTTACCAGGTGGTTTACGGCAATCCGAACGCGGAAGCCTTGAGTCTGGACACGGACCTCAATGTGGCGAAGGGAGAGGGATTGAGCCAGACAATAACGACGGACGCGTACGAGTTCTTCCTGTCCGTGAACAGCGGGGCCGTGGAACAGGTGACGATCCGGGGCGAGGGCGAGCCAGTGTTGCTTGAGCACAAGCTCGAAACCAACGGCGCCGTGCACTGGAACCCGGGATTCTACTCGCCCCCGATCCCGTGGGTGCACGCGAGCGACTGGGAAACGCCCATTTACGACGAGATCAGCGGTCCCATCATGCACCGTACGCGCCGCTACGCGCCGCTGCCCCACATGGAAACGGTCAACTCGTCCATTTCCTACGAGTTCTATGCGGACAAACCCTACGTGATGATGACGTCCTACATGGAAGTCATCAACGATCACTTCGTCATGGCCGCGCGCAACGGGGAACTCGTCTTCAACCATGCCGTGCTCAATGAGTTTGTGTGGAAGGATCCCCTGGGCACGGTGCAGAGCCTCGACATCGAATCGTCGCGCAAGCATCCGATCCATGCCCTGGAAGTTCCCGCGGAAACGCCTTGGATGGCCTTCATCAATCGCGAACAGAAGGCCGGGTTCGCCAGCATCAACCTCGAGTTCAATTGCGGCAACAAGTACGGCCAGCAGCCGAGCGCCGCGCAGCCCTACATCTACGTGCAGAACGGACCCTGGATCTACTGGTCTCGGCCTTTGGTCTATCCCTTCGGCGGGCTGAATTTCACGCGCATGATGCCGGTGCGTGCCGGTAGTTTTTACACGGAAACGGCGGCCTGGGTGCCTTTCCGGTTTGCCGAGGACGACGATCCCTTCGCCGAGATCGAGACGCTTACGAAGCAGCTTTCACATCCGCTGCTGGTCCACGAATGGATGGCCACGGACGATCGCACGCCGGAAGCTTGGGTTATGCCGATCTTGACTATGCCCTTTGATGAGGGCGTGGAAGGCGCGCTCAGCGGGCACAAAGACACGGAAGGCGAGGAGTAGCGGTGCGGCTTGCTGCACTGTTGGCCGTTCTGTTCTACGCGCTGGTTGCAGGCGCGCAGTTGCCGGTATCGGTTGAAACAGGCCGGGACGTGGGCGACGGTCAGGTCCTCTATCCGACGCCCTACGATCCAAAGAATGTGACGGAGGTCACCTTCGTCTCGCCGACCGTGGAACACCCGTTCTTCGAGATCGTGCTTCCCCTCGGCGATTGGACGGAAGGGGCCTCCGCAAGCATCGCGAAGATTCGTGTCAACGGCACGGAATCGGATTCGTTCTATGCCTTCGTGGATGGATTCGCCCACGTCCAGTCCGGATGGATTACGCAGGAGGCTACAGACGCGAAGAACGTGGTCCTGGTCACTCGATCCGTTTGGCATAACGGCGAAACGACGTCCATCGAAGTCGAGATTAACGCGAAAGACGCGGCTGAAAAGTCCAGGACCGTCACGCGATCCTTCGAAGCGAAAGCCCCGAAGACCGGCGGCGCGCCCGACGGGTTCCAACGGTACCAGTCCGTGGTCCTGCACGAACCGGCAGGGCTCGCTCGGGACGGCGAACCCGTCGAGTTCTCGATCGCGGCGCGCGCGGAAGATTGCGAAGATTTGGAACGGGAACTGCGCTTGTTTGCCTGCGATGGCGATACGTACACGCCCGTGCCAATCCAGACGTTCAACGCCAAGCGGTTCCCCGGAACGCCGCCCGGCACGTCGAACCCCAATTATCTGCAACATCCGTCGCAGTCGGTCGAGGGCGTGTTTCTCGCATCGGTGCCCGCGAGCGAATCGCGCGTGTACGTCTTCCTCTACGACAACCCGAAGGCCGGCTCGCCCGCCGAGACCAAGGGCGGATTGAAAATCGAGGGACCGTCGCTCGAAGCCAACGTCGAAAACGAGCACTATGTCGTCCAGCTCGATCAGGGTTCCGGCCAGATTGCTTCCTTCAATCTAAAGGGGCGGGAAGACAATCCCGTACCGACCTTGACCAACAGCTACAGCAACGCCGTGCACTGGAACCCCGACTCCTTTTCCGACAACGGCAAGTGGGGCCACACCTTCGCCTGGGATCCGCCTGACAAGACGGTCGTGACGACGCGCGGCCCGCTCATGTTCCGCATCACGAACAGCGGCCGCATGCCGGATGCCACACCCCAAGTGCAAGCTTCAGTCACCTACACGTTCTATGCGGGCGTGCCCTACGTGAAATGCACTACCGTCATGGAAGTTCGGGACCCGCTGAACGCATCCGCCATCCGCAACGGCGAAATCGTGCTCGATTCCCATCTCATCGACCATTTCGTGTGGAAGGAAAAGAGCGGGGAACTGCGCAGCGCACGGACCTTGCACGGGCCGAACTGGCAGGACGAGTGGGCGATTCGCGTGGACCATGACGTGCCCTGGCTGGCCCTCACCAACGAGGCAAACGACTACGGCATCGGCGAGGTTATCGAATCGTCGCTCGCCTTTAATGCGATCCGCGGAGAAGCCTCATCCCATCGCCCGGCGTTCTATCTCTATTACCATCACTTCTGGTCAATTCCGGTCACGTACTTCACGCGCGGGTGGGTGTATCCCTTCAGCGATTATCAGCGCGGACCCATCATCCCCGTGGACGTGGGTTCAACGTATATCGAGAAACTGGCGTTCATCCCCTTCTTCCTGAGGGAGGGAGACCAACGGTACGAAGACATCGAGCGCGCCAGCACCCAACTGCTCCAACCGCTCCAGGCGCGTTGGGGGCGGTAGATGGAGGGCACGGACACGTGAGTTTGTTCTCCCGAATCCTCGGAGGCGGGTCGAAAGAGCCGGAACCTTCGCCTTCCCATGCCGTCATCATTGATTTTCAGTATGGTTCGACCGATCTGTCTCGCATCTTCCAGTTGGAGAAAAGACTCGAGGATGCCATCGAGGCCTCTCGCGCCGGCGAATACGATGGCAATGAGATCGCCGTCGACGGGAGCGATGGCAGCCTGTACATGTACGGCCCGGATGCCGACCGCTTGTTCGATGTGGTCCGCACGATTCTGGAATCGACCGATTTCATGCAGGGCGCAAAAGCGACGCTACGCTACGGCCCCGCAGAGGATGGGGTGGAGCAGAAGACAATTATTCTGGCGTCATAAACGAGAACTGTAAGCGCCTTCAATCCATTTCTGAACGATTGGATCAGAGGATTCACCCAATGCATCACATGAATTTCGGACCAGAAAGGGAATCACGAATCGCACTCGCTCCGGAAGCCTCTTCAGGCGCGGACGCATCTTCGGATCAGCGCCGTCTAAGGCGGCGAACGATCCGAAAGACCTGCAACGTGAAAGTGGAATTCGCCGTGGGGTTTTCCTCCGGCGGCGACATGCAGATGGATACCCACAAGACACGCGGAAAGCTTCTTGACTTGAGTTCGGGCGGCGCTTGCGTCATGACAAAATATGAGATTTCTCCCGGTCAGGATGTCACCCTGCATATCGATTTACAGGAGCGCACCTCCATCAAGCCGCGCGCGCAGGTTCGGTGGACCAAGCCCATTCCGGAAAAGAAAGGACACGCTTGCGGCGTGCAGTTTCATCACCTGACGGACGAAGACCAACGCCGGTTGCGCTGGTTCCTGGACGAACTTGACCAACAAACCGGGGGATCTAGCGGATCTTAGATCTCACCGCTACACCGCGTTCCCGCGATGCGAGCTGGAACGCTCGTGGTTTCAACGGCTTACCGGCTCGCTTTCGGGCTCGAAAAGAAACCGCTTGCGCTTTTTCGCGTTCTCGTGCATCGTGGTTGTGCTGCGAGGACTTAAAGCGTATGTGCGAGGGCATATCCATGTCGTTGAAACCCTTTTTGCGAAATACCGAGTTATTGATGCTGACGGAGGACGATACCGCATGGCGGGCGATCGAGGTCATGGTCGAACATCGCTCCGGCGCGGTTCTAATCGGCGATTCGAACGACCTCCGGGGCATCTTCAGCGAGCGCGACGTCATGTCGCGGATCGTCCTGTTAGAGCGCGATCCGCGCACCACCCTCTTAGGCGACGTCATGACCTCGGATATCGCCGTCGCCCCGGAATCCACCGAGTTGAACGACGCCATACGGCTCATGAGCGAGCGCCGCATTCGCCACCTTCCCATTATCAAATCGAACGGAGAGATTGCAGGCATGATCTCACTTCGATATCTTTTGCACGATCGCATCAACGAATTGATCAATGAGATCACTTCGCTCGAGGGATATCTGAACGATGCGCCCGGCGGTTAATCTCCGAATCATGTCTTGACTGGTTCATTCCGCTTGTGGCTGGTATCCTTGTTTCACGCGACGAGCGAGCGAACTGGTTTGAATCGCGGCGGAAGCGCCACTTCGCTATCTGCGATCTAGGAGAATCCTGTGACGATGAAGACCATACCGGCACGCGCGCTTCTTGCCGCAGTCCTGACCGTTGCGTTCTGCATCCTTTGCCTGCTGATGAGCGCTTCCGGATACTCGTGGGCTTCCGGTTATTTCAAAATGGCCGCATCATTCAGTTTTCTCGCCACCGCCTTACTCGCGGGAGCGCACCAGTCGATGTACGGGCGGATCCTGTTCGCAGGGCTGGTCTGTTCCTCCTTCGGTGATTACTTCCTTCTGTCCGGAGGGGACGGCCGGTTTCTTGCCGGTCTCGTCGCGTTTCTGGTCGCCCATCTTGCGTACTGTGCCGCCTATGCCGTGCGTGGTCTTCGGGTTCACGGGCTTGTTCCCTCCGCAGCCGCAATCGCTATCGTGGGCGTACTGGTTATTCGATGGGTGTGGCCGCACGTCCCCAACGATCTTCGGATCCCGGTCGCCGCGTATACGGTGGTCATTGGCATCATGGTGATTCTCGCAGGCGGTACCGTGTCGCAGCCCGGAGGCGGGCTCATTCTGCTCGGCGCGGTCATGTTCTACGTATCCGACATTTTCGTGGCGCGCCAGCAGTTTGTGTCGCCAGGTTTCGAAAACGCATTGATCGGGTTACCGTTGTACTTCACCGGCCAGGCGATTCTGGCGCTCAGCGTCGCGCCGGTGAATGCCGAAACTGTCGAAGTCAGGAAACCGGCATTGCTTGCCGATCGGCAATGATGTACGCGTTGGGGTGCGTCCACAAGAGGGACGCAGGGAACCGCGTTGTGATGCGGCGGGTCATGAACTCAGCCATCGCCTCACGCTTCTTCGCGCCGCTGACCAGGAGGAGCACGAGCCTCGACCGCAAGATGTCGCCCATACCAAGGGTCATCCCGTACGTGGGTTGCGTGAGGGCGTTCGCGAGCATGCCGTGCCCCTGGGATTCCTTCGCCAGCTCCGCAACATGCGCGGTTTCAAGAAGCCAGTCCGCCGGTTCGTTCATGCCGACGTGGCCGTTCACACCGATTCCGAGGACGCAGATGTCGATTGGTCCGGCAGACCGCAATGCCCTCGCGAAGGCCGCGCATTCTGCCTCGGGATCGGCCGCATCGCCGCGAAAGGTGACGTAGCGTCCAGCGTCAACACCGAGCGGCTCGCAGACCTTGGTTCGTATGTAGAACTCACAGGACGCGGGATCGTCTGCGGTAAGCGGCCCCCATTCGTCCAGCTTGATGACGCGCAACGCGGAGAACAACTGGGCATCGCTGGCGTACATTTTCGCGAGCTCAGAGTACACACCCAGGGGCGAACTCCCACTCGCCGCGCATAACAGCGCCGCCGGGTTTCCCCGGAGGTGCTCCATGGCGACCGTCGCGCCGCGGCGGCTCATAGCAGCGTAGTCTTCCTCGACGATTACCTGAACCGGATCGCTCATGGAATGAAGTTGTGCTTGGGCTTGAGCGTGCAGATCCACTCGGCCAGCAACTCGGAACAGTGTTCCACGTCTTTCAGCGACACCATTTCCACGGGCGAGTGCATGTAGCGGTTCGGCACACCGATGAGACCCGTCGCTACGCCGCCCCGGCTGAGCTGCATCGCGTTGGCATCGGTGCCCGTACCGCGCGGCGCCGCTTCCATCTGATACGGGATCTTTTTCTTCTTGGCCGTGTCGATGAGGCCCTTCGCAACAACCGGGTTGATGTTCGGGCCACGGTTCAGAATCGGCCCGCCGCCCAGGGAAAACGCGCCGAACCGCTTGCTGTCGCAGTTTGGATGATCGGTGGCGTGCGCCACGTCCACCGCAATCCCTGCATGCGGGTTGCACCCATACGCGCTGGTCGTGGCGCCGCGCAATCCCACTTCCTCTTGGACGGTTGTCACGCAATAGACCGCGCAATTGATCTTGCGATTCTTCAGGAGCCGCATGGTTTCGAGAATCACGAAGGCGCCAATGCGGTCATCCAGCGCGCGGGCGACCACGCGATCGTTGCGCAATTCCTGGAAGCCCACATCGATCGTGGCCGGATCGCCGATGGACACGATGCGTTGCGCTTCCTTCTTGTCCCGTGCGCCGATGTCGATCCAGAGCTGATGGATGGGCAAAGGCTTGCCGCGTTCCTCGGGGTCCGTCAAATGGATCGCCCTCCGGCCAATCACGCCAGGCACGGACCCTTTTTCGTGATGCACCTGCACGCGCTGTCCGTCCAGCACCGAAGCATCGATTCCGCCGATCGCCTGGAATCCCAGGAAACCCTTGTCGTCGATATGGTTCACCATGAGCGCGATCTCGTCGACGTGCCCTGCCAACATGACGCGCAATTCCGCGTCCGGGTTCTTCACGTGGTACTGATTTCCGTGAACGTCTTTGTAGATCTTGTCCACATACGGCTTCGCGTAGGACTTGCAGACTTGTTGAATCTTCTCCTCAAACCCGGAAGGGCTGGGCGTGGAAAGCAAGTGCTTCAGAAAATTGAGGGACTCTTTACGCATGCTATGCTCCATGGTCTAGGGGGAGGCTGTGGACTGCGGAAAAGCGCTATTGCGTGGCGACCGTACGAAGTTCGACATCGACGTTGGCGATGTGCCCCTGGATCCAATCCACCACTTCCTTCTGGATCCGCTGGACGAAGCTCGGGCTGATGCCCTCGCGATCGAAGGTGTGGCGAATCTCCTGAAAGGCTTTCAGAAAATGTCCGTGTTCCTTTGCGTTGCGCGGGCAGGCCGCGCAATGGGTTCGCTCCATGATTCCTTCTTCGCAGCCGAAATGGACCTTTACATAATCTTCCAGAAAGTACAAGAAGTTCCCGGCTTCGGCCTTGCCATTCGGATTGCGCTCCAACGAATCCGTCAAACGATTGATCTGCCGGAACAATTCCTTATGCTGCTCGTCGATTTCCTCAATGCCCGTTGCATACCGCTCCTCGTTCCATTCAATCGTCATGACCGGCTCCAGTGTTTCCAAATAACGTTCACAAGTTTATTGGCCGCGCGTGGCAGCCTTCAACGATTTCAATTCTTTCATGGCCCGATCCCCTCCCCGCCCAAAGAGGTCATGTAACCGGAGGTAGACCGCGTACAACCTCTCGTATGCAGCGTGCGCATCCGGGTTGGGTCGATACACCGTGTCCCGCAGGCGCGCCATCTTCTTCGCGGCCTCGGTGACGTCGTCGTATCCGCCCGCGGCTGAACCGGCCGCAACGGCGCCCCACATGGCCGAGCCCAAGGCCACCGTCTGATCGCTGGCGCTGATCTTGATCTCCCGGTTCGTGACATCCGCGAAGATCTGCATGAGCAAGGGATTCTTGCCCGGTAACCCGCCGCAGGCATATAGCTCGGAGATCGGCACGCCGCCATTCTCCAGTTGCCGGATGATCGTGTAGGTACCAAACGCCGTGCTTTCCAGCACCGCGCGGTACATCTCGGCCGGCGTCGTCGTGAGGGTCATGCCGATCATCAATCCGGAGAGATCCGCATCCACCAAGATGGAGCGGTTCCCGTTCCACCAATCGAGACACAGCACGCCCGATTCGCCGGGCTTCAGCTTCTGCGCTTCCTGCGCCAGGTACCCATGGATATCCGTCCCGGCTTTCGCCGCAGCTTCCGCAACCGACGCGGGAACGCAGTTGTTCACGAACCACGCGAAGATATCGCCTACGGCCGTCTGTCCGGCTTCGAAGCCGTAGTACCCGGGAAGGATGCCTTCCTTGACGACGCCGCACATCCCCTCGACGACCTTCTTCTCTGTGCCGCAGACCATGTGGCATAAGCTGGTGCCCATGATCATGACCATCTGGCCGGCTTCGGTGGCAGCGGTCGCCGGTACGGCAACGTGCGCGTCGATCCCGCCCGTGGCGACTGCGGTGCCCTCCCTGAGTCCGAGCTTTTGTGCCATTTCCGGCAGCAGTCCACCCGCGCGAACGCCCGCAGGGTAGATGTCCTCGCTCATCTTGTCCCGGACAACATTCTCGAATCGCGGGTCGAGGGCCTTGAAGAATTCCGGGCTCAGGTAGCCCTCATCCCAGATGGCCTTGTATCCTGCGGCGCAGGCGTTACGCTTTTCCTCGCCGCACAATTGCAGCACGAGCCAGTCGCCCGCCTCGATGAGCTTGTCTGCCGCCTCGTAAATCTCCGGCGCTTCGTCAAGAATCTGCAGCGCTTTGGGGAAAAACCATTCGCTGGAAATCTTCCCGCCGTAACGCGCGAGGAAATCCTCACCGCGTTTCTCCGCAAGTTCGTTGATCCTGTCCGCCTCAGGCTGTGCGCCGTGATGTTTCCAGAGTTTCACCCACGCGTGAGGGTTCTTCTCAAACTCCGGCTTCATGCACAGGGGCGTGCCCTTCGCGTCAATCGGCAACATCGTGCAGGCCGTAAAATCGGTGCCGATTCCAATAACGTCATCGCCGCTGACACCGGATTCCTTCAACACCTTGGGCACGACGGTTTCGAGCACGTGAAGATAGTCGCGAGGGTTCTGGAGGGCCCAGTCGGGTGGAAGCTTCTCGCCCGTAATGGGAAGGGTATCATCGATTACGCCATCGCGGTAGGGTTCCACGGCGGTCGCGACCTCTTCGCCGTTGTCCACTGCGACCAGCAAAGCCCGGCCCGACTCCGTTCCGTAATCCAGCCCGATCACATACTTTCGTGCCATAGTCCCCGTAACTCCTTGCGGAATCTCCGCGATACCCCGGCGCATCGGAATGCGCGCAAATAGCAGGGCCTAATGATAGCAGATGAGGCCCGGAAATGCCCAAAGGCACCCCACCCCAAGGGCGTTACCGGGCCGGGGCGCTGGGCCGCAGCAAGTAGACTTCGACGGGGAGAATTCCCCGGTTCTCGCCGAGATCGATCAGAAGACGTCCCCGCCGCGGAACGGGTCCGTCCGCAGGGTGAACGGTGATTTGCACGCGATGCGAGGCGCTCGGCATTCTCGGGAAGTCCGACGCGGCAACGTCGATCCGTTCGGCCTGAATCCCCTGAATCACAAACCGCTCACCGCGTTTGCTCCGGACCACGAACTCCACCGTCGTTTGCGGTGACTCCGGACTCAGTTGAACGGTCAGTGGGGATGGACTGACCGAGAAATCCGACTGGACTTCAACATTGAACTTCAGGCTCTGTTTACCGGCCAAGTTCGCCTCAAAGCTCACGTCAACGCCCAGCTTGTGGCTCCCCGGCTGAATGGGTCCTTTGGAGCGAACGATCAACGCCGGGAGCGAAGCGTCGTCGGCGCGCTCGAGTTCCAGTTCCACCCAATCCTGGCGCGTGGTCGCGTCGAGAATGCGGAGCGAGCCTACGCCTTCCGCGGCGCGCAGCGGCACCACCTGTGAAAAGGAGTCGCCGAAGTGCGCGTGAATCGTCAGCGAAGAATCGTCTACCTCGACCACTGGCTTCCAGGTACCGGAGGCGATGAAGCGAAGTGGCTCTTTGAGTGGCGGATTCGTATAGACAAAGATACTCACCGAGCGCCGTAGCGGCGCGGCGGATTCCATCTCGTACTGAATCTCCGCCCGTTCTCCGGGCGCGACCGTCCCCTTCGTGCGAATCGCGGTTGTGCAGGCGCAGGTAGATTTCACGTTGGCGATGCGGAACGGATCGGCTCCGATGTTCTCGACAAAGAACGATCCCGGGACCCGCTCGTAGATGAAAACAGGGTCGTGTTCCTGTCTATCTGACGAGAGGCGCGCTTCGGCGATGCGGTCACCAAACGCAGGGATTGTCAGCATTACAAGTAGAAGGATTGAAGGAATTGCGCGCATGCCAATCATGGCGTGCCGTCACCTAGCCGGCCGACAGGAACCGACCAGCCCGCCTCGGAGTCCGCGAACTCCACGCGCAGCAGATCGTCTTCGAGCGTCACGCGCACGAGCCCTTCGGGCGTTTCAATCGCCCAGCCGCCCTCACGCAACGTCCACGTCGGCGCCGAGACGCCCGGCTCTTGAACGCAGAACAGCGACACGACGCGGCACGCCGTATCCTCTGTCTTGATTTCTACGAATGGCTCGTGCTGTTGCGGATACAGTTCGCCCATTCGGTCGCGATTGTACGGTTCCTCATAGGTGTGGCGGCCCGTACCCAATTCGGCGGAACCATCCACGCGAGACACGAGTCCGGCCAGCGCCGCATCGTCGGTATCAACATAGAAGCGGCCCGCTTCGTCAGGTTCCGCCGATTCCGCAAGGTGCCAGCGCATGCTGATCGGCGATTTCGCTCGTAGCGACGCATCGTCCACCACGACCGCGATTCGAGGCAGCAAGTGAACCACAGTCCGGGTTACCGACTCCGCCTCATCGTAAACGGCCGTCAGGTCCATCGCCCACGCGCCGCCACGCGCGTCGTCGAACTCAGCCCACAGAATGGAGCCTTCCCGCTTCCGCTCCTGCCAGGGTACGCCGCCCGTCTCATTCTTGCCGAAGACAAGGACGTTATGCCCCCATTGCTGATAGTTATAGAATCGTTCCTTGTGGCTCTTGGGGTAACCCGGCGGTGCACCGAGGTCGACTATCAGCCGTTCCCCGTAACCATCGATACACACCTGGCCCCAGTCCGCGTGGTTGTGTGTGCTTTCGCGATCGGCCTTGGCATACACGACGGACGTGGTGGACTTGGGGTCCCAACTGCTTCGGCTGCTGATAAGCTTGCCTTCATCGTGATAGGCCCTGCCCAGCGGCAGGCGTCCTTCGGGAGAGACGGCTTCGAGGCTCGCGTCGAAATACAGCAATTCCATGGCGAGATCGCGGTGCGTTTCCGACATGTTGTCGCAATACTGCAAGTAGAACCACTGTAGCATCGGATCCTGCGTGGCTGCGGCAACGGCGCTCATGTAGTTCACCACGGGCGGCATGGCGGCGCCGGGATCGCCGAACCCCGCGACCCGCCCCGGCGGAAAGGTCATGTACTGATACCAGCGGCAAAACGCCGCCAGCGAGTGGCGTTCAAAGGGGTTGTCGCGGCCGCCGCTGGCGTAACGCACCGCCGTGAAGTAGCGCACGAGAAACAGCATGGACCCGGCGTACTGCACGCTCTCATTGAACTCGCCCTCTTCGCCAAGCACTTCGAGATACCCCTCCATGCGCGGCCGGGCAAACTCGACCAGGAAATCACTATCGGGATGATCCTCTCCTAGCGCCATGCCCGCGATCCCGAATCCACCAACGATGACCGTCATCCAGTTGGTTCGATTGCGGGTCCAATTCTCGTTGGCCTCCACGGCCGCTTTGAATCGCTGAATCGCGCAGCGGTCAAGTCCATCCACGATTCGCTGGCGTTCCTCTGCAGTTAGGGCTGTGTGAAGCCAGTCGTAGGACACGCCGACCGCGAACGCCAGTTGCCCGTGCCGCAAATCGGCGATGCGTCCCACGTCGATATGGGCTTTATCTTCCCAGTCCGGCCATTGCTCCGGGTCGAACAGCGCGTCGAGTTGCTTCAGTGCCGCGTCGGCGTAGCGCCGTTCTCCCGTGATGAGCGAAGCGAGAGACGCATCAAGGATACGATTCGCCGTCATGGCTACAATGGTGAAATCGCGATTCTCGTGTTTGATCTGGACTTCACTTCTTCCGGGCAATGCGGATGCGGGCGTCCAGGCCGCTTCCTGCATCTCACGCTCGACTTTCTCGATCAGCATCGCCCACAGGCGCGCGGCGTGGCCCTCGCGAATCTCCTCCCGCACCTCGTCCAGGGACCGAAGCCCCGGCGCGGCGTCGGCGCTGACAAACATGTGTGGTCGCGGCGTCGGTTCGGCTAGCGCTGAGCCCGCGAGCATTATCAGCGTGAGTACGCAAACCAGTGAAGCGCTGCGGTGCGAGTTTCGAACTGCGAAATTGATAAGCATAGTCCCAGCGTACCAAAGCCGGTACTGCTACTGCATCTGGGGCGGTGAAGAGGATTGAGCTTGATGGGAATTGTGATTGGAGCCCAACTCTATCTGGAATACTTCCAGACCATTGGCCTGAAAAAGGTCACGCGTGGGAAGTCCTGCGAGATCCTCGTGAGGTGCGCGCTCCGGCTCGCGGAACGATTCGACCACCAGATAAACCGCGCCGGGATAATCTCCTGTCCGCAGTTCGTCGATCTGATTCTTCGAACTCGCTCCGACGACGCGCACGGTTTTCGATTCGCCTTCCGGAAGTGTCCGCTCCAGGTAATACTCCAACGCGTAATTGGTTTTCGGGAATACTTGCCGCTCCTTGGGGAGGTGCTGTGTCGCATAGGTTGCGGGGCCTGCGACCGCAATGGTGTCGCCCTCCGCCAGGCGCGGCGCCAGATACTCCACGACTGCGCGCCAGTCATGGGGCCGGCCTTCCGTGTAGTGGTACGCCAGCAGACCGTAGGAGATTTTTGTGTAGGCTGCGAGAAACAAGAGAACGATCGTTGCGCGCGCGAAGACCGGAAAGGAAGTTGAAATCCCTGGTTTGGAAACCGCAACACGCAGGAAGATCTGCGCGAAACGGTCCGCCAGAAAGACGCAGGCAACCGCGAGCAGCAGGGGAACAAAGGGATACACGCAACTGAAGTACCGCTCATGATACCAGTGATGCACGTTCACCAGAAACAACGGAATCGGAACGAGGACTACTTGTGTGCCGATTAGGAACGCCAATACCGGCGTGCGCTTTGCCAGTACCACGGCGCCAAGAACGATGAGAGCGAGGAAGAGGTAGCCCATCGGCGTCCAATACCTCGGCACGTAGGAATGAAGAAACTCCAGATACTCTCCGGGGCTCAGTCGGTACGCGTTTACATAAGCAAGTGTCTCTGCGGAGGTGGTGTCGGTCTGCGTGCCGCGCGCAAGCAGGAACGGAAACGTCCCCCGCGCGAGGATACTGGAGAAAACACTCAGCGACGCGGCCGCGCAGGTCAGGCAGAGGTGAAGCACGCGCCGGGAGCGTTCGCGCCAGGGCAAGTCCCTGGGGAAAGCGAGCAACCAGCAGCCACCTGCCACTCCTAAAGCCGCGACATACGGAATCACGGTGAACTGGGAAGCGACGCCCAGATTTGCTGAAAGAGCAAAAGCAAACCAATACTTCGCACGGCCGGTCGTAATGGCACTCCACATGCTCCAGACCATCAAGAGATTCGCGAGAATTACGAACGCGTAGAAGCGCGCTTCCTGACTCTTGTCGATATGGTACGGCGAGATCGCCAGCATCATGGCCGCGAGAAAGGCAACGGAACTCCCCGAAGCTTTGCGCGCGAGACCGTACAATGCGGCTACGCCGGCAAGCCCCGCCAGGACGCTGGGCAGGCGCAACATCACTTCGGTATCGCCCACCCGCAGCGTGAAGTGGGCGAGCACGTAGTACAGGAATTGCGTGCGGTGGAGATAGGCTTCGATAAGGGACTGGCTAGCCCCCCGGTACGTCAGCACCTCGTCAAGCCAGAGCCCGGCATCTAATCTGTAGAGTCGCAATGCCGCTGCCACGATCAGAGCGATGGCGAGCAACCCGGCATCCGTTCGCCAGGAAGTGAGACCCGCGGATTGTTCTGTCGTCGATGCTTGGCCGGTCATGGGCCTCACACTCCCGAAACGGACACGTTTCCCTCATCAGGCTCGGCCGGACACGAAATCGAAAGCAAAGCGGAGAGAATCCGCCCAGACACCCGCAATAAGCTCTGGACCTGCCTCGCGCGGATTATTGGCCAGACCAGCTTGCGGATGCAAAGTCGCGCATCGCCGCAGGGTGCTCGTCCGGCGTATTCCGTGCCGCTGGTCGAACGGACCCACCGCCTGTGATACACTACCGCAAACTCTCAGGCCGCACGCGGTGTGAAGCGGGTGATTCGCGTGTGTACCCACGGATTATCCAATTGGTTACGACGGAGAAATGGCAGACGCGTTGGGACTAGAAAGCGTTCGGAGGCCGCTCACCTCGGAAGTTCCGGGGATGAAAGCCCTGATTGACCGCGCTGTGGCGGAAGGACTGCTCTTGCCTCGAACGCATCAGGAACTCTACGACAACCTGTCCCAGTTCTTCGTGTATGTGGACGAGTTTGGCGTGGGGGGCTGTTGCGCGTTGCGCCTGGATACCCCGGAGCTTGCCGAAGTCTGGTCCCTTGTGGTCCGCGAGGACCTGCGGGGAAAGCATGTAGGCGCAAATCTCCTCAACGCGTGCGTGGAAGACGCGCGTCTAAAAGGGGTTGCTCGCGTTTACGCGCTCAGCCGGAACGCCAGCTTTTTCGAGCGGCACGCCTTTCGCGAGATTGGCCGGTACGAGCTTCCACACAAGGTAGAGCGCGATTGCATTCAGTGCCATCGTTTTCTCCATTGCGAGTCGGTCGCTATGATCCTGGATTTTGACACGCGGGGAAATGGCGCCCCCAATAGCGATGAAAGGAGCCGGTGACGTGGCATTACACGGTACCCTGGGGTTCTTGGGGTTTGGCAACATGGGCCGCGCCATTGCCGGCGGCCTGCTGGAGAATGGAGCGGCCGCGGCCAAATACCTCTTCGCCTATGACGTGGATTCGGAGAAGCGCACCTCTGCCGAAGTCATGGGCCTTCAAGTTTTTGATAACGCGCCAGACCTTGCAAAAGCCTGCGACACGCTCATGCTGGCCGTCAAACCACAGAGCATGGACGAAGCGGTGACGGAGATTCAGAGCGCACTGAAGCCGGCCACGCTGGTCGTATCCATCGCCGCCGGAATCTCTATCGGGTACCTTCAGGACCGGCTTGGAGCAGATATTCGCGTCGTGCGCGTGATGCCCAACACGCCTGCGCTCGTCGGCGCCGGCGCCGCGGGCATCGCGCCGAGCCCGAATTGTACGGCTGCGGACGTCGAGACCGCCCATGCCATCTTTCGGTCCATCGGAGTTTCAGAACAGGTCCCCGAATCGTTGATTGATGCGGTAACTGCTCTGAGCGGTAGCGGCCCCGCGTATTTCTTCTATCTGGTGGAATGCCTGTCTCGCGCGGCCGTGGCCCAGGGATTGCCTAAGGTTCAGGCAGACCGCCTTGCCAGCCAAACGTTGGTTGGCGCGGGTCTGTTGTTGCGTGATTCCGGCGAGTCCGCCGCGACCTTGCGCGAGCGGGTCACGTCCCGAGGCGGGACGACCGAGGCGGCGCTGAAACAGTTTGAATCCGACGGGTTTCCAAAGGTGGTGGAGTCTGCCGTCGCCGCGGCTGTCCGGCGATCCCGCGAATTGGGACAATGAATCATCGTCCGCGAATTTCGTCCGGTAGGGAGCGATATCCATGAGGAAAGACGACAAGATTGTCGGAGAGATCCTGGGCGAAGAGCATGCCATCACGCCCAGCGACGTGTTCGCCAAACAGTTCAAGCGCAGCCGTTTCGGTGGGTACGACCGCCGGGACGTGGACGATTTTCTCGAACAGGTGGCGGACGCTATCGAAAACCTTATCGTGCAAATTCGCGTGCTCAAAGAGAAGAATGAAGAACAGCGCAAGACCATGGCCGACCTGAAAGAAGTGGAAGCTAGTTTGCGCAACGCCTTGGTGTCGGCGCAGCGATTCGGCGACGACGTGCTGGATTCCGCGAAACGCGAGGCGCACGTCATCCTGGAAGAGGCGCGACTGAAGAAGGCCCAGGCCCAACTCGAAGTATCGCGGGTTCCGGCGGCGCTCACGCGTGACATCCACATTCTGGAACAACAGCGATCCCGCCTTCGCGTCGAGATGATGGCTATTCTGGAGACACATCGAAAGTTGCTCGATAGTCTGGTACCGGAAGACGCGATGCAAATGCCATCGAGTTTCTTTGAAGCCGGCACGCCAGACGACCAGATTGAGCACGAGGACACGCCCGCGCGCCTGGCGCAGCCGGAAGTCGCGTTGGAAGACAAATCAGACGAAGCGGTCGATCCGGAAAGCGAGGTCGAGGATGTGGTGGAGTCCGGTTCCTCGGAAGCACCGGAGCCCTTGGAGCGGCCCGAGGATTTGGAAGAACCTG
The DNA here is from genome assembly GCA_964632865.1 of uncultured Nitrospiraceae bacterium. Classification (GTDB taxonomy): domain Bacteria; phylum Hydrogenedentota; class Hydrogenedentia; order Hydrogenedentales; family SLHB01; genus JAHDWY01. The sequence continues at coordinate 29,464 of CAZWDH010000043.1, forward strand.
CGCCCCTTATGGAACCCGAGGAGACCGCCGGGGATAACCCCATCGAAGGTCTTGAAGAGTTAATCGACGATTCGCCGCCGGTCCGTGAGGATATGGAAATTGATCCCGACGAATCGCTGGAGGATCGGATTCGATGACGTTTCTTTCCATCGCATTGGCGGTTGCTTCCCTTGGCGTCGCGGCGGAGGTCGATGATTTCTTTGTAGAGTTCGAGGCCAAACGCGACCACATCGAGCGTCTGCAAGCCCGCTTCTCTCAGGAAACCACGACACCCGACGAACAGACGCGCGCGGTGGGCTACATCGTCTACGAGAACCCACGGCGCATCTTGTTGCAGTATCTCGAACCTCAGGTGACGTATCTCATCAGCGAGTCGCGCGTCTATCAATATGACCCCGAACTCGAGCAGGTCCAGATATACGATCTCGATGACGACCCCCAGCTGGAAGCCTTGTTCCTCGGGTTTGATAGCGAGACCGGCCGGCTTCGCGAAGCGTACACCGTCGCTTTGTTCGAGCCCGATCCATCGACCTGCGGAGATCAGGCGCTGCGGCTGACGCCCTTGCCCCAATCGGGCGAGGCCCGAGACGATGTGGCGCCATTGTTCGAGCAGATCGCGCTCTACCTGCGCGCCGACGATTACCTGCCTTGCCGAATCCACGTCATCAACGACGAAGATTCCGAAGTCGAGATCGCCGTTGCGGAGTTTAAGGTGAACGATGCCGCGGGGGACGCTGCGGCGCGCCTTGTTCTTCCCGAAGGCACCCAGATCATCGAAAACGAAGTGCTCGTGGAAACGGTCGGACCCGGCGGTGCCACGCTCCCGCGGGCGGACGCCGCAGCGGAGGAGCCCGTCCGGTGATCCCTGTCGTGCTCGCGTCGGCCTCGCCGCGCCGCTACGCCTTGTTGTCCGCCCTCGGTATCGATGTTC
>CAZWDH010000044.1:0-30068 GCA_964632865.1 uncultured Nitrospiraceae bacterium
CGGTATTACTACGCCGTGATCTCGCGGTTGGATAGCCAAATTGGCGCGCTTGTGGAGACGCTGAAAGCTGCGGGGCAGTACAAGAACACGGTCATCGTCTACATCGGCGACAATGGCTACCATCTTGGCAATCACGGGCTCGGCAACAAGATCACCATGCACGAGGAATCCGCGCGCGTGCCGATGTTCCTCCATTGGGGCGGCCTGCGCAAGACGGGGGTGCGCAGCAAATCGCTTGTGTCTAGCCTCGACATCTACCCCACCCTGCTCCACCTCGCGGGCCTCGATAGGCCGGATCGTTTGATGGGCACGTCGCTCGCGCCGCTCTTCAAGGATCCGGAACAACGCATCCGCGACTACGTGGCGAGCGAATGCGTCGGTGTCGGCGGCAAACCCGGCGAAGGGCACCGCATGGTCTGCACTGGGGAGTGGAAATACATCCTCACGGACACCAATGAGGAGGTGCTCTATCACCTCACGGAAGATCCCTACGAGATGAACGACGTGTCGGGCGAGGAAGGAAGCAAGACCGTTCTCCGTAAGTTACGGGGGTACTTGCGGGAGTGGATGCAGGAGGTCGGCGACACGCACGCGGCGCCGCCAGCGTAGCATTCGAAGCGCCTCGCCCTTTGGAGCCGAGTCTCCACACCCCTCCTATTCGCCTTATGCCGGAGGCAAGCTCGACACTTCCAGGTCGACAGAGGTTCCGACCGTTACGACTGCACCGCCCGCAGGCTCTTGGTCGAGCACGATGCCCGCGGTGACCGAGGGATCGTACTGTTCCGTCACGCTACCAATCAGCAGGCCGAATCTTAGGATTTCGGGTTCGGCTTCAATTCGGGAAAGCCCTACCACGTCGGGCACTTTCACGAATGGCTGACAACTCGCCAAGGTAAGCAGAACGCTCACAACGACGACGAGTTTGGCGGCAACTGAGACTTTGGCGCACATGGAACACCTCCTCCTACCCGTTTGCCATGGCAGAATCCAGATCTGGATGCCCGAGTAAGAAGAATCGAACTTCTCGTCCGATTCAGCCCCAATACCAGTCTAATCCGCCGCGAGGTCCTTTGCCAACCATAGCTCGGGTGTCTCGCCACAAGAGCAGCTCGGGGTAGGTCCCGACTGCTCGACGCACCCATTCTTGCTATGCCGCGCGGGAACTTATGAGTGGTATAGGGCTTGATGCGTTTTGGGAAGGAGCTGCGCAACAAGAAGGTTCCTGAGGAAGGAAATGGCGGAGAGAGAGGGATTCGAACCCTCGGTACGGGTTTACCCCGTACAACGGCTTAGCAGGCCGCCACCTTCAGCCACTCGGTCATCTCTCCGAAGAAATGCAGCAAGTAGGGTAGCATGGGGCTGCGAATTGATGCAAATTGGGGGCGATGCGTTGGGGATCATAGGACTCATGGGACGGAAAGGACCTATAGGACGAATGTGGCGGGGAGCCGCGGGAACCCGGGTGCACGGAGCCCCGGATCGGGGGAGCGAGGCTGGTGCGCGACGTTATTTGTTCTTGATGGCGTTGTAAGCTTCGAGGGCGCGTTCGCGGGCCTGTGCGTGATCGACGATGGGCGTTGGGTAGGTGTCGCCGAGGGTAATGCCGGCTTCGAAGAGCTTCACTTCGGAGGCTTCCCATGGTTTGTGAATCCACTTGGACGGTAGATTTGCCAACTCGGGAATCCATTCGCGAACGTAGTCGCCGTCGGGATCGTAGCGTTCGCCTTGGGTCACGGGGTTGAAGATGCGGAAGTAGGGGGCCGCATCGGCGCCGCACCCGGCAGTCCATTGCCAGCCCTGGGTGTTGTTGGCGAGGTCGGCGTCGACGAGGGTATCCCAGAACCAACGCGCGCCTTCCAGCCAGTGAACGAGCAGGTCTTTGGTCAGAAACGATGCGACGATCATGCGGACGCGGTTGTGCATCCAACCGGTGGTCCAGAGTTCGCGCATACCGGCATCCACGATGGGGTAGCCGGTCATGCCCTGTTGCCACGCGCGCAGAGCCTTTTCGTCGTCGGCCCAGGGGAAGCGGTTGAACTGTTCGCGCAGATTCGCGTTCGGCACGTGGGGAAAGTGGTAAAGCAGGTGGAAGGAAAACTCGCGCCAGCCGAGTTCCGCGAGGAACTTCTCGGCGCCTTTTGCGGCGCCCTTGCCGGAAGTCCCGGCCAGGTGGTTTTGCGTGGTGCTCCAGATCTGCCGTGGGCTGATTTCGCCGAAGTGGAGATGGGGCGACAAACGCGAGGTGCCGAGGATGTCGGGGCGATCTCGAGCCGAGTCGTAGTCGGCGACGGCGTCTTCCAGGAACCGGTCCAATTGTTTTTCGGCCGCGCGTTCGCCCACGGACCACGCCTTTCGAATGCCTTCGTCCCATGGGATGCCCGGCAATAACCGCAACGCGTCCATTTCCAGGGAAACGGGCCAATCGTTTGGCGCGGGGATCTTGCGCGGTGCGGCGAACGGTTCAGCGGGGTCGTCCTTCGCGAGACAAGCCTTCCAGAAAGGGGTAAACACCTGGTAGGGGTCGCCCTGTTTGGTCTCGATCTCCCAAGGCTCAAAGAGTAGCGAACCATTAAAACTCATGGCATCGCAGCCCATGTCGCGCAGGGCGGTCTTGATGATCTCGTCGCGCGTACGAATCGCGGGTTCGTAACGGCGGTTCCAGAAAACGGCCCCCGCGCCGGTGTCGCGAACGAGACGCTCCAGGATGTCCTTGGAGCGGCCCTTCAGGACGATTAAGCGGGAATGCTTATCCCGCAGGGAAGCATCCAGCGCGGCGAGTGAGTGGTGAAGCCAAACGTTAGAGGCGGCGCCGGGCGGCCAGTCCCCCTCCTCTTCCGGCGCGTGGATGTACACGGGTAAAACGGGTCCGCCGCGCTTGACAGCGGTGGCCAAAGCGGGATTGTCTTCGAGCCGGAGGTCCTGGCGAAACCAGACGATTGCAGGCGATGTGCTCATTGATGATACTTCTCACATTATTACCATTAAGTAGAAACGATGTGGGACGCGCATCCATTCCGCGATTGGGCCGGCTGGGGCTATTTGTGTTGGAGACGGACGACGCTGCGGCTGTACCGGGCGAGAGCCGTGCAACGGAGATACGCCGCGGAACACGGGTCCTCCTTGAGGTGGGCATACCAAAAGGCGGTGCTGGCGATTCGGGAGTAGTCGAAGATGCCCACCTGATCCAGGCCGGGGGCAAAGGCCGCCAGCCACTTCATGCAGCGGCGAAGGGTCTGCGCGATGGGACCGCGTTTGCCGGGATCGCGCATGGGCAGGTCGAAGATGGGGCCGACGTAGGACATGTGGTTAGCGCCGCGGATGAAGGCGAGGTACTTGTCGCCGGCGGGTCCGCGCTTGTAGGCCTCGGCGCGCCACATGGGATCGGAGGCCAGAGTCGGCGGCGGATCGTGGGAGCCGGCAAAGACCATGAGCGGACGCGTCATAGCGTCGTAGGAACTTTCCGTCAGTCCCCAGGAATCATGGCCGGGTCCGGAGATCATCATGAAGGCATTCGGCCGCGGATCGTCGAAGTGAAGGACTGAGCCGTCCTTGTTAATCAGCGTGGCGCCGGCGACGAGCATGGCCGTGTAGGCCCCGAACGAGTGGCCGCCGACCCCTATGCGCGAGGGATCGACTTTTCCGTCGAGTGCGGGGACGATGCTACCGAGCTTAGGGAGCGTATCGATCACGGCCCGCAGATCGCCGGTACGTTCAAACCAGGCGGAGGGGCCTTGGCGTGCGGGGCGCAGTAGTTCCCGCGCAAGGCGTCCGAGACTGCGCTCGATGAGGGGCCGTTCGCCGAAGTAATGGGTGGGCAGCAGCACGACGTAACCGTGACTCGCCCAGTGGCGCATGAGGTGGGGCGAACTTTCGTTGGAATCGCCCGCGCCGTGGGAGAAGATGATGACGGGAAACGGGCCGTCCGCGATTGGATAGTAGGCCTTGACCGGGATGTCCTTCTGGCGCGCAGGGTCGTGGGCTTCGAACTCGTCGATGACGCGGACTTCATGGGGACCGAACCCAAGGTACTTTCGGGTCAAGGCGTCAGGGCGGCCGATGGGCGAGTCTTCTGCATCCGGACCCATGTGCATTGGCTTCTCCACGTGTGGACACGTTCGCGTGTGCGGGAGGAGGATTTCAGAGTTGGCACGCTGGTTCAACTTTCGATTTCCCTGGAGTGGACACTCCCCCGCTCCTTCGGCGATCATGAATCACTGTGAATGGTCTCGCCGATACACACCCGGGGCGGAACGCCGATCTCGCAAAGAGTTTGCGATCGATCGTTGCGATATTCTGCCTGATGCCGCTGCTTGGCGGTTGTGCGGTGGTCCGCTACGCGGACTATGCGCTGCCGGCGCTGCGATTCGACCGGCCGAGCAATGAACCGCTGCCGCCGGCTGAGGAACCGGCTGTTCAAGATGCGCTCTCTCGCTGGGACGCCATGTCGCCCGATGAGCGCGAGCGGTATCCGACGCCGTATCACGTGTACGTGGACACGCCCGAGCCCGGAACCTTTGAAGGCGATCTTGTCGCGGGGCTCGCATTTTCGGGAGGGGGGACGCGGGGGACGGTGTTTGGGGCGGCCTGCGTGCGCGAGCTGATGAATTTGGGGCCGGTTGTGGTGCGTGGGCCGGAGGGCGAAGTCACAGTCAATCTGCTGGATGAGATTGACTATGTATCGGGCGTATCGACTGGGGCGATCCCGGCGGCGCTGTTCGCGCTGGCCTTCGGGGCGTCGTGTCCCGAGCCGATGCGGTTCGAGTATTGGCCGGACTGTTTCAACGTCGATGTGCAGGGAATCGGCGCGCGGCACATGGCGGCGCGTCCGGATTTGTTTCTTCGCGATATGACCGTCGGGATGAACACGCGGTACGCGCTGGCGGGGGCGATTGCCGCGGCGTTCTTCGAAGGGAAGCCCAACCACCCGGCGAGCGGGTTGACCTTTGCGGATCTGCCCGAGACGCCGGTGCTCGCGATCGGCGCGACGATTGTCAACGATCCGGGCGTGCCGCTGATGATGACCCGGCTGCCGTACCGGTACGCCATTGACCAGCGACTCGAGTACCCTTGGCAAACGGGAATTCAAAGTTTTGAATCCTTCCACAGCGATCCGATGACCTATCCGCTGGGCGAGGCTTCGTACAGCAGTTCGTCGTTCCCGGGCCATTTGCGCGCTGGACAGATGCGCGTCCGGGCGGACCGTACCTGGGTGTATACCGATCTCGATTCCGTCCAGGAGGAGCGGATGCGGGGGGCGCGCAATCAGCGGGGGTACGAGGGAACGTACGCGATTAAGGATGGCGGACTCGTCGACAATCGCGGGTCGTACATTCTGCATCGCCTGTATACCGATAGCGGTATCGGGCGGCGCGCTGACAGGAAGCCGCTGCTGCTTGCCGCGGATGCGGGGTTCCTCGAGTTGCGCCCAACCAAACCCGGCGCGGAGAGGCTCGCGCAGGGTTGGATGAACGAGTTGCAGTCGTCGATGCGGGCGTCGTGGCAGACCGGGCAGGACGCGTACAACGCGATGATCGAGGCGACGGCGGAAGAAGGCGCCTATGCGTATGTGCGGTTACGGTTCACGGCGTGGGTACCGCACATGATCTCGGAGAACGCGGTGGACGATTCGGCGGCGGGCGCCTATCTGGGAACGCTTTGCGAACAAGAACCGCTCGTCGGATCACCGGCCGCACTGCTCAGTATCCTCCGGCCCATCGGCACGACGTTCGGCAAGTTGACGCCGGAGCAACTCGCTGCGGTGAAGCTGAGCGCTCGTTTCGCCGTTTGGGCGGAGCGGGAGCGTCTGCTGGAATGGGTCTCCGAATGCCATGGCGGGGCTGCGGCGGAGTTTGCGCAACCGCTTCGAGATTCTTGAAACGGTTTTTTGCGGCCGATCTTGCGTTAGACGGGTGCGGTTGATTTGACAGTTCCCGGTTCAGAATGGCAGCATATGGCCTTCTGACGGTCCGTCGTGACTGGCGACTCGACGTGGAAGTGACCACGGGGAAGCGGCGGGCCGAAGTTCATGCCGATCGCCTGGGCACGATGGCGCGAGTGGGTTGCAAGGGCTGCGTCATCGCGTAACTTACCGGATGCGTATCGCGGGCTGGCGGCGCGTATCCAGAGGCGTGTTATGCGGCAAACTCCCCTGTACGACGAGCATGTCGCGCTGGGCGGCAAGGTCGTCGATTTCCATGGCTGGGCATTGCCCGTGCAATTCACGGGAATCGTCCAGGAACATCTCCATACCCGGGCGAAAGCGGCGCTTTTCGATTGCTCGCACATGGGCGAATTCCGTATCCGCGGCAAAGCGGCGATCGAGGCCTATAGCGACCTCGTGTGTTCCGACCCGATGAAACTTGCGGTGGGCCGGGGCCGGTATGGGGCGTTGCTGAACGACGACGGCGGCATCATCGACGACATCATCACGATCAAACTCGCGGAGGACGATCTGTTTGTTGTCACCAATGCGGGTCCGCTGGAAAAAGTGGCAGGCATCTTCTGCGGGTGTCACGAAGATGTCGTGAACGTGTCGGATCAGACGGCGAAGATTGATATCCAGGGTCCGTTGGCGCGGGACATTCTCGCACGCGAGATCCCGAAGGCTTCCGAATTAAAGTACTTCAAAGCGTGCCTTGCGGAATGGATGGGTACGGAGATCGTTCTTTCGCGGACGGGCTACACGGGCGAGTTGGGGTACGAGCTGTTTGTACCGGAATCGCTGGCCGTGCCGCTGTGGCGCGCATTGCTGGCGCATGACGACGTGGCTCCAGCCGGACTTGGCGCGCGGGATACGCTGCGCACCGAGGTCGGCTACGCGCTTTCGGGGCAGGACTTCGACGAATCGCGCAGTCCGCTGGAAGCGAACATGGAGACCTTCGTCGCGTGGGATACGGCGTTCATTGGCAAGGACGCGCTGCTGGATCAGAAATCAAAGGGCGGCTATTCCGTTTTGACGGCGATTAGGACTGCGGATCGGCGCGCGCCAAGGCATGAGTATAATGTGAAACAAGATGGCTCGACGGTCGGCGTGGTGACCAGCGGGACCTTTGGTCCCTCCGTGGGTCACGGGATCGGGCTGGCCTATGTGCCGCAGGAATGTTCATCCCCCGGAACGCGGCTTACCGCGGGACCGAAGGATCTGGCCATTGAGACAGCAACGTTGCCCTTCTACACGGCGGGAACCTGCCGGAGCTAAGGAGTTTTGACCATGTACCCAGACGATCTGAAATACACCAAGGATCATGAATGGATTCGCGACGAGGGCGATGCGTATGCGGTCGGCATCACGGCGTTCGCGGCGGAGCAGTTGGGCGACGTGACCTATGTGGAACTGCCGGAAGTGGACGCGCAGGTGGAACAGGGCAACGCGGCCGGCGCGGTGGAATCCGTGAAAGCGGCGAGCGACGTGTACGCGCCGGTCAGCGGCACGGTGAGCGAAGTCAATGGCGATCTGGAAAACGCGCCAGAACTGGTGAACCAGAGTTCCTATGACAAGGGTTGGTTCTTCAAGCTGACGGGGGTCAATAAGTCGCAGTTGTCCGGACTGATGGATGCCGCGGCGTACGAGAAGTTCGTCGACGAGCAGGCCCACTAACACGAGGGATTCGGTGCAGAATCGCGCAATCCTGAAGAACATCCCCCTAGCCCCCTTCAAAGGGGGAATTAAGACGGGGCTTTGCATGTATGCATTCGAGGCTTTGCGCAAAAGCATTCGCGAAGCAAATGAGTGGCACTAGCGTTCGGGAAAAATGGGCACGCTTACATTTTTCTTGTTGTTCGCCGCGAAAATGATGCAGCGTCAGAAGAAGAAAAAGGTAACTGTGCCCATTTTTCCTCCTAGAAAGGACAGGCAGTACAGATGACATGGGTTCCCTCCACGCCGGCTGAGCGCGATGCCATGCTCTCGGTGATCGGCGTCAAGACCATTGACGATCTCTTTGCGTCGATTCCCAAGAACCTGCGGGCGAAGTCGTGGGAGCTTCCGGCGGGCTTGTCCGAAATGTCGGTGCGCGCGGAGATGGAGAAGACGGCGGCGCGGAACAGTTCCGAGCTGGTTAGCTTTCTCGGCGGCGGGGCGTACGACCATTTTATTCCGGCTGCGGTTGATGCGCTTACGTCGCGGGGCGAGTTCTATACGGCCTATACGCCGTATCAGCCGGAATGCGCGCAGGGCACGTTGCAGAGTATTTACGAATACCAGTCGGCCGTATGCCGTTTGACCGGGATGGACTTCGCCAACGCGTCGCTGTACGACGGCGGCACGGCGGTCTTCGAAGCGACCACCATGGCCGTGCGTCTCACGCGGCGGACGCGCATAGTCGTTCACGAGTCATTAAATCCCATCTACCGAAAAATGCTGGATACGCACATCGCGAATCTCGAACTGGACGTCGTCTCGGGGGACAATCCCGAAGAGGCCGCATGCGTCATCGTGCAGAATCCGAGTTTTCTGGGGACCGTCGCCGATTTCACCGCCCTTGCGGAACGATGCCACGCGGCGGGCGCGATGCTGGTGGTGTCCTTCTACCCCATCTCCCTCGGGTTACTGAAAACGCCGGGCGAAATGGGCGCGGACATCGCCATCGCGGAAGGGCAATGCATGGGTGTGCCGTTGAATTTCGGCGGGCCCTGGCTGGGCGTGATGGCGACGCGCAAAGAGCATGTGCGCAAGATGCCGGGACGGATCGCAGCCGCCACGGAAGACGGGCAAGGCCGGCGCGGATTCGTGTTGACCCTGCAAGCGCGGGAACAGCACATCCGCCGCGACAAGGCCATGTCGAATATCTGTTCCAACGAGGCGCTTTGCGCGTTGCGCGCATTGATGTATCTGACCTTGCTTGGCAAGGAGGGGTTGCGCGATGTGGCCCGGCATTGTCATTCAAAGGCCGAGTACCTGAAGTCGAGACTTGGTTTCGCCACGGTCCTCAACGAGGGACCCACGTTCAACGAATTCGCCGTGCGGTTGCCGAAGCCCGCGGAAGACGTTGCGACGAAGGTGGCGGAGCGCGGTTACCTTGCGGGGCTCCCACTCGCTTCCGTCGGCGCCGGCGAGGCGAACGACCTGTTGATCGCGGTGACTGAGCGGCGCACGAAAGGCGAATTGGATGCCTTCGCGAAGGCGTTGGAGGAAGTATGCAGTTAAGTTACGAAAAGTCGGTGCCGGGACGCCGCGCCATCACGCTCGATCCGCTGGACGTGCCGGAAGCGAAATTGCCGCCGAACCTGTGCAGGAGCGAGCCGGCGCAGTTGCCGGAACTGGGCGAACTGGACGTGGTGCGCCACTTCACGCGGTTGTCGCAGTTGAACTTCGGCATCGATTCCCACTTCTATCCGCTAGGCTCGTGCACGATGAAGTACAATCCGAAGATGGCGGAAGCCGTATCGGCGCTGGCGGGATTCGCGCAGCTTCACCCCCATCTTTCGTCGAGCAAGGCGTATTGGCCGCATTGTCAGGGCGCGTTCGAGCTGATCTACGCGACCGAGCACTGGCTGGCCGAGATTGCGGGCATGCAGGAAGTGTCGCTGCAACCCATCGCGGGCGCGCATGGCGAGCTGACGGGCACGCTGTTGATGGCGGCGTACCACCGCGAGCGCGGCAGCAAGAAAGACACGATTCTAATTCCCGATTCGGCGCACGGCACCAACCCGGCGAGCGCGGCCATCGCGGGCTTCAAGGTGGTCGAGGTGCCCTCTCACGAGGACGGCACCATGCGGCTCGATTCCATCAAGGCTGCCATGTCCGACTCGGTGGCCGGGATCATGATGACCTGTCCGAACACGCACGGGCTCTTCGAACCGGCGGTGGCCGAAATCGCGGAGTTAATGCACGCGAACGACGCCTTGCTCTATTACGATGGCGCGAATCTCAATGCCATCATGGGGATTGCGCGGCCTGGAGATCTTGGCTTTGACGTGATGCATTATAACCTGCATAAGACTTTCGCGACGCCACACGGTATGGGCGGACCCGGCTCGGGGCCTGTCGGCGTCGGTGAACGGCTGACGCCGTATTTGCCGGGCCCGCGGGTCATTAAGGGTTCAGAAGGATTCGAACTTGCTTCACCGGAGAAATCAATCGGCCGTATCGCGGCGTTCTTTGGGAACTTCATGATGGCAGTCCGCGCCTACGCGTACATGCGCCATCTGGGCAAAGACGGCCTGCGCCAGGTATCGGAGAACGCGGTGCTGAACGCCAATTACATCTTCGCGCGGTTGAAGGAAGCGTATGAGCCTGCCTTCGATCTGCCGTTCATGCACGAGTGTGTGTTTACGGCTGTGCCGCAGACCAAGAAAGGTGTGCGGGCACTGGATATCGCGAAGGCGCTGCTCGACTACGGTTTTCATGCGCCTACGGTATACTTCCCGCTGACCGTGAAGGAGAGCCTCATGATCGAGCCGACGGAGACGGAGTCGCGGGAAACGCTGGACGCATTTTGCGAGGCCATGCTGGAGATTGCGAATACGGTGGATACCAATCCCGCACTTCTGCACGAGGCACCCAAGACGACTCCCGTCGGGCGGCTTGATGAAGTCCGTGCCGCGAGGCAATTGAACTGCGCCTGCTAATGTGGTGAGAGTCGAAATTCGTTCTAGATTTCGTACCGGTTTCTGAGGGAACATCCCCCTAAATCCCCCTTCAAAGGGGGACTTTGAGCAACGTGTTGTGCAGGATTTTTGAGCATGGACTCTAATTCCTGCAAATGGACTGACGGTTCAGGGCACTAGATGATCGACGAGATTGCGAATACCAATACGTCACCCCGGACAGGCCCGCGCGACAAGCGGAAAATCCGGCTCGTCGACTTCACGTTTGCGAACCCGGCGGAGAACCTCGCCTACGAGGAAGTGCTGCTCGACGAAGCCGAGCGCAGCGGCCGGGAGGTGTTGCGATTTTGGGAGAGCCCCACACCGTTCGTTGTCCTGGGCGTGTCGCAAGTCGTTCGCGAGCAGGTGAACGAGCGGGAGTGCGAAGAGGATAAGGTGCCTATCTTGCGCCGGGCCTCGGCGGGGGGCTGTGTTCTGCAGGGTCCTGGCTGTTTGAATTTCACGCTTGCGCTGACGCACGAACTACACCCAGACGCGGCGACCATTCGCGGGTCGTATTGCTATATCCTCGGCAGGATTTGTGAGGCCTTGCAGGAGCGCGGGATTGCCGCAAAACACAAGGGGACCTCGGATATCGCGGTTCGTGGAAAGAAGATTTCGGGCAATGCGCAGAAGCGGCGCCGCAAATCGATTCTCCACCACGGGACTCTGCTATACGCAATGGACGGCGAATCGATGGAGCGGTATCTAAAGGAACCGTCGGACCGTCCGCAATACCGCGGCGGGCGCACCCACAGCGGCTTCGTCAAGCCGTTGTCACTACAACCCGCGGAGCTTCGCGATCTGGTCAGGCAAGCGTTCGAGGTCGAAACGTCCTCGAGCAAACCGACGAAACGCGAGTTGAAGGCCGTTCACCAGTTGGTGGAAGAGAAGTACGGTACGGTGGGCTGGATTCGACGGCGATAGGCTCGGCGGTTTTCCCGCACGCGAAGGCAGATTTTGGGCTGTCGAGGTGTTATCCTAGCGGTACTGTCGGTGAATCAATCCTGGTTGTTCCCATTTCTTGAAGGAGGCTGCTATGTCTACGAAGTCCTTGTCGGTATTGCTGGTAACCCTTGCGGCGGCAGGTCCGGGCGCGTTCGGCGAAGCGTCCAAACCGGAGTCTGTGCTGGATTTCACGGTGCAGGATATTGACGGAAAAGACGTGAAACTCCGGGACAAGTACCAGGGGAAGGTGCTGCTCCTCGTGAATACCGCTTCAGAGTGCGGGTACACGCCGCAGTACGCCGACCTCGAGGCGTTGTACGAGAAGTATCGCGACCAGGGTTTTGAAGTGCTCGCGTTCCCGTCCAACGACTTCGGCGGCCAGGAGCCCGGATCGAACGCGGAGATCAAGCTATTCTGCTCGGAGAAGTATGACGTGAAGTTTCCGTTGTTCGCCAAGATTCCCGTCAAAGGCGAGGACAAACACCCGTTGTATGCGTACCTCACCGACGCGGAAGCGCACCCGGACACCGGCGGCGAGATCAAATGGAACTTCACCAAGTTTCTCGTGGACGGCAACGGGAAGGTTATCCACCGCTACGAATCCAAGGTAAAGCCCACGGATGAGAGCGTGGCGAAAGACGTGGAATCGGCCATCGAAAACGCGAAGAAGGCGTCCGGCGCCAGCCAGTAGTCATCCTACAGCCGGAGCTTATGAATCGTCTCGATGGACCTTTTCGGGTGAGAAGGCCGGGAGACAAACGGCAATGTAGTCGGCCCCGTCGGCTCCGGGCGTGCTGTAGCGGACCCATTCGCCTTTGTGAGCGATGATTGCTTGACCCGCGGACACATCGATGGTGTCCCCCGATTCCGTAGCGACGCGAAGGGTGCCGCGCAGCACCAGTGTGAACTCATCGAACTCCGGCCGTTGTCCCGGTTCTTCCCAACCGGAGGGGCTGGACATGTGGGCCACGCTAACTGCGGCCGTAGCGGAGTTCACCTGGCCAATATATTCACGGATGGTCTTGGGGATGTTTCCGGCCGCTTGAACGACGGTGGGCTGGGAAATATGTGTCGGCATCGCAGGGTCTCCTCACATACCGGTTGATGAATTGCGCCTCGCCCCGCCATCTGTACCACAGAACGCATGGACGAGTCACATTACCGCGTGCTGAGACGGGGGAGGCGGGTTTGGTATACTTCGGCCTCACCGCGTTTCGGCGCACTCTGACGACCACAGCAGGCAGCTTTCTTCCACGAGGGACATCATGATACACACGTGCATCGCGGGCACCGGACACTATCTCCCCAAGAAGGTGCTTACGAATACCGACCTCGAGCAACTCATGGACACGACGGATGAGTGGATCCGGCAGCGGACCGGCATCCTCCAGAGGCACGTCGCGGCCGACGACGAGTTCGTGTCCGATTTGGCGACGCAGGCGGCTTTGCGCGCCATGGAGAATGCGGGAGTCGGGCCGGACGAGATCGACTACATCATCTGCGCGACGTTGACGCCGGACTTCCTGATGCCGTCGGCGGCGTGCCTGATTCAGGAGAATCTGAAGGCGAGGCGCGCCGGGGCCTGCGATCTCAATGCGGCATGCTCGGGCTTCGTGTATGGGTTGGAGGTGGCCGACGCGCTCATCCGGGCCGGCGTGCATAAGACGGTTCTGTTGATCGGCGCGGAGGAGATGACGGCGCGTCTTGATTGGACGAAGCGGGACACGGCCGTGCTTTTCGGCGACGGCGCCGGCGCGACGGTGTTGCGCGGTGTGGAAGGCGACCGGGGCGTGCTGGCGACGTTTACGGCGTCGGACGGGAGCGGCGCGGAGATCCTTTCCATTCCCGTGGGCGGCGCGCGCAACGCGTTGACGCCGGAGAACATCCATGAGCTGGATCGCAGCATCCGCATGAATGGACGGGAATTGTACAAGCGCGCGGTGGTCGCCTTTGGGGATGCAATCGAAAAGGCCTTGGCGAAGTCCGGCCTGACTGCGGAGGACATCGACGTTTTCATACCGCATCAAGCCAATCGCCGGATCATACTGGCCGCGACGGAACGAATCGGATTGCCCGAAGAGAAGATCTATCTCAACGTTGACCGTGTGGCGAATACGAGTGCGGCGTCGATCCCCATCGCGATGGATCAGGCGCGCGCGGAGGGGCGAATCAAGGACGGCGACTTGGTTCTGCTGGCGGCGTTTGGCGCTGGTCTGACGTGGGCGTCCGCGATGATCCGGTGGTAAGGGCCGCGACCTGCTAGGAAGCGCGTTGCTCGGAGTCGCTGGAGGAATCTTCTTCGTCTTTCAGATCCGGATAGAGCGTCTTTACACATTCCGGACATAAGCTGTGCGAGAACTGGGCGTCGGAGTGGTCGCGGATGTACACTTCGATTTGCTCCCAGTACCCTTGGTCGTCGCGAATCTTCTTGCATGACGCACAAATTGGAATGAGCCCACCCAAGGTGCGGACGTCCGCCAAGGCCTTCTTCAGTTCGCCGATGAGACGCACGCGTTCTTGCTCGGTATGGGACCGCTCAGTGATGTCACGAACGACCACAACAAACAGGGATTGCCCGGGGATAGGCACTTCACCAACGCTGATTTCCATGGGAAACGTGATCTCGCCTTTTCGGAGGCCTTGCACTTCAATGTCGCGCTGGATGATGGACCGCTCCTTGGTATTGAGATAGGTGATCAGGTAGTCCTTGAGCTCCGTTCGGTATCGAGCCGCAACGAGTTCTACGAAGTTCTTTCCGACAAAGTCTCTAGGCGGAATACCGAAAATGGTCGCGGCGGCTGGGTTGACCGAATCGATTCGGCCGTTGCCATCGATCATGATGATGCCCAGGCCTGCATAGGCGACGATAGACGCGTAACGCGCCTCACTCTGGCGAAGGCGATCCTCGATCGTCTTGCGACGGAGGGACAGGAGCGCGGCGGCCCAGATGGCCACGATGGCCAGCACGCGATCGAGGAAGGCGACGCGCAGCTCGCCCGCACCTTCGGCGTAGAAGTGGCCGATCATGACCAGTAATGAACAGCAGGCGGCAACGGTGATCGTGTAACGGCGGTCCGGCGACCACAGGGAGATGAGCACGACGACCACATAGGGAACCCCGCCCGCAACGCCCACTGGCAAGAGGCTATCCAACAGAAACGTGCCCAAGGTCAGCACGAGTGTCAGCAGGACGAGATTCTCGCTGGTCTTTGAATACATCGTAAGCAAACTTCCTCCGGTGTCGCCGACATACCATGCGATTCGGCGATGCACCACCTAATTATGCCACGCGCAGGGAAGATTGTTTTTCACTTACCGCATTTATCACATTTCAGAGCAGAAAATTATCCTGAATAGACCCATGTATCTACGTAAAATCAAGGGAAAAGCGCGATATATCCACAATTCACAATCGCGGGAATGACGTTATTACTCGACTGTGGACGGGGCACCGATGCGGGCCGAACGCAGAAGCGCATCAATGACCGCCATATTCGCTACCGCGTCGTCGACGGTCCATCGGGGCGGACGGCCGGAGCGAACCGCGTCGGCGAAGTCCTCCACTTCAAGGTGGTAGCCGTTGCCGCCTGGCGTGGCGATACGTTCCTCTTTCGCACCGCGCCGGAGGACCATCTCGCCTCGCTCCAGCCCGGGAAACCAGGGATTCTCCAGTACAATCGCCCCTTCTGAGCCGACGATCTCCGCGCGGGCCCGATCGCAGGACTCGATGCTGCAATCGATCTGCGCGAGGACGCGGTCGGGAAAGTGGAGGATGCCGACCAGCGTGTCGTCGACGCTCGTGCGGCGCTCGAAGGCCACGGCGCCTTCCGGTTCGGCGCCGGTGACCAACCGGGCGAAGTTGACGCAATAGCACCCCACATCCATGAGGGCGCCTCCGGCGAGTTCAGGTGAAGCGGGGATCTCTTCGCGGTTGGCGAGAAAGAAAGAGAACGAAGCGTGGATTGAGACGAGATTTCCAATGACACCCTTGAGCAAGAGTCCTATGAGATGTTCGTAGAGGGGATGAAACCGGTACATGAAGGCTTCCGCGACGGGCACTCCAGTTTCCTGGGCAATGCGTTGCACCTCGCGGGCCGCCGCGGCGTTGGACGCGAACGGTTTTTCGCAAAGCACCGGCTTACCCGCGCGCAGGCATCGGATGGTCCACTCCGCGTGCATGCTATTCGGGAGGGGAATGTAGACGAGATCGACGTCGCCGGATTCGATGAGTGCATCGTAGGACCCGAAGGCACTCGGTATACCGTGCTCGCCCGCCCACGCTTTGGCCCGGGCGGCGTCGCGACTGGCGACCGCGGATGGGACGCCGTTGGAACTCACGCGGATGCCGTCGATCACGGCGGGGGCGATATTGGCCGTCCCCAAGATTCCCCAACGTAGTTTATCTGCCATCGATACTCCTGATTCGACTTCACCCACTGCGGTATACGCAGAGAAACGAAATGCTGGGAACATCCCCCTTCGAAGGGGGACTTCAGTCTTTGCTCATCGCCGCTGTGATCGCGAACGACGTAGACGCTTGGGACCTTAGTGATGGGAAAAGCAACGTTCCATTGAAAAGACCATGGCGGCGCTTGCCTCGTTGCATGCGGCGATCGCGTCGTAGTCGTTTACGCTGCCGCCCGGTTGGACGAAAGCGCTGATCCCTGCGCCCGTCGCCGCGTCGACGGCGTCACGGAAGGGGAAGAAACCGTCGGAAGAGAGCACGGCACCTTCGAGCGATTCTTCACCCTTGTACTTGGACTTGGCTTTGATTATGGCCTGTTCAACGGCGCCGACGCGGTCCTGCTCGCCGGTACCAACGGCGAGGGTCTGGCCGTGATGGGCAATGACGCAGCCGTTAGATCGGACGTGAATGTTGACATACCAGGCGAACAGTAAATCGTCGAGTTCCCGGAGGGTAGCCGGGCGGGCGATATCGATGCGGCCGTGGGTCTTATGAACGTTGTAGGCCGGTACAAGGTCTTTCACGGTCTTCACGCGCGACAGGTAGGGTTGGGCCAACACGATGCTGCCGTCGTCGAAGACTTTCATCTCATACGCCGCGGAGGCGTCGCCAATGAACTTAGGAAGTTTGGAATAGTCCGGTAGCTTGATGATCCGAATTTCCTTGTTCCGGCGATACTTGTCGAAATTGAGAAAGGTTTCCATGGCGGCGTCGTCAAAACCGGGGGCGGCAACGCCTTCCACGATGGTCTGCATGATGGCGTCGGCGGTGTCGGCATCGACGGTGCGGTTGAATACGACGACGCTGCCGAAGGCGGCCTGGGCATCGGCGTCCCGGGCGCGTTCGTAGACGCTGGCCAGGGGCATGCTCTCCACCTGCATGGCAACGCCGGAGGGATTGCAATGCTTCATCACGGCGCAGGCGGGAACGCTGAGATACTTCAAGATACCGACGGCGTGGTGCATGTCCTCGATGTTCGTCTGGGAGAGCCCGCTCTTGCCGGTCTTGAGGATTTCGTAGGCCCCCAGGACGAGGCTCTGACCATCCGCCGGGCGGTAGAAGGCCGCCGGTTGGTGCGGGTTGGTTCCGTAGCGCAGATCCTCGATTTTCTGGTAGGACCGTCCCATTACGGCGATGGATGCCGGAAAATCACCCTCGTTCCGATTGCGGTACATTCCTTTGAGGTCATCTGAAGGCATGATCGAACTCTCCTGCTGCGCTCGAATTGAGGGTCCAAAACGTGACGGTATGGCCGAAGGGGCCCCCAATGTATTCATCGGAGGAATCGGGCCGGAAAGCCGCTTGGGAACACCCCACTTTCCGCCCCATTCACTGAAAGCGGTAGGTTGCCAGACGGGTGCCGGAAAGTCAATGAATGGTCGTGCTTGACGGGAACGGAGAGTATCCGCGCTCTGCGGAGTATTCGGAACATTTCGTGAAAAAGCTGGTATACTTCTGTGCACCCTATCGAGGGTTCTTGAAATGATCATTCAACTTGAGGGTGGACTTGTGCGTAGTATTCCCGGCCTCGCGGCAGTTCTCATTTTGGCTCTTGGCTCACTCGCGCACGCACAAGCCCCGCCTGAACCCCTTTCCCCACCGCCGGACCAGAAGGTCTATTACTACAATGGCGACATGAAGGTTGAGCTGGTCGTGGCGTTGGACGAGCTGGACGCCACGCCGCCAAAAGGCATTTCCACGCAAGGACTTAAATCCCTTCTCCCTAATGCGAGTCTTCGTGTGGCACCCGGAGAGGATACTGTCCGGGTCAACTTTGGCAAGTCGGCGGCAACCGTGGCCGGTTTGGAATCGACCGCGCAATCTTTGCGTAGCGCGGGCTACGCAGTCCGGCCGGTGCTGTATGCGCCGGATCAGACCGGAAATGCGGAGGCGGCCCAGGTCTTGACGCCGCAGTTCAGCGTAAAGGTCGCAAGCGGGCACACAATCGAAGAAATCGCCGCTGCGCATGACGTTACGGTCGTGGAGGAGATTGATTTCAGTCCGAATACCTATGTGGTTGAGACAACAGATCCAACACTCCTCGCCAGTTTGAATACGGCGAATGCGCTTTATGAGTCGGGGATTGCGGAATTTGCGACGCCGTTGCTGAAGCGGCAGATGCACAAGCGCTTGATCCCCAATGACTCGTTGTTCGGCGATCAATGGCATCTCCGCAACACGGCGCAAGGCGCTGCGGGCGCGGGCGCTATCGCCGGGAACGACGTGAACATCGTGACGGTGTGGGACCAGGTGACGGGCGCGGGAGTCAACATTGCCATCGTGGACGACGGCGTGGAAGCGACGCATTCGGACCTGGCGGCGAACGCGCGTACAGACGTGGATCTCGACCTCAACGGCGGCGACAGCGATGCGTCTCCGGAAGGTGGCGACAGTCACGGCACGTCCGTGGCGGGTGTGGCGGCGGCGGTGGGAAACAACGCGACCGGGGTGATCGGCGCGGGGTTTGACGCTTCCATAATTGGCATACGGCTCCTCGGCGGTCCCGCGAACGACTTCCAGGAAGCACAGGGACTGGCGCATCTCACTACGCCGGCGCTGGAAACCGACCAAGTTTGGATCTCCAGCAATTCCTGGGGTCCGCTGGATACCGGAAGCATCCTGGAAACTTTTGGCCCGCTGACGAAGGCCGCGATCGAAAATGGCGCGATGAACGGGCGCGGCGGCCGGGGCATTATCTATACGTGGGCGGCCGGCAACGGCCGGCTCAACAACGACTACGCGAACTTTGACGGGTATGCTTCGAGCCGCTACACAATCTGCGTGGGCGCATCCGGTGCAAATGGCGTGATTTCGTACTACAGCGAAAGCGGGGCGTCCTTACTGGTGAACTCTCCTTCGGGATGGACGAATGCGGGAATCACGACAACGACGATAGCGAATGGCTACACGTCGAACTTTGGGGGAACCTCATCCGCGACGCCGCTGGTGTCCGGGATCGTCGCACTGATGTTGGAGGAGAATCCATTCCTCGGCTGGCGGGACGTGCAACACATCCTGGCGGAAACTTCCACGCAGATTGATGCGGGAAATCCGGATTGGCAGACAAACGGTGCCGGTCTGACTTTCAACCATACCTACGGATACGGACGGATCGATGCCTCGGCTGCGGTGACCGCGGCTTCGACGTGGTACAACGTGCCCGCGGAGGCGACGCCGTTGACCAATACGGAGGCGGTCGCCACTGCTATCCCGGATAATACGCCGGCGGGAGTTTCACGCGGGCTGGCTGTTGCGGGCGCGGCGAACTTTGTGACGGAACATGTCGAAGTCGTGGCGAATGTGACGCACCCGTCGCGGGGCCAACTTAAGATCACGCTGACGTCGCCGAGCGGTATGGTATCGACCCTCGCGGCCCAGCGCCCTTTTGACAGCAACGCCAATTTCAGTAGCTGGACCTTCACGTCCGTTGCGCATATGGGCGAAGACCCGAACGGGACTTGGACGCTCAATGTTTCGGATAACGGGGCTGGCAGCACGGGTTCGCTGACGAGTTGGACGATCACGGTGCACGGCTATCTTTCGACGACGGATCAGGACGGCGACGGGATCCCGGACACGACGGAAGGTCTGGAAGACGTCGACGGGGATGGGTTACAGAATTACCAGGACACGGATAGCGACGGCGACACGCTCCTGGATGCCGATGAATTCACCGCGCCGGAAGGGCTCGACCCCGACGGGGATCTGATCCCGAATTACCTCGATCTTGATTCGGATGACGACGGGTACAGCGATGAGTTTGAAGATCTCGTGGGTACGAATCCCTACGACGCTGGGGATACGCCGTCGGTGCCGCTGCGCGGCTGGCCGGTGGCGATGGTGGTGTTGATCGCGTCGGGTATCCTCGTGCTCCGCCGGAATCAACGATGGGCGCCCGTGCGGGCGGAGTAGCGGTTGGGAGGTTGCACCGCCCCTTCAGGGCTTGTTCCCTGGGGTAACGTTTTCCAGGGGCTTCGCCCCTGGCTAGGGTTGCGTCACACCGTTGGTGTGAAGAGGCTCCCGTAGTCTGTGGCGTACGTTCCGGGCTAACCACGCCCGCCCGAACTGGGATCGCGTTCATCTACTCTTTCGAATCGCTGGTGGTTCGTCCCGCAATCGCGCTCCCTTCGGGGTCGCGGTAGCCTTCGGGCCAGTAGGTTTTGCAGAGGAGTTTGTAGACGGGCACGAGTGAAACCGGGCTGAAAGCCTCGGACAACACATACGTCTTTCCGGCGATCTGTATCCACACTTGGCGTCGCGTAATATTCCGTTCCCGAGATTCTTTGAGCTGAACCCGTTCAATTTGATGCGGAGAAAAACGGTAAACAATCCACGCCATGGTCATTTTCAATTCTTCGCGGAAGAACGTCACCTTAAGCGGATGTCTTAACAATTGGTATAGCGAAAACCATATCCCACCCAGACCTCCAGCGAAACCAGCAAAATAGAGGATGGCCTCCCCTGTCGCCCCACTTTCCCGGAAAGACACCAGAAGTGGACCGGCCGCTATCCCTGCGAAGAATAGGCCGCACAGAAAATAGAGGAGAGGAGAAATCCACCCGCGAGTGTTCCAGGATAGTGGTAAGTGGACCTCATCCTCTCCTCTCCACCTGACGGGTACAAATTCGTCGAGTCGACTCAGGAAATCATCGTAGCGGTTGAGCTGCCCAGGAATCGTGAGACGGCCGCCCGCGTAAGTGATGATTACCCGCTCTTCGTCGTACCAAGGTTGGCATCTTTCCACACGCACGATTTGGCCATATGGGATGACGGCACCGCCACGCCAATTGCATACGACGATTCGACCATCCTCTAAATAAACTCGTGCACTCAGCTCAAGCGCGCCGAATAGAGCGAATAACGCGAATGCGCCGAAACCCGCAATAGGAAAGACAACTTCCCCGTAGAAGTCATCATTGTGATCTTGCGTCAGGCCGGATACGACGGCCCAGATCAGGATTCCAGAGAAGAAGATAAAGCAGAGCCAAAACGTATTTCGATAGAATAGACTACATTCAAATTCCGTTGACGCCGATCCATCGAGGGCACCTTGTGGCACACGTTCAAGCACGAGGTCTACGGTCTCGTCGAATCCCTCAAATGTGTCAGAGCAAATTACTCGACTACTGTCCGAGCGGACGGTCAGACGTCTCCAACCGCGTTTGTCCGTGGCGCCGAACTCCGCTAATTGTCTATACGGAAAGTCATAAGACCCGCCGAGTCCAACGCGAAGCGTCACCGCAATCTCTACCACATCTTCGTATCGTATTCGCGTCGTCCCCAGGATACCTGTGTACGTGATGGCGCTTTGGTCCACCACCAACTTACTGGGCAGAAGAAGTAGGTCCCGCAGCGTGAAAGTGGCAAAGAACCAGAATACTGCCGCCACGGTGAATAGCGAGAGGCTGGATGATTCAACGGCAAACCACGTCAGCGCTGCCGCGGGAATCAGGTAAACGAAGACCCCGAGAAACGTTCGCACTCGAAGCCGTCGGCTTCTACGGAATGTGCGAGGTAGTACGACCGCGCCAGTTCGTTCGGGCTTCTCTTTCGGTTTCGCAGGCACCACTTCGAGATGCGTGTGGATCTTGATCTCCAGGAGGTCGATCAGGTCACCGACATCGCGATAGCTGGGCGTGATGTAGATCACGTCGAGGTGAGTGCGTATTGTGAGCCGTCTGCGCGCTCGTTGGACGTCGATGGATACCACGTCTTGAAAGGGGATGTATCGACTCCCCCTGAGCCAGTGAATTTGGATTCCGTCTTCACACACGGCAATCGTGGTGAAGACTGTCAGACTCGGCTTGCCGTAGACGAGAACGATAAGCCACGCACAAATGCACAGGTTTGCGACAATCCGGGAGTTCGATTCAACTAGAAGCAGGCACGTCGTCGCGATCGCGACGACAAGCGAGCAGAAGGTCAACGTCGGGACGAGCCAACGGTAGGCGAGCTTTTGCCTGAACACGCGTTGGCTGGTGTCGGTAGACATATAACTGACTCACGTTACATCGATTTGCCGGGGCGATTTGTATTGTGCAGCCTCTTTAGAATGCATTGACCGAGCAGGCTTGCCTGCGGCTTTGCGGCAGGCAAAGGTTTGGTTTCGTACGGGCTCGGCGCCGCTCGTCCTTCTTAGGTCTATCAAAAAGGGGCTTGAACCAAAGCAGTCGCGAGCGACCGCACTCCATAGGTACCATTTCTGGTTGCCGTTGCACGGTCGTCCCTCTACTTCTCCTCGGGCCTTTTCGCGGGGGGAGGAGGCGGCGGGGTGGCGGCGGTGGCTTTGGCTTGGGCTCCGTCGCCGGCGGATTTTCCGTTGCCTTCGGTGGCTTCGGTGGTGAGCTTGATGAGGGACTCGGGGAGTTCGACGCCGCCGATGTCGCGCATGACCTGGAGCATGGGCGGCAGGGTACGGGCCATGCCCTGGATGAAGTTGGCGGTGCTGCCGCCGTTGGGACCGCCGCCTTCCCAGACGATGACTTTGTCGAACTTGATGTTGGAGATGGCGGTGGCCGCCGTCTCGGCGAGGTTGTCGAGATGCTCGAGCATGAGCATCTGGAAAGCTTCGTGGCTGCCGCCGCAGGAATCGACGATGCGTTTGAGTCCTTCACCCTTCTTGGCGAGGATCTCGTATTGGCCGCGGGCTTCGGCGTCGAGTTTGGCGAAGATGGCTTTGGCTTCACCTTCGGCCTCGATACGGCGCTTCTCAGCTTCGGCCTCGGCCTCGACGATGGTTTGCGCTTTCTGCGCCTTGGCGGGGGCTTCGAGTTCGGCGCGGCGCTGGGCCTCGACCAGTTCGGCCTCGGCGAGGGCAGCCTTGGCCATGGCCTTGTTCTGGGCTTCGAGCACGGCGGCCTCGGCTTCGCGGCGCTTGGTTTCACCGATCTGGTAGGCCTCGGCGCGCTTCACCTGCAACTCGGCTTCCGACGCGGCGATGGAGGCCTGGGACAGGTTTTCGCCCGAAACGGCTTCGGCTTCCGCCTGGGCAACGGAGACACGGCGGTTGCGTTCCGCCTCTTTCTCGCCGCGGACGGCGATTGCTTCGGCTTCGGCCACGGAAGTACGCTTCGCCTGTTCGGCGTTCTTGACCAACACTTCCCGCTGGAAGGCGGCTTCCTGCTCGCCGACCTGCTGTTCCTTGTTCAATTCCGCGACCCGCACGGCCTGTTCGCGCTGGGCTTCGCGGATACCAATGTTGCGCTGTTTCGTGGCGTTGGCGACTTGGATTTCCTTGTCGCGTTCGGCCATGGCCACGTGAATTTCGCCCTGCTTCACTTCGTCGGCAACGTCGCCTCGGGCTTGCTGTACGGCCTGAGACGCGGCTTTCTGTCCGATGGCCTCAATGTATCCGGATTCGTCCGTGATGTCGGTGATATTCACGTTGATGAGTACGAGACCGATCTTGCGCAACTCCTGCTCCAACGAATTCTGAATGTTGTGGAGGAATTTTTCGCGGTCGCGGTTGATTTCCTGGATGCTCATGGACGCGATCACCTGGCGTAATTGCCCGAGAATGATGTCTTCGGCCTGCTTCTTGACCTGCACTGTGTTGAGACCGAGCAGGCGGATGGCCGCGTTCTGCATGAATTCGCGCTGGGTGCCGATGGCCACGGTAAACACACTCGGCACGTTGACGCGGATATTCTCGACGGAGAGGGCGTCTTTCAAGGGTATTTCGATTTGGATGGGTTCGAGGCTCAGGTAGGCGTGTTCTTGAAGCAACGGAATCACGAATGCCGCGCCGCCGTGGATGCACTTGGCGGCATCGCCCGTGCGGACCTTACCGTAGATGACGAGGACACGGTTACTCGGGCAGCGCTTATACCGGCTGGCGATGAGCAGAATCAGACTCAAGAAACCGATACCGACCACGAGGACCGTTGCAATAAGAATCAGTGGGAGTTCCATGGTTAGTTCCCTTCAATGCGTTCGACCGGTTCTACCTGAAGCGTGTTTGAGTCGACGATATCCACTACCACCACCGGCGTCCCCGTGGCCAATGGCCCGCGCGTGCTTCGCGCGTCATACTCCATCGTGCGGTCCTGTACGTTGACCAACACTTTGCCAATGCCCGAATCTTCGCCCGGGATTGCCAGATACACGGTGCCGTGACTACCCAAGGCGCATTCGATATAGACGTTGCCTTCGGTTCGAAGGCCATAGAGGACGCGCATGATCCATGCGACGATATACATGGCGAAGAATCCGGCGACGACGGCAACAGGAAGACTGATCAGCGCGGAAAGCCCCACGCTGTTAGCGGCCAGACCGCCCAGCCCAAAGAAGGCGGCTGCGGCGGTGAGGGCGCGTATGCTCAGCATACTCAGGAATGGCGAACCGGCTTCGTGGGCATGTCCGTGCCCATCCACGTGGCTGTCCAGATCGTGATCGCCGGAAACGTCCACGACTTCACCGCCCACGTCGGCATGTGCCACGTCGAAATCGTGGCCGGAATCCAGCCCGATAAGGGTCAGGATGAACTGGATAACGAGAACCGTGGTCCCCGCGCCCGCAAATACCAGATACACGGTTTCCATACCGCAACCCCGCTTTCCCGGGACAACCCGCGCCCCCGGATGTGCCGCCCGTAGCGGCGGCTTGTCGCAAGCATATGCACCTATGGCAAGAATAGTGTAAGCATACGGTGACTGTCAACCGGGAACATCGACCTTCTCCCGAGCTTCGGGCGAACCTGTCACGACAACAACAAGTATGCGCATTGCAACATTCGCAAGTTATTGGAAAGGCAGAACAAGCCCTCGGCCACCGGGATGCAGGCGGGACGCCTACACCAAAATGCGCGGCAGCGCAGACTGAACGGTGCAATGGGGTTCTGCGGTTCAGCAGAATTGTTCGAGGAACCAGGCGCCGCGCATGAAGCCTTCTTCGCGGGTCCGGGCTCGATGCTCATGATCGTGTGGCAGCGACACCGTGTAGGCGGGGCAATACCATTGGCCATACTAATGTGAGGAGATCGCTTGACCAAGTACGAGTCATTGATTGGCCGTGGCGCTCTCTCTTGGAGCGCGTGGATTTCGGTGTTCGGTTCCTCCCGGAAGCCAGGATTCGGGCGGTGCGAGGGGGTGGTCAAGAAGTTGTGAGAATAATCTGGTTTGCTCGATCTGCGTTTCCCACACTGTGAATTCACTGCACCTAACGACGTAGTGGACGTCCGCATAGCGGCGCATCAGCGGCCGTTCCGGATAGGCCGGGTAGGCGAGTCTCACGCTGTAGATCGCGTTTCCGTGAGACGGTACTTCCGGGACAGGACCATAGACGGGAATCCCCGGAATTGGAGGCATGCCTTCGGCCATAAACGCGAGGGAGTCCGTGTGAAGCGGATCTTGTGGGGGGCGAGAACCGAGGCCGGTTATCCAGCATCGCCCGAGCGGGTTGCATCCGAGAACGTAGTCAGCGCTGAGGCTTATCTTATTGAGCAGCATTTGCTTTTCTTTTTTGCTGAGATCGAGCAATTGCCGCGCCGCGTAGAGGGTACGCAGGTACTGGCCAACGGTCGTGCCTTTTCCCCAATTCGGCATGATTGTTGGTGGTCGTCCATTTCTGAAAGCGTGATAGGCTTCAACGGGGTCGCGTTCGACGATGCGACCGAAGTCGGCGATATAGGCGTCGTACAACCCGAGGATTGGCTCTTGACTTCCCAAGATACCCACGATGTGGTCAGGCACAATAGGTTGAGGATTATCGACCGAAGGAGCGGTATACGGGATCTCGCGGTCCCAGATTCCCCAGCCCACGTAGTTCGAGTCCCATGCCTGCGACGCCATTTCCCGGTATCGTGGCTCGCCGGTGACACGGTAAAGTTCACCTGCCGCGTACAGAATCGGGCCGCCAGCCGTTTCGTCGATTCCTGCAGCCACGGCGTAGTCGTAGGCGGCAATCGCGCGATTCAACAGTTCATCTGCTTTGGTTTGATCGTACGGTTCGACGAGTCTCGAGGCTTGCGCGAAGAGACCCGCAACGCGCGCCGTATGAATGGCGTTTACCGAAAGGGTGAAGTAAGGGAGTGGGTCCTCGTTTGCGAAATATATGCCTGGATGGGACCAGGATTCTACACCCATACGGATACCGCCCTGGTTTTCGCCGGAAACCTCCTGGAGTTGCTCCCAGGCGGCCAGACTCCATAGCGCTTCGTCGAGTAGGTCGGGGATGCCATTGCCGCTTTCGGGAATCGTAAGCTGACCGTCAGTGAAGACGGAGGCGTTGGATTCGAAGGCATTAAGCAGCACCTCGCCGACCAAGCCGTGGAATGGGCGAATGTCGAAATCGCCGGCGTCATGATGACCTCCGGCCAGGAAGAAGGGGTCTGTGAGCGGCGTATCTCGAGGAAAGAAGGTCCAGGGATCATCGTTCTCACCGGCAAATGCGACGACGTGGTCGGTGGGGCGCGACCATTCCGTAAGATCGGGGCGGAGTTCACCGGCCCACCGATTGTGAAAGAGACCGCGGGCTACGGTGTAGAACGCTTTGAAAACGGCCGTTTCGCTGACTTGAGTTGGCCACGAAACGCCGACTTCGGGAACGCGAACCCGGTAAACGGTTCCTTCCGCGGCGGGGAGATTAGCGAGGTCGATTTGTCGAACCTCCGTCCCGGCGCTCTCATCAAGTGGCGAGCGCAGTGCGATGGGCAACCCTGTCAGGGTGGATTGGCGCGGCTCAAAAGCATCCACGGGCTCGATCAGCACTTCTGCGGTCGCAGGCATTCCATTCAGCGGTAACGGACCGCCATCCCCCATCCAACCGGAAACGTAGGCGTAACGTTCCTTGGCGCGAGGGGAGTAGCCAACCTGATTGACTTGAATGGCGAGTGTCTCCAAATAGCGATCGCTGAATGGAAGGACAAAACCGACGGCTGCCTGTCGTGATATACGCTGGAAGTCCTGAGTCATGAACTCATAGTCCACCGTGGGACCCGTGACGGTCAGAACTTCCGGACTGCCAACCGGTTCGTCCAGGACCAGGTACAACTCGTGGTCGACGTCTACGAAGTTGTTCCATGTTCGGTTTCCGTAGCCCGCCTCGTAGTAGTATTCGCCGATTGGCGACGTGAGCCTGTGGACGGCCGTTACGTTGATGCTGTCGCCATTCGCGCGTGTCACGGTCCATGGGCCGGCCTGAAATTCGGCACCGGTCTCTCCGACAATTTCATCGATTCCCTGGTCATGGCTGTCGGCGCCTTCGCTGAACGAGTGCACGTGCTCGTTCGTGAGCACGACGCAAAGAATCGACGGGGCGACCAGACAAACCTGCCTTGCGACACCGTCCAGCTCAGCGCGTGGTCCGCCGACGGTTCGACCATGAGCAGTACCCTGCGCCATGACGACACCTTGATCGTCCAGCGCAATAACTTGGAAGAAGGCATCGACGGACGGGGCAAGATCACTTGCCGTATACGTGGTGGCGTTGCCGGGCAGGGTGTCGAGGAGGATCTGGGCCGCAGGAGGAGCCGATCCCGAGATGAATGGCTCGGGGCTCAGATAGACCTTGACCAAATCGACATTGCTGAGCTTAGGCCACGTCAGCGTAATGTTCGAGGAGGTGACGTTTTCGGTGTCCACGGGAAGTGCGCCGGTTCCTGCTGCGGAAAGCCCCGTGGCTTCCAGATCAACTGTCACCAATTCGGAGTCCACGGCGTTGGATGAAATGGCGAGCTCTTCGCGAAGGCTTGTGGCGGTAGAGGATGTAAACGTGACGCTTACTGTTTGATCTGCGTCGGGCGCGAGATCGAACGAGGATGGGGTAGCCACGAATGACGGATGAGTGGTGCTGACACTCGATACGTGCAGCGTACCGTTACCTGGGTTGGAGACCACAAGCGAACGCATCGCCGACGAGCCGTCCGCGACCGCGCCAAAGTCCAAGGCATCACGGGAGACGGAGATGGCCGGGGAAACGGCCCGGCCGAACAGCGATACGGCTAGACTCGAACCCAGCGGCGTGTAGTCGTGCACGAGCAACAATGTCGCGGTCTTATCCCCCGTCGCCTTGGTCAGGACCGCTTTCGGAGCGAACTCGACCTGGATCTTGCGGGAAGCGCCGGGTTCGATGGTGAATGGGCCTGGTTCGACGGCGAACTCGTCCTTGTGAAGGCCCGAAATCGCTGCCTTTTTAATTGTGAGCGTTGCACTTCCAATGTTCGAAAGGGTCAGTCGCCGTTTTGCCGACGAGTGCACGGCCACGTTGCCGAATTGGATATCTTTAACAGGCCCCAAGAGTGGCACGTCGTCCGAATCCAGAGCTTCCGCCCCGACGGCCCATACCTCGTCCACGAACACGCTGTGGCCTTCTGTCGCGGCATCGGGATCGAACGCGAGTTGGCCGACTTTCTCAAGCCTGAACTCCTCCGTTACGAGGTCCGCGATGGGTATTCGCGCGAGACGCCAGTTGGGGTCCAGAACGCCGCCTTCAACGTAGTCTTCGATGAAAACGCTGTTGGAGGCAAAGCCGTTTCCGTAGAGCGTAACGCGGAACGAATCGCCCGCTTCGCTGGTGGCTGCGAATAGCCAGATCTCCTCGTATGACGAGATGTTGGCGTTCAGACTGGGGTATTCCTTGAGATTCACCTGGGCAGGACGATTCATGCCAGGGTAGCCTTCGAAACATGCGCTTCCCCGAAACGGACGAGAAGTATCGAGGGTGCCTGACGATCCGCTCCATCCGAGTTCGCCGTTCCAAAGCGGCAGCGATGCATTCGGCGATACGAAGGTCGCCTCGACCGAGCCCCTGCCGCCGCTTGCCTTCCCGACAGCCCGGATGGTAGTGGTACCGCTCGATACACCCAACACCAAGCCGGTGTCCGACACGAGGGCTATCGTTTCGTCGCCTGAAGACCACGCAAAGGATTTGTCCCTGGCATCCGTCGACGTTGCTTCGAATTGCTCCGTGGATCCAACGTCCAGCGTCTGAAGCGAATAACTGATCGTTATGACGGCAGTGTCCTCACGTGGCGTCGGAGCACCCAGTTCGGCGCGGGACAGCGTGTTGTCGCCGTTCGCATCAAGGCTTTCAAACTGCGATTCCGTCAGATCCGAGCGACCGTTCTTCGCCTCCGCGAAGGAAAGCCCGTTGCTGTTGTCGATGTCCAATGAGTCGAACTGGGAGAGCAGGGCGGATTTGATTTCGTTCAAGCTGGACTCACAGGCGACGAACGCGATCAGCATTGCGGACAGGATCAGCGCACAGCGTATTCGCGCGACGGTCTTCATGCCCTACCCCCGAATTCAAAGATTGGTGCAGCATCTTGTTTACGATATTGCATTCGTACCATTGTTGCTCAGCCTGTCTGGACGTTGAACTGCTAACCGCGCGTCTGGGTCCTTTGACCGGAATGCTGGTGCCCGTTCGCTCCCGAGGATGAGCAAGCAATCCGCGTGCCACGTTGCAGGAATTGTGCAAGCGACGTGTCAGTTTGCACTTAACGAGGATTTGCTACAGGCTGCCGATGTTCAGGAATGGACACGAACGGTCTCTAAGCACGAATTTCTGTTACTTCGACGACATTTTCACGACCATTAAACGGCGCGGATTCACCGCGCATGTTCCGGCTAGGGCAGTGCACGAAATGGCTTCGAGATATCGTCAGCAGAATTGTTCGAGGAACCAGGCGCCACGCATGAAGCCTTCTTCACGAGTCTGAGTATCGTCCTCGTGCTCGATGCTCATGACGCCGTCGTAGCCGTTGGCACGGAGGTGGCTGACGTATTCGCCCCAGTTGATGTTGCCGAAGCCGGGGATGACGTAGCGCCACCAGCCTTTGGCGTAGACGCCGACGCGGGCGCGTTTGGCCTTGTCTACCAGCGTATCCTTGGCATGCGTGTGGAAGATGCGATCCTTGAACTGGGCCACGGGAATGAGGTGATCGCATTCCTGGTGGAAGAGGTGGGAAGGGTCATAGTTGAGGCCGAAGTTCTTGTCCGGGATCGCCGCGAACATGGCCTCGAAGGTGTCGAGTCCCTGCAGGCAAGTTTCGAAATAGTTCTCCAGCGCGATGTTGACCTTCTTCTTGCGCGCATGGGCAAGGATGGGTTTGAAGGCCTTGGGCAGCACT